>NZ_JACDFE010000122.1 GCF_013815995.1 Sporichthya sp.
GCCGGGGTGTGGCCCCCCGGCGGCACGGCACCACCTTCTACGAGCCACCCGCGCCCGCCAGCGCAAAGATGTGGACCGCCGGGAGACCGCCCCCGGCGGTCCACATCGTTTGAGCAGCGCTCAGACGTCGACGCCGAGTTCACGCAGTTCCTTGCGCAGCGCGTCCTCGCCGTTGAACAGGATCGCGTGCAGGCCGGCGGCGCCGGCCCCGGCGACGTTCTCCTCGAAATCATCGACGAAGACGATCTGCTCCGGCGGTAGCCCGCACATCTCGATCAGGCGCGCATAGATCGCCGGCTCCGGCTTGCGCAGGCCCAGGTCGTAGGACGGCGCGAACACGTCGACGGTCCCGGGCGGGAACGCCGCGCGCAGCCACCCGTCCAGCTCCCGGTAGACGTTGGACAGGATCCCGATCTGCAGTCCGGCGGCCTTCAGCTCGAGCACCAGCTCGTACATCGGCGCGTGGACCGCGCCGCCCATGATGGCGGTCATCATCACGCCGAGGCGCTCCGGCGGCACCGCGATCCCTTGCTCCGCCTCGACCCCCGCCACCGCGCCCGCGCTGAACTCGGCAAACGAGGTTCGACCGGTCTCGCACTCCACGAACTCGCTGCCACCGCGGAACAGCCCCATCGCGGTGCCCTCGGCCAGCCCGTACTCGGTGTCCACCTTGGCGAACTCACCGAGCGGGCTGACCACCAGTACCCCACCGACGTCGAAGACGACCGATCGGATCTGAGGCTCCGTCACTCCCGGTTGGTCCAGGTCGACGGGTTCCCCGGCCGGGTGACGAGCTGGACCGGCGGGTGACCGGCCCGGATGAACTGCCCATTCTTGAAGACGTCGAGCTTGTGCATGGTGCCGCACTGGGTGAAGATCTCGAACTCGTTGCCGGCCGGATCCCGCATCAGGGCGTACCAGTCCATCATGTTCGGGGTGATGTTCGGCATCCCCGGGACGCCGAATTCGGCCTCCTGCAGGCTGGTCGCCATCCGCCCGGTGGGCTTGACGACCTTGCCCGCGATGGTCAGCCCACAGTCGAAGGTCAGCTCGTACTCGAGCGGAGCCATGGTGGCCTCCTTGTGGTAGAAACCGCCGACCAACGGCGAGAGCGTCGTCGCGTCCGACCACCAGCCGCCCACCGGCATCGGCGCGGGCTCGGGCAGTTCGTGCGAGCGGAGCGCAATGAAGGAGAAGACGCTGTCATCCGGGAGCACGCCACCAACCAGGTCCCAGCCGGTGTTCCACATCAGCTGGGTCTTGCGCCGGCCCCAACCCCGGTCGCGCCAGCCGAAGCCCTGGAAGGGCAACTCGATGCCGTCGTTCTTCCAGGTGATGGTGCCCTCGGCGACGATGATCTGCTCGGCGTGGCCGTAGAACTGGCCGGCCAGGCCGTCCTTGGAGCCCTTGGCGTAGTAGCCCTCGAACATGGTGTCCCAGAGCGGGGCGAAGTGCTTGCCCTTGACGGTGAGGTCGAAGCTCACCTCGTCGAGGTCGGCGATCCAGCGCAGCTCGTGGTCGGAGTCCCAGGAGAGGTTCACGATCTCCAGGCGCGACATCGAGTTGCCGATCTGCTTCTCGTTGTGCGTCCCGTCCTCGCGGCAGGTCTGCAGGGTCGAGTTGTTGCCCTGCCCGACGCCGATGGTCACCCGGGTGTTCGGGGACCGGTTCCCACTCACCGTCATGTGCATCGCGATGTTGGCGTTGCGGGTCACGTCGCGCAGCGAGAAGAAGAAGGTGTCCTTCCAGGGCAGCGACTCATCCCCCCACGGGACGTGGATCAGCTCGTCCTCCGGCTTGGGCTTCCATTCGGCCGGGATCGATGCAGGCCACTGGTCCGCCATCAGTTCAGCTCTCCGCTCGCTTGAGGAGGGTGATGGTGCCCTCGTTGCCGTCGACCCGGACGACGTCGCCGTCCTTGAGGACCTTGGTGCCGTTGCCCGTGCCCACCACGCACGGCACCCCGATCTCGCGCGCCACCACGGCGGCGTGACTGAGCAGTCCACCGATGTCCGTCACCAACGCGGAGGACACGTACAGCACGGCCGCCCAGGACGGGTCGGTCGTGACGCAGACCAAGATCTCGTCGGGCTCGATCTCACTGAACGCGGGGTCGTGCACGATCCGCACGGGCCCTTCGATGATGCCGCCGCTGGCCCCGATGCCCTGGACGACGCTGCCTTCGCAGGCCGCCTCGCTCCCGGTCCCGAGCGGGGCCAGTTCGAACGGGGTCGGGGTGCCCTCCCAGTGGGTCGGGATGTCGTGGCGCTTGAACTCCTCGCGCTGCACGCGCCGTTCGTCGGCGATCGCCCGCATGTTCGACGGCAGCGCAGGGGCCGTCAGTTCCTCCACCGTGAACAGGAAGATGTCCTCGCGGTCGGCGATCCGCCCGTCCGCGGCCAGCAGGTCGCCGAGCCGGCGGGCCGAACCACGGGCGATGTCCATCACCTGCAGGTACGTCGCCTTGGCCACGCCGCGCAGCGGGATCCGGGCCACTGCCATCTTGAGCACCAGCTTGGCGCCGGCGCGCTTGGTGCGCGGCAGCTTGGCCAGCAGGTCGGCTTCGGCCGCGATCCGCCCGCGGACCCGCTCCTCGGCCTGCCCATGCGGGTCGGGGCGGCCCTTGTACTGCCCGGCGAGGCGCTTGATCGGCTCCGGGTTCTCGCGCCAGGAGACGCTGGAGATCTCGCCGACCTCCGGGCCGTGGTAGCCGTGCCGCTTGATGAAGGTGTCCAGATCGAGCTGGTCGTTGCCGAGGCGCCAGAGGTCGAAGATGATCTCGGTCTCGGCATGCGAGCCCTGCCCGGCGGTGATCGCGTTCGCCTGGGCGGCGTCGAGCCCGGCCTTCTTGATCAGCAGAAGCAACTGGTCGTAGACGCCCTGAACACCGATGAACACGCCACCGGCCTGGATCTTGATGGCCTCGGTGAACCGGTCGTCGGCCTCGGCCAGGGTGGCCTTCGCGGTCGCCTCGTCCATGGTCGCCAGCTTCGGCACCATCGACTCCCACCAGGTGTGCATCGGCTTCGCGCGGCTGATGACGTTCTTGCGGATGGTGATCATCTCGCGCGGCATCTTCGTCAGCACGTGGCCCATGCGGCGCTTGGAGCGCGCCAGCGGCACCCCGGCCGGAACCTCGCCGAGCAGCTGCTTCGCGATCATGTCCGGCCCCGAGCCCGGGAGCAGTCCGCCCATCTCGCAGAAGAAGTTCACGTTGAGCGCGGCCCGGCCGTAGAAGATGCCGCTGGTGCGCTTGTTCGGGTCCGGGTCGACCCGCACCTCGCTCTTGGGCAGTGCACCCAGACGGACGAAGCAGTCCCGGATCCCGAGATCGGATCCCTTACCCCAGATCGACCAGCCGAGGTGACTGGCGACGCCGGGCATGGCCTCGCCCAGGTTGGTGGTGCTCCAGAACTGGCCTGGCTTCGACTCGGTGTGCAGCGAACCGGTGGGGTCCACCTGGATGGTCATGGGTGTGTGCCTCCGGAAGTGGTGCGGCGTGCGACATCGATGCCGCGTGATCGCGTCATTTCGGTGACACTAACCGCGCACGCGGGCACAGAACAGGTGTTCATCCGGCAGTGTTGGCCGCGCGAGTTGCCAGGTTCCGACACCTGCGCAGGTCAGCGCGCCGGGTTACCCCCCGGCCTACCCCCGAGGGATCGTCAGGAGCCTTGCTCCCAGGATCTCAGATAGGTCAGCTGCTCGGGCGAGGAGACGTCGAGGCGCACGCCGAGCGAGGCCAGCTTCAAGGCGGCGACCTCGGCGTCGATGTCGGCGGGGACGGGATGGACGCCCGGCGCCAGATCAGCCCCGGCGGCGAGCCAGGCCAGGGTCAGCGCCTGGCCGGCGAAGGACATGTCCATCACCGCGGCGGGGTGACCCTCGGCCGCGGCCAGGTTGACCACGCGACCCTGGGCGAGCAGCAGCAGGCGGCGGCCGTCAGGCTGGGTGAACTCCTCGACCTGCTCGCGCACGGTGCGACGCGCGGTCGCTCCGGACGCCAGCGCACGGACGTCGACCTCGACGTCGAAGTGACCGGCGTTGGCCAGGATCACCCCGTCCCGCATCGCCGCGAAGTGCCCGGCGCGCAGGACGTCGCGGTTGCCGGTCGCGGTGACGAACACGTCGCCGCGCGCAGCGGCCTCGGCCATCGGCACGACCGAGAAGCCGTCCATCGTGGCCTCCAGCGCGCGGGCCGGATCGATCTCGGTGACCAGCACGTGCGCTCCCATCCCCCGGGCCCGCTCGGCCACCCCCTGCCCGCACGGGCCGAAGCCGGCGACGACCAGGGTGCGCCCGGCCAGCAGCAGGTTGGTGGCGCGCATGATCGCGTCGAGGGTGGACTGCCCGGTGCCGTAGCGGTTGTCGAACATCCGGCGGGTGCCGGTGTCGTTGACCGCGACCATCGGCACCCGCAGTCGGCCGTCGCGGGCCATCTGGCGCAGCCGGATCACGCCGGTGGTGGTGCCCTCGGTGCCGCCGCGCACGCCCGCGATCAGGTCGGTGCGCGCGGTGTGCAGGGTGGTGACCAGGTCGCACCCGTCGTCCAGCACCAGGTGCGGTGGCGTGACGTCCAGCGCCGCCACGATGTGGGCGTAGTACGCGGCGCGGTCCACACCGCGACGGGCGAAGACGGCGACGCCGTCGGCCACCAGAGCCGCGGCGACCTCGTCCTGGGTGGAGAGCGGGTTGGAGGCGGCCAGTGCGACGGAGGCACCGCCGGCGCGCAGCACCCGCATCAGGTTCGCGGTCTCCGCGGTGACATGCATGCACGCGGCCACCGACAGCCCGGCCAGTGGCCGGGCGGCGCTGAAGCGCTCCCCGATCTGAGCCAGCACCGGCATCGCCCGCGCCGCCCAGTCGATGCGTTCGGACCCCGAGCCCGCGAGCTCGGGGTCAGCGACGTCGAACGGGGTCACCGCCACCCGTCACCCCCGAAAGCGCAGCACAGCACGCGGGCAAAGCTCCCGAAAGCGCAGCATGGCACCGCGGAACGCGAAGTCCGGGTGCCATGCTGCACTTTCGGGAGGATGACGGTGCGTCAGTAGCGGTAGTGGTCCGCCTTGTACGGGCCACCGACCGGGACGCCGATGTAGGCGGCCTGCTCGGCGGACAAGGTCGTGAGGTTCACGCCTAGGGCGTCGAGGTGCAGGCGCGCCACCTTCTCGTCCAGGTGCTTCGGCAGCGTGTAGACGCCGAGCGGGTAGTCCTGGGTCTTGGTGAACAGCTCGATCTGCGCGATCACCTGATTGGTGAAGGAGTTCGACATGACGAAGCTGGGGTGACCGGTCGCGCAGCCCAGGTTCATCAGCCGGCCCTCGGCCAGCACGATGACCGTGTGCCCGTCGGCGAACTTCCACTCGTCGACCTGCGGCTTGATCTCGATCCGGCTGATGCCCGGGGTCTTCGCCAGGCCGGCCATGTCGATCTCGTTGTCGAAGTGCCCGATGTTGGACACGATCGCCTGGTGCTTCATCTGCGCCATGTGGGCGGCGGTGATGATCATGAAGTTGCCGGTCGTGGTGACGAAGATGTCGCCCTTGCCGACGACGTTCTCCAGCGTGTCGACCTGGAAGCCGTCCATGGCCGCCTGCAGCGCGCAGATCGGGTCGATCTCGGTGACGATGACGCGGGCGCCCTGGCCGCGGAGCGCGTCCGCGCAGCCCTTGCCGACGTCGCCGTAGCCGCAGACGATCGCGGTCTTGCCGGCGATCAGGACGTCGGTGGCGCGGTTGAGGCCGTCGATGACCGAGTGGCGGCAGCCGTACTTGTTGTCGAACTTGGACTTGGTGACCGAGTCGTTGACGTTGATGGCCGGGAAGAGCAGCGCGCCCTCCTTGAACATCTCGTAGAGGCGGTGCACCCCGGTGGTGGTCTCCTCGGTGACGCCCTTGATCTCGGCGCCGACGTTGGTCCAGCGACGGTTGTCCTCCTGGATGGAGGCGTTGAGCAGCGCGAGGACGACCTTGAACTCCTCGTTGTCGGTGGAGTCCACCGACGGCACGGTGCCGGCCTTCTCGAACTCGGTGCCCTTGTGCACGAGCATCGTGGCGTCGCCGCCGTCGTCCAGGATCAAGTTCGGGCCCGCGTGCCCGGAGGCGGCCGGCCAGCGCAGCGCCTTCTCCGTGCACCACCAGTACTCCTCCAGCGTCTCGCCCTTCCAGGCGTAGACCGGGGTGCCGGTGGGCGCATCAGGAGTTCCGTGGGTGCCGACAACAACGGCCGCGGCGGCGTGGTCCTGGGTGGAAAAGATGTTGCAGCTGACCCAGCGCACGTCGGCGCCGAGCGCGACCAGGGTCTCGATCAGGACCGCGGTCTGGATGGTCATGTGCAGCGAGCCCATGATGCGGGCGCCGGCCAGCGGCTGGGCGTCGGCAAACTCCTTGCGCACGGACATCAGGCCGGGCATCTCGTGCTCGGCCAGGCGGATCTCCTTGCGGCCGAACTCGGCGAGCGCGAGGTCAGCGACCTTGAAGTCGGCGGCAGTCAGGACAGGTCGGGTACTCATCAGGTCTTCTCCATCAGCGATTGGTGTTTTTCCTGCTCCCAGCGCAGCCAGTCCGGCGCGGGTACGTGCTCGGGACGGGTGGGCACGGAGTCCAGCCAGCCCTCGACCGCCTGGCGCAACCCGGTCTCGCGCCGCAACCGCAGCGCCAGCCCGACGTCACCCAGGTCGAGGTCGTGCCCGGTCAGCAGTTCACGCAGCGTCCGCAGGCGCTGCAACTGCTCAGGACCGTAGAACCGGTGCCCGCCAGGGCTGCGGTCCGGCTCGACCAGGCCGAGCTGCTCCACATAACGCAGCATCCGCGGCGACCACCCTGTGGTCTGCGCGGCCTCTGCAATCGGGAGCCCGTCCATCGACGCCAAGGCTAGCAGAGTGGTGTCAACTTTCACGGGGGAGGGTAGTCCATTATGGCTCAGTTCAGGGGGCGAAACTAACACGATGATGTCCGGTTATGGCCGGGCGGGCCGGGAAAAGAGGCAGGGCGGCTTGTTCGGCGCACCACCGCGTCGCGAACAAGCCGCCCTGCCACGTGCCGCCCAGACGACCGTGCGGTGGCGAGGGCCGCCCGAGGACCCGGACAAGTCACGGGTCCAATTCCCTCGCCGCCTACAGCCGTCGGCCTGGCGGACTACCTCGGCCCCGAAGGGCTCTGGTGCAAGCGCTCCGAGGGGCTGCGGACCCTGGATCGGCTTGCGTGCTAAAGGTTAGCCTTACCTAAGTGGAAGCGCAAGTCGGGTCACCAGATTTTTGGCCGGATCGACGAAGTGCTCCTGACAACGCCAGGTCTATGGTGTCGAGGTCGGCGCCGGGTTGAGCTGCGGGTCCACGTCGCCGCCGGCGTCCGGGTCGGTGCTCGGGTCGCCGCCCGGGTTGGCGCTCGGGTCGGTGCTCGCCTCGGGGTCCAGATTCGGGTCCGCGGTCTTGGTCGGCTCGTAGTTGATCGGCAGATCGCCCGCGGCGTCGGCCGCCTTCTGCGCCTGCTCGTCGGCGGTCCGGTCCCGGGCCGCCTTGTCACCGAGCACGCCGACCAGCTGCGGCACGATCTTCTCCAGCGCCCACGGGATGCTGGTGGCGCTGCTGTAGTACAGCGCCTCGGCCTCGTCCGGCCCCAGCTCGACCACGCGCTTGTTCTGCACGACGCGCATGTTCTTGTAGGCCGAGGTGGCCTTGATCTTGTCCATCGCCTCGCGGCCGTCGTGCCCGACGACCCAGACCAGCGCGTCCACGCCGTCGAGGAAGCCGAGGTTCCCGGTCGTCGTCTCGATGCCGTACATCTTGCGGGAGACCCCCACGTAGCGGGTGGCGGCCTCGATGCGGCTCGGGAACTCCATCCCGAGCGAGGTGAAGAACCGCGACATCTCCGCGTACGGATTCAGGATCCGGATCTGGCCGTTGGGGCCCGGCGCGGCCACCGCGACCGAGGCCTCCTTGAGCTCCGGGTGCGCGGTCAGGGCGTCGATGAAGAGCTGCCGGGTGCGCGCGACGAGGTCGATCGCGTACTTCCCCCGGCCGGTGATCTTGCCGAGCACCAGCATCTCCTCCTCCCAGGAGGAGAAGTAGTCCTTGCTGTCGGAGGAGACCATCGTGATCGTCGGCGCGAGGTCCGCGAGCTTCTGATAGTCCTCCAGCACGAGACCGGCGAACATCGCGACGATCAGGTCGGGGTTCATCGCCTTGATGGCCTCGTAGTCGAACACCTCCTTGCGTTCGGGGGTGTTCGCGGCCTGGGCGAATCCGTTGGCCAGCACCGGGCCGTCGTCGACGCCGGAGAGCTTGCCGGTCTTGGAGTCCCGGGTCGGGGTGTAGATCACGGTGTACTCGCCGGTGCGCTGGTAGTCGTTCAGCCAGGGGAACCCGGTCCACGGCACCGCCGCGCCGAAGAAGTTGCGGATGGTCAGCGGGCGCATGCCGAGCGCCGTCATCGTGTCCTGCTCGCGCATGCCGAGCACGATCACGCGCTTGGGCTCGGCCTCGATGACGGTGCCGGCCGGGTTCCAGGTGTGCGGGATGCGCACCGGGTACGCGCCGCGCTCGATCGGCGGGAGGTCCGAGTCCGAGACCGGGACCACGGTCGCCCCGGAGGTCGGCTTCGGGTCCGCGGAGTCGGCGTTCGAGTCCGAGTTGCACGCGGACGTCGCCAGCACGACCACGGCCGTGAAAAGCGCGGCCGTGGCGTGACGGGTGGCGGGACGGACGGTCATGGTGGTGCTCCCCCAGCGCGTGTTGATCTTCGCCCTCATTGTGGTCCTCTGACCTTGGAAAAGCCGAGCGAACGCGGGAACGCGACCAGTCCGTGATGCACGGGTCCGGCCGGGATGGAGCCCGTCAGGGCAGGTCAGAGCCCGTTCAGGGCGCCGGTGCGAGGTAAATGTCCGGTTCGAGGTAGATCACCCGGGCGGTCGGCTCCGCCTCCCGGATCCGCCGTTCGGCCGAGTCGATCGCGCGCGCGATGTCCGCGCCCGTGGCGGTGTCGCGGACCGCGATCTTGGCCGCCACCAGCAGCTCCTCCGGGCCGAGGTGGAGGGTCTTCATGTGGATGATCCGCTCCACCGCGGGCTCCGCCTCCAGAGCCGCCTGGATCCGGGCCAACGCCTCGTCCGAGGCGGCCTCGCCGAGCAGCAGCGACTTGGTCTCGACCGCCAGGATCAGCGCGACCACGATCAGCAGCACCCCGATCGAGACCGTGCCGATGCCGTCCCAGATGCCGTCGTCGGTGATCAGCGTCATGCCGACCCCGAACAGCGCCAGCACCAGGCCGACCAGGGCGGCGAGGTCCTCGAGCAGGACGACCGGGAGCTCGGGTGCCTTCGCGTGCCGGACGAACTCCACCCAGGAGGCGTCACCACGAACGTGGTTGGACTCGACGATCGCGGTGCGGAAGGAGAAGGACTCCATCCCGATCGCGGCGATCAGCACGGTGATCGGGACCCACTTCCACTCGTCGATCGCGTGCGGCTCCTGAATCTTGTGGATGCCTTCGTAGAGGGCGAACGCGCCGCCGACGGTGAACAGGACGATCGAGACCAGGAAGGCGTAGACGTAGCGCTCCCGGCCGAACCCGAACGGGTGCTCCGGCGTCGCCTCGCGTTGCGCCCGCTTGCCGCCGACCAGCAGCAGCGCCTGGTTGCCGGAGTCGGCCAGGGAGTGGATCGACTCGGCCAGCATCGAGGACGAGCGGGTCAGCAGGAACGCGACGAACTTGGTCGTCGCGATGCCCAGGTTCGCGACCAGGGCCGCGACGATCGCCTTGGTCCCGCCGCCGGCACTCACGAACTGGCTCCTGCCATCCGAGCCTTCAGTTCCTCGATCGCGGTCACCGGCGTCGGGTCGGTGCCGGTCAGCAGCGCGAGATACACCGACGCGAAATCGACCAGGGCGATCAGCCCGGCCAGGCGCGAGATCAGGTCCGGGCCGCTGCCGCGGAGGACGACCGCCGGCACGCCGGCCTGGCCGGCCGCGTGCTGGGACTCCGCCACGCGGGCCTCCGCGGCCGGGGTCTCCTCGGCGTCGGCCATCAGCACCAGGCGAAGGCCGTGCTCGAGCGCGGCCGGGCCGTCGAAGGCCACGATCTGGTTGTGGTGCGCCTCGGACAGCACACCCGCCATCGAGGGCAGCTTGGCGTTCTCCGCGATCTGGCAGGCGAACCGGTTCGCCACCGTCGCGCCGACGCCGGCCGGCCCCCACAGCACCGGCAGGCCACCGGCCAGATGCACGGCGAGTTCCTTGGCCCGGTTCGAGCGGGTCTCGATGCCGGGCGCGCTGACCGCGGCCACGCCGTCGAGCACGGAGGCGGCGCCGGTCAGGGCGGCCCGCGCTCCGGGGGTGATGCCGACGGCCTCGCCGACGAGCAGCAACGGGGTGGCCAGCGACCACAGCGAGGCACGCGGCTGGCGTCCGCCCGCATCGACGACCAGGTGCGGGGCGCCCGCGCCGGCCGCCTGCAGGAGCGAGCCGGGCGCGCCGATGGTGATCAGACGAGTCCCGCGCGCCGCAGCGGTTTTCACGGCGGCCAGCGTCTCCTCGGTCCGGCCGGAGCAGGACAGGCCGACCACGAGGTCGTCCGGGCCGACCCAGGCCGGCAGGCCCGGCCCGCGGTGCACGAGCACGGGGATCGGGCAGTTCGGGCCGGCGACCGCCGTGAGCACGTCACCGGAGGCGGCCGACCCGCCCATCCCGGCCACCACCAACGACCGTGGCCGCGAACCGAGAGCAAGCTCGCCGACTCCCCCATGAAGGGCCAGCCCGTCGCGGATCTGCGCGCCCGCCGAGGCGACCGCGCCGAGCATGTCCTGCGGATCGCCCGCGGCGAGGGCGGCAGCGTCGTCCAGGCTCGCGGTCACGTCAGGAGCCACTGGGCTTGCGTGCCTCGTCGACGAGCAGGACCGGGATGCCGTCCCGGATCGGATAGGCCAGCCCGCAGGCGGCGTCGGTGCACGCCAGTTCGGCGGCGGCCTCGTCCAGCCGCAGCGGGTGCCGGGACTGTGGGCAGGCCAGCAGCTCGAGCAGGGCGCTGTCGATCAGGTGATCTGCCATCAGGACTCCTCAGCAAGGCGGGACTCAGAACCGGACAGGGTGATCACGGCCAGCACCTCGTCCCGGAGTTCAGCCATGCGCGCCGCATCGGTGGCCTCGACGTTGAGGCGCAGCAGCGGTTCGGTGTTCGAGGGGCGGACGTTGAACCGGCCGTCGGGCAGGTCCACGGTCAGACCGTCGAGGTCGTCGAGCACCGTGTCGTCGCGGTCGGCCCACACCTTGCGCAGGGCGTCGAGCGCGTGGCCGACGTCGGCGACGACGGTGTTGATCTCACCCGAGGACGGGTAACGCTCGTAGGCGCGCACGAGTTCCGACAGCGTGCTGCCGGCCGGGGCTCCGGACAGCGCCGCGAGCACGTGCAGCGCTGCGAGCATGCCGGAGTCGGCGTTCCAGAACTCGCGGAAGTAGTAGTGCCCCGAGTGCTCGCCGCCGAAGATCGCGCCGGTCTCGGCCATCACGACCTTGATGAACGAGTGCCCGACCCTGGTGCGCACGGCCCGGCCGCCGCGGGCTCCGACCAGCTCCGGAACCGCCCGCGACGTGATCAGGTTGTAGACGATCGTGGCGCCCGGCTCCCGGGTCAGCTCACGGTCGGCGATCAGGCCGACGATCGCCGAGGGCGTGACCGCCGTCCCGGTCTCGTCGACGAAGAAGCAGCGGTCGGCGTCACCGTCGAAGGCCAGGCCGATGTCCGCACCGTGCGCGATCACCGCTTCGGAAAGGTCGCGCAGGTTCTTCGGGTCGATCGGGTTCGGCTCGTGGTTCGGGAAGGTGCCGTCGAGCTCGAAGAAGAGCGGGACGATCGCGAACGGCAGCCCGGCGAAGACCGTGGGCACCACGTAGCCGCCCATCCCGTTGCCGGCGTCGACCACCACGCGCAGCGGGCGGGCCCCGGTCAGGTCGACCAGCGTGCGCAGGTGCGCGGAGTAGTCGACGAGGATGTCCCGGGTCTCGATCGTGCCGACCGGGCCGGTGTACGGCGTCAGGCCCGCCTCGGCGTACCGGCGGACGTCGGCCAGCCCGGTGTCCTGACCGACCGGTTTGGCGCCCGCCCGGCACAGCTTGATGCCGTTGTAGCCGGCCGGGTTGTGCGAGGCGGTGAACATCGCGCCGGGGCAGGACCACGTGCCGCTGGCGTAGTAGACGGCGTCGGTGCAGGCGAGCCCGATGTCGACGACGTCGCGCCCGCGGGAGGCAATCCCGGCCGCGAAGGCGGCGGACAGCTCCGGGGAGGTCTCGCGCATGTCCCGGCCGATCACGACCGGCGAACCAACTCCACCGGGGGCGTCCTGCGCGGTCACCTCCGCGAAGGCCGCCCCGAGGTCGTGGGCAGCGGAGGCGTCCCACTGCTGCGGGACCAGACCCCGAATGTCGTAGGCCTTGACGATGGCACTCAGATCACGGGCAGGCACCCGCAGACCTTACCGAGCGCCGGGTCTTTACTCCTCCACCGAGCGCAGCACCCGCAGGTGCCCGCGGCGGCCGACCTCGATCATCGAATCCTGGACGGAGGCGGGCCGGCCGGCCTCGCGCACCGCGTCCGCGAGCGCGGAGAGGTCGTCAGGACTGGGGCCGAGGTCGACCTGGTCCTGAGCGAGGCGCAGAACCTCCCAGCCGCGCGGAGCGGTCAGCCGCTCCGCGTGCTCGGCGCACAGGTCGTAGCAGTGCGGTTCGGCGTAGGTGGCCAACGGCCCGAGCACGGCCGTCGAATCGGCGTACACGTAAGTCAGTGTCGCCGTCGCAGACCGGGTGCATGCATTGCGCGAGCAGCGACGACCCTTCACAACGAGCGAAGGTAGCGCGCACGCCGCGCCCCGCCCGGCATTGCGCCGTCGCACACAGTTGTGTCGCCTCGCTTCGCCCTACGCTCGGGGGGTGCGAAAGCGGCTGATCCGACGTTCCGGCGACCCGTCGGCCCAGACGCCGGCCGCCGACACTCCGACCGGGACACCGACCGGGACACCGACCGGGACACCGGCCGACGGGGACGCCCCGACCCCGCCCGGGCGCCGCCGCGACCGCCGCGGCCGTGGCC
>NZ_JACDFE010000123.1 GCF_013815995.1 Sporichthya sp.
GGGCTGGGCCGAGGCCGGCCGGGCCGTCACCGACGCCGCCGGCCGCGCGATCCTCTCCGCCGCTGTGAAGCCGCCGACCACCGACTTCAAGGCCCGCGTCCCCGGCACCGACGACCACCGCAAGGCCCGCAGCGCGCGGGTGACCGTCGTCGTCGTCAACTAGCACCGACACCACGGATGTCATCCGCTGGGACTCAGGCGGATGTGATCCCCAGATCGCGGCCGATCCGCCGCGACGCAGCGACGCGCTCCGGGGCGACCGGCCCGTAGGTCGTCGTGCGCTGACGGGCCGGGCGGCCGATCCCGGTCGCGATCGACTCGAGCTCGGCCGGGGTCTTCGCGGAGCCGTGCTCGCTGCCGGCCATCCGCGAGATGGTCTCCTCCATCAGGGTGCCGCCGAGGTCGTTGACGCCGGCCCGCAGCATCGCCCGGGTGCCCTCGACGCCGAGCTTCACCCACGAGGTCTGGATGTTGTCGATGCGCCCGTGCAGCAGCAGTCGGGCCATCGCGTGCACGGCGACGTTGTCGCGTGCGGTCGGCCCGGGCCGGGCGACGCCGGCCAGGTAGAGCGGCGCGCTGTGGTGCACGAACGGCAGCGGCACGAACTCGGTGAACCCGCCGGTCTCGTCCTGCAGGCGGGCCAGCAACGTTAGGTGCGCGACCCAGTGCGCCGGGGTGTCGACGTGCCCGTACATCATCGTCGAGGACGAGCGCAGGCCGACGGAGTGCGCGGTGCTGACGACCTCGATCCACTCCGCGGTCGGCAGCTTGCCCTTGGTGAGCACCCAGCGCACCTCGTCGTCGAGGATCTCGGCCGCGGTGCCCGGAATCGTGTCCAGGCCGGCGTCCTGAGCCTCCGTCAGCCATTCCCGGATCGAGAGCCCGGTGCGGGTGGCACCATTGACGACCTCCATCGGGCTGAACGCGTGCACGTGCATGCCGGGCACCCGGCGCTTCACCTCGCGGACCAGGTCGAAGTACGCGGTGCCGGGCAGGTCCGGGTCGATGCCGCCCTGCATGCAGACCTCGGTCGCGCCGAGTTCCCACGCCTCGACGGCGCGGTCGCCGACCTGGGCGACCGAGAGGGTGTAAGCGTCGGCATCGGTGCGCCGTTGCGCGAACGCGCAGAACCGGCAGCCGGTGTAGCAGACGTTGGTGAAGTTGATGTTCCGGTTCACCACGTAACTGACCTCGTCACCGACGACATCGCGCCGGATCGCGTCGGCCAACGACACGAGCGCCGCGAGCTCGGGTCCGTCGCAGGTCATCAAGGCCAGCGCCTGAGCATCAGTCAGATCCGCCGGGGCGGACTCCGCCGCCCGCAGCGCAGCGGCGACGTCACCGTCCAGGCGCTCGGGGGCGCCGGTGCCACGAGAAGCACCGATGCGGACCGCCTCTTCGCGGACCGAGTCCCAGTCGCCGTAGGCCGCGTCGATGTCCGAGCGGGTCTCGGTCCGGCGCCCTTCGGCGTCGATCGCGCTGTGCAGGTCCACCCGTCCCGTGCCGGCGGCCGAGCCCCAGCCCGGATCCGGCTCCTGCCAGGGCAGGCCGGTCGCGATGGCGCCCGGGCGAGCGAGTCCGGTCTCGGCGTCGGCGAGCGCGTCGACGTGCGGGCGCACCCGCGGGTCGATCCAGGGCTCGGGGTTGCGCACGTACTCCGGGTGCACGGTCAGCCGGGCCATCAGCGTGAAGCCGGCCGCCTCGGTGGCAGCGCCCAGCACATCGAGCGCCGGCCAGGGCCGCTCGGGGTTGACGTGATCCGGCGTCAGGGGCGACACCCCGCCCCAGTCGTCCACCCCGGCCGCCAGCAGCGCGGCCAACTCCGAGGGCTCGGACAGATTCGGCGGTGCCTGCACCCGCACCTTCGGGCCCAGCACCACCCGGGCGGCGGCGACCGCGGCCAGGTACTCCTCGCGGTCGGCGTCGGGCGCCGAGCGCATCGCCGTGTCCGGCTTGGCCCGGAAGTTCTGCACGATGACTTCCTGCACGGCGCCGTAGGCCCGGGCGACCCGGCGCAACGCGAACAGCGAATCTGCGCGCTCGGCCAGGTTCTCCCCGATCCCGATCAGCAGGCCGGTGGTGAAGGGGACGTTCAGGCGCCCCGCGTCCTCCAGAACCCGCAGCCGCACCGCCGGATCCTTGTCCGGCGAGCCGAAGTGCGCTCCCCCGGGCTCGGTGAACAGCCGGGTCGCGGTGGTCTCCAGCATCATCCCCATCGAAGGGGCGACCGGCTTGAGTCGCGCGATCTCCTGCCAGCTCATCACCCCGGGGTTGAGGTGCGGCAGCAGCCCGGTCTCCTCCAGCACCCGCACAGCGAGGGCGCGGACGTAGTCCAAGGTCGAGTCGTAGCCGTACTGATCCAGCCACTCGCGGGCCACCGGCCAGCGGTCCTCCGGCTTGTCGCCGAGGGTGAACAATGCCTCCAGGCAGCCGAGTTCGGCGCCCTCCTTGCACAGCGCGACAACCTCGTCGGGCGACAGGAACGGCTCACGTTCCTCGCGCCGCAGTGCGCCCGGCGTGGTGACGAACGTGCAGTAGTGGCAGCGATCCCGGCACAGCCGGGTCACCGGCACGAACACCTTGGGCGAGAACGTGACCACACCCGGGCGGCCGGCCGCGACCAGTCCGGCATCACGCACCCGGCCCGCCGTCGCGATCAGGTCCTCGAGGTCTTCGCCCCGGCAGGAGAGCAGCGCCGAGACCTCAGCGACATTGAGGGACGCGCCGTCCCGAGCGCGACGAAGCGCGCGGCGCACTTCCGAGGACGTCGGCATCACGCGACCATCCTCAGTCGCCCGCGCAAACGCTGTTCAACCGGGGTCGGACACTGGGTCTGGACATCTCGGCGACAATGTGTACTAGGAGCCGGAAGGCCTTCAGCCGAGGAGGCGGGCCCGCAGGAAGGCACCGACCTGGCTGATCGCGTCGAACGACTCCGGGATCTGGGCCATCGACCGGACGAAGCCGTGCATCTGGCCGTCCCAGCTCAGTCGCTCCACCGGAACGCCGGCCTTCTCGATCGCCGCACCCAGAGCCAGCCCTTCGTCCCGCAGCGGGTCGAAGCCGGCCGTGAGCAGCAGGGTCGGCGGCAGGGTCGAGAGGTCCAGGTCGAGCAGGTCGACCGGCAACGCGGTGGTCGCCGCCGGGTTCCGGTACTGGTCCCAGTACCAGCGCATGCTCTCCCGGGTCAGGCCGTACCCGGTGCCGAGCTCGTCCCAGGACGGGGTGTCCAGCGCCGGGGAAACGACCGGGTAGATCAGTCCGAGGGCCTTGATCGGAATCCCGACCCGGCCCGCGACGCTGGCCGTCAGCGTCACCAGGTGAGCGCCGGCGCTGTCGCCGGCCAGGGCCAGCGGAGAGCCCTCGGTCATCGACGCCTGGATCACCTTCATGACCTGGCCGGCGGCGTGCGGGTGCGCGATGTCCGGGGCCAGGCCGTAGCCGACGGCGACGACGCTCACCCCGGCCCGGTTGGCCAGCGCGCGGTGCAGGGAGTCGTAGGTGTCCAGCGTCCCGGTGACCCAGCCGCCACCGTGGGCGTAGATGATCGCGGCCGGGGCGGCGCCCTCGGGCCGGTACACCCGCACGTCGACCTCGTCGATCTGGCCGTCGATCACGTCGACGACCGGCTCGCCGGGTCCGGACAGGAACGTCGAACCGGCCGCGTGCGCCTCGCGCGCATCGTCCGGGGTGCCGAGTTCCACCGGCGGTCGCCCGGCGGCGTTCACGGCTTCGAGCAGGGCGGCAGCGGAGGCGTCGAGCGCAGTCATGGCCACACCGTAAAGGGACCGCCTCCGGGCCTCGATCAGGTGGTTCCCACGCTGGACCCGGTAAGCGTCGGACAAACCTCCGCAAAAGTAACAATCCCTCGCGTTGACGCCCCGTCACCCCCGGGTCGAGGCTCCCCCTGCGCACGCTCGCGCGATTCCGCCACGAGGGAGCCAGACCATGAATCGGTCCCGTACCCCTGTCCTGCTCGGCGCTGCGGCGTTGAGCCTCGCCCTGACCACCGCGACAGCCCTGCCCGCCTGGGCGAGTTCCGGTCCGGAGAGCACTACCGACGGTGCGACGACCACCATCAAGGTCCTCGAGAAGGAGACCGGCGGCCAGTTCATCCCCAAGGGGGAAGCGCCGCAGGATTTCCCGGAGGACGAGGACTTCCGCCCGAGCCCGGGTGACGCCTTCACCTTCACCTCCGACCTGATGCAGGGCGACGAGAAGGTCGGCACCGACGTCGGCACGTGCACGTTCATCGACCTGGACGCCAACACCAATCACTGCAAGGTGAAGGTGACGTTCGCCAACGGCACGATCAGCGTCGACTCGGTGGCGGACTTCCCCGAGGACGACAGCCCGTTCCAGGTCACGATCGTCTCCGGCACGGGTGCGTACGCCGGTGCGAAGGGCACTGCGACCGTCACCCCGGCCGAGGACGAGGGCGAATCGAACCTGGCCCTGGTCTTCACCACCGGCAGTCAGGTCTCCGAGGTGCCGAGCGGCGGCGCTGCGGCCGGCGGCGGCCTCGGCGACTCCTCGGACACGACGGGCCTGCTCGCGCTCGGCGCGCTCGTCGGTCTGACCGGCCTCGGCGTGCTGGTGGGCGGACGACGGCTCGCCGCGACCCGTCGCTAGCCCGCCCGCTCAACTCACGCGTCAACTCACGCGCAGACCCCGGGTCCCGACCGGCCCGCTCAGGTGGAAGTGCTCCAGAGCGGGCTGGTCCGGGAATTCCAGCCGCCCCCGGGCGGCTGCGGCTGCGCACACGCCGGCCATCACGATGCCGCAACCGCCGAGCACCGCCGCGGCCGTGAAGACGACCGTGGCGACCAGCCAGCCCGGCACGTCGACGACCACGAGCACAGGGACGCAGAGCATGAACACCACCGGGGCGTAGAACGAGACCCAGGCGTCCACCTGCATCACCCGGCGCAGCATGGGGTTGTCGGTCGGGTTCATCCCGCTCACCTCTTGGCTACCTCGCCGAGGATCTCCCGGCGAGATCAGCGTCGCAGCGCGAGGGAACGGAGTCGATTACCTCCTAGGTCATGTCCGTCGGTGGACGGAAACGGCGTACCCGGTGGAATCTGACCAGGCGTCACCGTCCCAGGTGGCGTGCCGGCTGAGCAGAACCAGCCCGGCCGCGGCGCACCAGGAGTCGTAGTCGGCGATGTCCACGATGGCCGCCGGATCAGGCAGGTGCGCGCGGTCCAGGCCGAAGCCGGAGACGAGCAATCCACCGGGCGACAGGTGGGCGGCCAGCCTTTCCAGCACCCGCGGCCCGGTGCTCGCGGCCAGGAAGGGGAACACGTTGCCCGCGGCGACGATGAGGTCGAACGGTGCCTCGTCGAGGTCGAGGCCGGCCAGGTCCGCCAGATGCCACCGCACCCCGGGAATCCGCCGCGAGACCGCGAGCATCGAGGCGTCCACGTCGGTGCCGGCGACGTCGAAGCCGAGCTCGGCCAGCCGCGCCCCGACCCGCCCCGTCCCGCAACCCGCATCGAGGATCCGCGCACCGGGGGCGACCAGCGCAGAACAGAACCGGGCCTCGCCGTGCATGTCCTTGCCGGTGGCCGCGATCGCCGCGATCCGCGCCGCGTAGGCCTCGCCGTCGAACTCCGAACTCGTGGCGGGCCAGTCCTCACTCAACTCGGGCTCCCGTTCACGCCGGCGGCATCGCGGCGCCGACGACCGTGTTCCAGGCCCGGACCTGCGAGCCGGCGACCAGGCCGTTGGCGACGTACGGGTCCGCGTCGACGAAGGCTTTCACCGCCGCCTCCGAGCCTTCGGTCCAGACGTACAGCGCCTTGTCGAAGGGGTCGGGCAGGGCCCCGGCGAGCACAAGTTCGCCGCGCCCCACCGCCGCCTCCAGCAAGGCCAGGTGCTCGGCGCGGAACTCCCCCCGCCGCTCCAGGTAGTCGTCGCCGAGGGTGTACTCGAGAAGGACGTGGGTCATGCACGAGAAACTACTGCCGTGCCCTCCCCCGCCCAGCACCCACCGGTGTCGTTGCGCCAACTGCTCCCTGGCTTCGTCCGAGGTGCCGGCAGCACCGGTGACGGACCGGACGCGATCCGCATCGACGAAGCCGCCTGCTCGCGCTCGGACCTGCTCGCCGCCGCGCTGTCGTTGGCCGGGCGCCTCGGCGGCGCGCGCACCGTGGTCGTCGAGGCGACGCCGACGCTGGACACCGTGACGGCCGTGGTCGGCGCGTTGGCCGCCGGCGTCCCGATCGTCCCGGTCGCCCCCGACGCCGGTCCACTCGAGCGCGACCACGTCCTGCGCGACTCCGGGGCCGACGTGGTTCTCGGCGCCCCGGACTGGGACGTACCGCTCGAACACATTGCGGTGCCCGCGCCCGGCACCGACGATGCCTGCCGCCTCGATGCCGACACCGTGGCCGGGGCGATGGTGATGTACACCAGCGGCACCACCGGCGCCCCGAAGGGCGTCGTGCTCTCAGCCGGCGCGATCGCGGCCGATCTCGACGCCCTCGTCGACGCCTGGGCCTGGACGGCCGAGGACCTGCTGGTGCACGGCCTTCCGCTGTTCCACGTGCACGGCCTGGTCCTCGGTGTGCTCGGTGCGCTGCGCACCGGAAGCCGGCTTGTGCACACCGGGCGCCCCACCCCGGAGCGCTACGCCGCCGCCGGCGGCTCGATGTATTTCGGCGTCCCGACGGTGTGGTCCCGGGTGGTCGCCGACCCCGCGATCGCCGCTGCCCTGCGCCCGGCCCGGGTCCTGGTCTCCGGCAGCGCGGGGCTTCCGGCCCCGGTCTTCGAGAGCCTCGAGGCCCTCACCGGCCTCCGTGCCCTGGAGCGGTACGGGATGACCGAGACGCTGATCACGATCGGCTCCCGGGCCGACGGCGAACGTCGACCCGGCCAGGTCGGGCTCCCGTTGCGCGGCGTGCGCACCCGGTTGGCCGGTGAGGACGGCGGGCCGGTGCCGCATGACGGCGAGAGCGTCGGCGAACTGCAGGTTCAGGCGCCGACCATGTTCGACGGCTACCTCGGCCGGCCGGAGGCGACCGCCGTCTGCTGGACCGCCGACGGGTGGTTCGTCACCGGCGACGTCGCCACCATCGGACCGGACGGCTGGCACCGCATCGTCGGCCGCGCCTCGGTCGACCTGATCAAGAGCGGCGGGTACCGGATCGGGGCCGGCGAGGTGGAGGCCGCCCTGCTGGCGCACCCGGGTGTCCGGGAGGCCGCGGTGATCGGCGAACCGGACCCGGATCTGGGCCAGCGCATCGTCGCGTTCGTCGTTGCCGACGAAGGAACCGACGCCGAGACCCTCAGCCGTTTCGTCGCCGAGGGACTGTCCGCGCACAAGCGGCCCCGGCGGGTGGTCCTCCTCGGGTCACTGCCGCGAAACGCCTTGGGCAAGGTCCAGAAGTCCCTACTGACGGATTGACCGGGGCAGCGGCTAAGGTGAGGCTCACCTAAAGTCAGTCCAAGAAAAGGTGTCTCCCCCATGCGCCTGCACCGCGCTTCGCACCGCCTCGCCGCCGCTGCCGCCGTCTCCGCCCTCGTTCTCACCGTCTCCGCCTGCGGCGACGACGACGACAGCGCCGGCTCGACGAACATCACCCCGACCGACTCGGCGGGCGGCTCAGTGTCCGGCTCAGTTGCGGGATCCGGCTCGGGTTCGGCCTCGGGCGCTTTCGAGGACCAGGCCACCGGCGCGCCGCTCACCCCGGAGGAGCAGACGGCCGTCGAGGGCTACCGCAACTACATCACCGCCCAGGTCGCGGACAGCGTGACGGTGACCGAGGAGCTCGTCGAGGCGGTCAAGGCCGACGACATCACCAAGGCCAAGACGCTCTACGCCAAGTCCCGGATCGGGTGGGAGAGCATCGAGCCGGTCGCTGCCGCCTTCGGTGACCTGGACCCGCGCGTCGACCTGCGTGAGGCCGACGTCGAGGACGGCGACACCTGGACCGGGTGGCACGTGCTCGAGAAGGCCCTGTGGGAGGACAAGGACCTCGAGGGCATGGACGAGATCGGCGACACCCTGCTCGACGACCTCGACGAGCTGACCGAGTCGGTGAAGACCGTGGAGATCACGCCGACGGCGATGGCCATGGGCGCCAAGGAACTCCTCGACGAGGTCGCCTCCGGGAAGATCACCGGCGAGGAAGAGGCCTTCAGCCACACCGACCTGGTCGACTTCAAGGCCAACCTCGACGGTGCCCGCAAGGTCTTCGACCTGCTCAAGCCGATCGCGGAGAGGAACGACGCCGACCTGGTCAAGACCCTCGAGACCGAGTTCGACGACGTCGACATGGCGCTGGAGAAGTACGAGAAGGGCGACAGCTACGTCTCGTACGACACCGTGACGGAGTCTGAGCGCAAGGCGCTGACCGACGTCGTCAACGCCCTGGGCGAGCCGTTGTCCAAGCTGGCCGGCGCCATCCAGAGCGACAGCGACAACAGCGCGAGCCCGAGCAGCACCAGCTAGTCAGCAGCCAGTCCCAGCTAGTCACCCACCGCGTGGAGGTGAGTGCCAGATGAGCATCGACCCCAGTGGCGACCCGAACGAGACCCCGGCCAACGAGCTGTCGGCGGCGGTCAGTCGCCGCCGTGCACTCGGCATCGCCGGGATCGGCGCCGCCACGATCGGTGGTCTGGGCTACGCCGGCCGGGAGGCCGTCGCCGGGACCGAGGATCGGCAATTGGCCAAGGGCGGTGATTCCGCGCCGCGCGGCCTGCCCGTCGCCTTCCGGGGCGAGCACCAGGCCGGCATCGCCACCGCCGTCCAGGACCGATTGCACTTCACCACGTTCGACGTCAAGACGGAGAACCGCGGCGAGCTGGTCTCGCTGCTGCAGGCCTGGACCCGGGCCGCGGAGCGGATGTGTTCGGGGCTGGACGCCCTCGACCCCGGCGCCTTCCCGCGGATCGCGGAGTACCCGCCCGGTGACACCGGCGAGGCGATCGGGCTGCCGCCGTCCCGGCTCACCTTGACCATCGGTTTCGGGCCGAGCCTGTTCGAGCGCGGCAAGCGGGATCGCTTCGGGCTGAAGGGCCGCCGGCCCGAGGCGCTGGCGGACCTGCCGAAGTTCGCCGGCGACACCTTGGACCCCCTCCGGTCGGGAGGGGACCTCGCGGTGCAGGCGTGCGCGGACGACCCGCAGGTGGCCGTGCACGCGATTCGCAACCTGGCCCGGATCGGCTTCGGCACGGTCTCGGTGCGCTGGTCGCAGCTCGGCTTCGGCAAGACCTCCTCGACGACACCCGAGCAGCAGACCCCGCGCAACCTGTTCGGCTTCAAGGACGGCACGAACAACCCTGCGGGCGCCGACACCGCGGCGATGGACCAGCACATCTGGGTCGGCGCCGAGGACAACCCGGCGTGGATGCGCGGCGGTTCCTACCTGGTGGCCCGCCGGATCCGCATGCTCGTCGAGATCTGGGACCGTACCTCGCTGGCCGAGCAGGAGAAGATCATCGGCCGGGACAAGCGCGAGGGCTCCCCGGCCGGCCAGCGACTCGAGCGCGACGCGGTCGACATGGCGGCGCAACCGGAGCTCGCCCACGTCCGGCTCTCCTCGCCGGACACCAACGGCGGCGCGACGATGCTGCGCCGCGGCTACTCCTTCGTCGACGGGTCGGACGGGCTCGGTCGCCTGGACGCCGGCCTGTTCTTCCTCGCCTACCAGAGGGACCCGCGCACCGGGTTCGTCACGGTCCAGAAGAGCCTGTCCAAGAACGACGTCCTCAACGAGTACATCCGGCACACCGGCTCAGGCGTGTACGCCTGTCCCCCCGGCGTCGTCGCCCCGGACCGCTGGTGGGGCGACACCCTTCTCGGATAGGGCTCCGGCTGAGCTTTCCTCAGAACCGCACGAGTTCTCCCAAACAGGACATCTCGATCGCCAACCTTCCCTAGGCTCCGGCCGAGCGAACTGGGGAGGGCGCTTTGCGCGAGTTTGTCGAGAACAGCACCATTCCGGCACAGGGCAGTGCAACCGGGAACTCAGACGGGATCAGAGTCCGCGGAGCGAGGCGCACGTTCGGCGCGCTGGCCGCGGTCGACCACATCGACCTGGACGCACCGCCGGGGGCGGTCACGGCGCTGGTCGGGCCGGCCGGGTCCGGCAAGACGACGCTGCTGATGATGCTGGCCACGCTGGTCGGGCCGGACAGCGGCGAGATCCGGGTGGCCGGCCGAGGTCGACGGCATCGCCGACCGGGTCGTCCTGGTCGCCGCCGGGCGCACCGTGGCCATTCACGCGACCGCAAGCCTGGCCTCGCGGGAACTGGCGGCCGGGGACCTGACCGCGCCGGCCGTCCCGTGGCAGATCCGCGCGCTGGAATCAGACGCCCTGCTGGCGGCGTTGCGCAGCTACGGGCTCCACCACTGCGCATCCGAGGCAACCGGCGTGCAGGTCATGCTGCGCGGCGATACCGAGGCCGCGGAACTGATCGGTTCGCTGGTCCGCGACGGGGTCCGGGTAGTCGCACTGCAACCTGCCGCGCTCACCCCGGGTGACGCCCGTCCTGGGGTCATTGCCGGATTTGCTACTCATGACGGCCTAGTGCCCGTCACGCAGCATCACCAGTGTGACGAGGCGTGACGATGGGTCCGGTTTCGACCGATCACATGTAACCGGTTCAGCGGCATCCCCGTCACAGGCCTCCGCCGGTAACTTCTTGCTCTGCGGATAACGCCGCTCGGGGGGTTTCGATCCCCTGGGGGATGGGGAGTGGACGTGGTCGCGCACTTGGTTGTCTCACGGCCGGGGGGCCCTGAGTTTGTTGTGCTGTCCGACTCCGGCATGAGCATGGGCCGGGGCACGGACAACGATGTGATCATCGCGGACGACTCTGTCTCGCGCCTGCACGCTGTTCTGGAGGCCCGCTCCGGCGGGTTCTCGATCCGGGACCTCGGCTCGCGCAATGGGACCTACGTCAACGGCGAACGCATCATCGGCGAGCGCGCCCTGCGCGACCGCGACGAGATCCGGGTGGGTGGGGCGCGCCTGGCGTACCGCCCCGACCCGGACATCGAGCAGTACTCCGAGACGCTGGCCGCGGATCCGCCGCCGGAGCTCACCCGCCGCGAGCGGGATGTCCTGCTCGCCCTGTTCCAGAGCGCCGGCGTCGCCGACGTGTTCATGGAGCCGGCCTCGACCCGACGGATCGCCGAGGTGCTCTTCGTGAGCGAGGCCGCGGTCAAGCAGCATCTGCTGAAGCTCTACGAGAAGTTCGGCATTCGCGCGGGCGGCGACCGTCGCCGCGTCCAGCTGGCCAATGAGGCCCTGCGCCGTGGCGCGGTCTCTTTCAGCGAGGTAAGGGACATTCTCCGATAAACGCGGCGGTTCATTGCCGAGCGCTTATTCGAGAACAGCTCCCGCAACTATCGACGCGTATTTCTTTCGGCCTCATGGCCAGCTCAGAGGCCCCTTCGGGGGCCTTTTTGCATATTCCGCCCAATACTCGGCGGTACAGAAAATGAGCCCTGACCAGGAGGTAAGAATCACCTTTCCTCGTTGGTGGAACAGGCTGACTGAATCGGGCATTACTTGAATTCGCGGGAGGGCAAAGGATTCTCCTTGCCGGGGAAATGATCGCGGCAATGTTCGAGGGGGTCGACCGCTGGTGAATCAACTCAAGAAGGCGCCGAAACGAGTGTTCCTGGTGGCGTTCATCGCCACCGCGGGACTCCTTGCCTCCGCCGCGCCGGGCCTCGCTGCCGAGCCCAGCCCCACCGCACTGCCACTGAGCGCCTCCAACGCGGCGCCGGCTTCGACGCCCGCAGCGCCCGCGCCGGGTGATGACCCCGACGACGAGCCGGGCGGCAGCGGCGGCTGGGGCGGCGACAAGGACAGCGACCAGGACTCCGGTACCGGCGCTGCCAAGAAGGTCGAGAAGACCAGCGACACCCCGGACGATTCGCAGCCCATCGATCCGCAGCCCATCGACTCCGACGGTTCCGACGACGAGGGCAGCGGCAGCGGGGGCAGTCGCGAACCGGACGACCGCAGCGACGACTTCTCCGGCCAGGGCGACCCGGACTCGTCCTCGGACCACTTCGGCTCCAAGAAGCAGACCAAGGCCGAGAAGGCCGCCGCGGCGAAAGCCTCACAAAAGGCCAAGGCCGCCCAGAAATCGGCGCAGAAGAAGGCCGCCGCCTCGAAGAAGGCCTCCTCGAAGAAGAAGCAGGCGGCCGCCAAGAAGATGAAGCAGCAGGCCATGAAGGCCTCCAAGTCGGCCGCGGCCCGGGCCGCCGCGCAGAAGGCCGCCCAGAAGCGCGCCGAGGCGCAGCGCCGGGCGACCGCCGAGGACGACTCCGGTGACAGCCCGCGCTCCAGCGGCGGCGTCGACGCCCTGCGCCAAGCGATTCTCGACCTGACCAACAAGGCCCGCAAGTCGGCCGGCTGCGGATCGTTGCGCTACAGCACCCAGCTGGAGAAGTCCGCCCAATCCCACGCCAACGACATGTCCGAGCACCACTACATGTCACACAACGACCGGCAGGGTCGGAACTCGGACAAGCGCATCCGCACCACCGGCTTCGACGGCGACAAGACCGGCGAGAACCTCGGTGAGGGCTTCTCCTCCCCCGAGGCCGTCGTCAAGGCCTGGATGAACTCGCCGAGCCATCGCCGCAACATCCTCGACTGCGGCTTCCGGATCCTCGGGGCGGGCTACGCCAGCTCCGGAGGTTACTGGGTCCAGCACTTCGGCGGCTGACCAGCCGTCATGAAGTGACTGACCCTCACCTGCGGCGGGACAACCCCCGTCGGTACGTGGAACATCCCCAGGGGCGGGGAGCGGTTGTCAACCAGGACGCCGCTCTCCGCCCCGACCAGTTGAGCCCGACCAGTTGGGCTCCGGCCGGCTAAGGCGCCGGCATCTCGGCGTCACGGTCGGCATCAAGAACCGCATCGCGGGCGGCGGGAACGCGCATCCCACGCCAGCGGGAGGCGAGCTCGGTCAGGTCGGTGGTCTCGGCCTCCGGGTCGTCGGCTCGGCGGGCGCCGGACCTCCCCTCCAG
>NZ_JACDFE010000316.1 GCF_013815995.1 Sporichthya sp.
GGCCGAGGCCAGCGCGAGCGCCCCCGTCGGCCCGACCGCGAGCACCGCGGCCAGCCCGGCCGCCGGGTGCACGGTCGTGGCCAGCAACGTCGCGACGATCGGCCCGACCATGAAGATGACCTCGTCGACGACCGACTCCAACGAGAACGCGGTATGCATCCGCCCCGGGTCGTCGAGTAGCGCGCTCCAGCGGGCCCGCACCATGCCGCCGATGCTCGGGATCGACATGCCGACCAGGCCCGCGAGCAGCACCAGAACCGGTCCGGGGGCGTGCTGGGTGCCGGCCACGATGACGGCGAGCAAGGTCACGGTCTGCGCGAGGGCGGCCGGGCGCAGCACCGCGGCCTGCCCGTACCGGTCGACCAGGCGCCCCAGCCGCGGCCCCGCCACCACGAACCCCAGGTTCACCGCCGCGGCGGCGGCTCCGGCCAGGGCGTAGGACCGCCCGGTGCCCGACACCAACAGCACCACGCCGAGGGTGAGCATCGAGATCGGCAGCCGGGCCAGGAACCCGGACAGGCTGAACCGCAGCGCGCCCGGGTGGGCGAGCACGTCGCGGTACGGCGTCAGCACGGGTGTCTCCGATTCGGGGCGTCCTCCTGGACGCTAACCGCAGCCTGCGACGGGCGCTTCCCCGTTTTCCGGCGGGCGCTGAAAGGATGCCGACATGAGCGCCGGTCCTTTCGATGCCTTCCTGCTGGTTTCCTTCGGTGGTCCTGAGGGCCCCGAGGACGTGATGCCGTTCCTGCAGAACGTCACCCGCGGCAAGGATGTCCCGCCCGAGCGGTTGGCCGAGGTCGCCGAGCACTACCAGCACTTCGGCGGGGTCAGCCCGATCAACGGCCACTGCCGGGAGCTGCTGGGGGCGGTCGCGGCCGACTTCGCGATGAACGGCCTGGACCTGCCGATCTACTGGGGCAACCGCAACTGGAAGCCCTCCCTGCGCGACGCGATCCAGCAGATGGCGGATGAGAACCGGCGCCGCGCGCTGATCATGACCACGTCCGCCTACGCCTCCTACCCGGGGTGCCGGCAGTACCGGGAGGACGTGTTCGCCGCGAAGGCGGGCATCACCAAGGCGCCGGTGTTCACCCGGCTGCGGCACTACTTCAACCACCCTGGCTTCATCCGCCCGATGGTCGCCAACACCGTCGCGGCGCTCGATCAACTGGCCTCCGACGCCCGGGCCGGGGCGACGATCCTGTTCACCACGCACTCGATCCCGATGGCGCTGGCCTACAGCGCCGGGCCGCAGGGCGGCCTGTACGCGGCGCAGCACGAGGAGGTCGCGCGCCTGGTCGCCGAGGGCGTGACGGAGGCAACCGGCGCCACCTACCCGTGGGAGCTGGTCTACCAATCGCGCTCGGGTCCGCCGCAGGTCAAGTGGCTCGAGCCGGACGTCCGCGACCGGATGACCGCGCTCCACGAGGCGGGCACCCCGGCCGTCGTGGTGGTTCCGATCGGCTTCACCTCCGACCACATGGAGGTCGTCTACGACCTCGACGTGGAGCTGCGCGGCCAGGCCGACGCCCTCGGCATCGGGTTCGCCCGGGCCGGCACCGTGGGTGCAGCGCCGGAGTTCGTGGCCGCCATCCGGGACATGGTGATGGAGCGGGTGAACAGCCGGATGCCCGACCAGCGCGCGACCCTCGGCGACCTCGGCGCCAGTTTCGACGTATGTCCGATCGGGTGCTGCCCCAACCCGAAGGGGCCGCGACCGGCCGTGGCGGGGCGGGACTGAGTTGACCCGCGGCGTCCCGCCGGCGGGGGAGCTGCTGGAGATCGCCCTGGTCCTGGCCCGCGAGGCGGGCACCCTGCTGCAGGCCGGGCGACCGGCCGGACCGTTGCGGGTGAGCTCCAAGAGCACCCCGACCGACGTGGTCACCGAGATGGATCACGCCGCCGAGGCGCTGATCACCGCGGCGTTGGCCCGGCTGCGCCCGCAGGACGGGATCCTCGGCGAGGAAGGGACCGACCGGACCGGCACCTCCGGCGTCCGCTGGGTGGTCGACCCGCTCGACGGGACCGTGAACTACCTCTACGACCTCGGCGGCTGGGCGGTGAGCATCGCGGCCGAGCTCGACGGGGAAGGGCTGGTCGGGGTGGTGCAGGTCCCCTCGACCGGTGAGACGTTCGCCGCAGTCCGCGGCGAAGGCGCCACCTGCAACGGGCGCCCCCTGCGCTGCGGCCCGGGCCCGGATCTGGACCGAGCCCTGGTGGCGACCGGGTTCGGCTACGACCCGCGCCGGCGGGCCCACCAGGCCGAGATCCTGCGCCACGTGCTCCCCGCCGTGCGGGACATCCGGCGCAACGGGGCGTGCGCGGTGGACCTGTGCGCGCTGGCCGCCGGGCGGGTCGACGCCTATTTCGAGCGGGGGGTGAAGCACTGGGACTACGCCGCCGGGGCCCTGATCGCCACCGAGGCCGGGGCCCGGGTCGCCGGACTGGGCGGTGCGGAGCCGTCCTCGGCCTGCCTGGTGGCCGCCGCGCCGGAATTATTCGTCCAGCTCGAGGCGTTACTGCTGGCCGCCGGAGCGGGGGATGAGAGCGGGTTGACGGACCCCGTCGCCACTCCCGTTCTGCCTTAGGGCACAATTCCCGGCCCGGGGAGGCATACTGCGGTCCCGCGCAGCGCTTCCCGCACCGCCCGCCGACGCATCATCGCAAGCAAGCACGAGGAGAGCCGGACCTAGATGGCGACTGACTACGACGCCCCACGCAAGACCGACGACGAACTCGGTGAGGACAGCATCGAGGAGCTCAAGTCCCGTCGGGTGGACAAGGGCGCCAGCACCGTGGACGTCGACGAGGCGGACCTCGCCGAGTCGTTGGAACTGCCGGGCGCTGACCTGTCCGGTGAGGAGCTCAGTGTTCGCGTGCTCCCGCGCCAGGCCGACGAGTTCACCTGCTCGTCCTGCTTCCTGGTGCACCACCGCAGCCAGCTCGCGAGCGAGAAGGGCGGCACGTTCACCTGCCGCGACTGCGCCTGAGGGTAGGTAACCCAGTCTGGACTGCAGGTAAGTACCGGGAATTTGCCTGACGGTCAGTCAGGCTGACCGTTTTCCCAGGGTAGTTGATCACTATTTGCGGCTATGGATCTCTGCCGATTCCGTCCTGCCGCTCTGCTCCTGACCGGTGCGGTCCTGGCCACCGGCGCTGCCGCCACGGGATTCCCGGGTAGCGCCGGGGCCTCGTCGCCGGCCGCCACGCCGGCACCGCCGAGCGACCTGCTCTCCAAACTGATCAGCGAGGTCACCGACCCGGCCGAGAGTCCGGCCGAGCCGGCGCCCGAGCGGATCCGGCGTCCGGCCACCGGCCCACTCCCGCTCGGCCGCCCGGACCTGCGCGAGCGTCGCCGCACGGAGCAACTCGCCCCCGGGGTGACGCTCACCGTGATCCACCGCGGGCAGGGCAAGGTAAAGAAGGGCCGGATCGCTTCCACCCGCACCGGACCCTGGCTGGTGAACGTGCTGACCATCGACCCGGAGCAGGCCGACGGGCGCCTGGTCACCACCTACGGCCGGAGCATGGCCACGTTGGACCGGACGACGGCCCTGGCCAGGCGGGCGAACGCGCTGGCCGGAGTGAACGGGTCGTTCTTCTCCCTGCACGGCGACCGGCGCTACGCCGGCCTTCCGGTGGGCCTGACCATCCGCGACGGCCGGGTGCTGTCCAAGCCGAGCGGGACCTCGCAGGAGGTCACCCTCGCGCTGGACTCCGACGCCAACGCGCTGCGGATCGGGCGGTTCGCCTGGACCGGGGAGGTCCGGTCCCGGTCCGGGGGAGGCTCGCTGACGCTGAGCCGGGTGAACAGTCCGCCGACCGTGCCGAACGGCTGCGCGTTGGCCACGGCGGCCGCGAAGCCGCGGTGCGCCGGATCGGGCCAACTGGCCGAGTT
>NZ_JACDFE010000317.1 GCF_013815995.1 Sporichthya sp.
CTTCTCGACCGCGGCCGCCTCCAGCAGCTCGGCGTGCCTGCGGTGCGCCGCCTCCAGCGCCTCGTTGGCCTCCCGCTGGACCGCAGCCGCGGCCTCGGCGGCCTCGGCGCGCAGCGCCTCGGCGGTCAGCTCGGCCAGGCGCATCACGCGTTCCGCGCCGTCCTGGCCCGGCAGGTCCGGCTGGGCCTGGACCTGGGCCAGGCGCTGCTCGGTGTCGACCAGGCGGGCCCGGGTGCGGGTCAGCTCCGCGGCGCCCTTGAGGGCGTCCTCGCGCGCGTTGTGTGCGTTCTTCTCCGCGCCCGCGACGGCGTCGCGTAGCGCGGACAGGCGCGAGGTCAGTTCGTCGACGTAGAGGTCGACCTGGGCGCGGTCGTAGCCCCGCAGCGCTGCGTCGAATCGCGCGCCCCATGCCGCTAAGGACCGCGAATCCTCGCGGTCCAGCGCCCGTTCGACGTCAGACGTCACCCCGGAATGCTCCCACGAGGGGTCTCACGGAGGGGCAAAACAGACATTTCCTCATGTCCGCAGGGTGCGTCCTACGCATCCATGCGCGGGTCCGAGCGACACGCCCACAAGTTCCGGTCATGGATGCCGCTGCGGTCATGGATGCGCGGAACGGAAGTGGCCTCAGACGTTGCGGAAGCGGTTGATCGCGGTCTCGAACTTGGCCCGCTTCTCCGGGTTGGAGACCCCGAGGCCCTCGGACGGGGCCAGGCAGAGCACGCCGACCTTGCCCTGGTGGGAGTTCTTGTGGACGTCCAGAGCGGCCTGGCCGGTGTCGGCCAGGGCGTAGGTCTTGGACAGCGTCGGGTGGATGATCCCCTTCTCGATCAGGCGGTTGGCCTCCCACGCCTCGCGGTAGTTCGCGAAGTGCGAGCCGATGATCCGCTTGAGGCTCATCCAGAGGTAGCGGTTGTCGTACTGGTGGATGTAGCCGGAGGTCGAGGCGCAGGTGGTGATGAGACCACCGCGGCGGGTCACGTAGATCGAGGCGCCGAAGGTCTCGCGGCCGGGGTGCTCGAAGACGATGTCGATGTCCTCGCCGCCGGTGAGCTCGCGGATGCGCTTGCCGAAGCGCTGCCACTCCTTCGGATCCTGGTTGTGCTCGTCCTTCCAGAACTTGTAGCCCTCGGCCGCGCGGTCGATGACGTGCTCGGCGCCCAGGGACCGGCAGATCTCGGCCTTGTCGGGGGAGGAGACGACGCACACCGGGATCCCGCCGCCGGCGAGCGCCATCTGCGTCGCGTAGGAGCCGAGGCCGCCGGAGGCGCCCCAGATCAGCACGACGTCGCCCTGCTTCATGTTCGCGCCGTTGTGCGAGACCAGCTGCCGGTAGGCGGTGGAGTTCACCAGACCGGGGCAGGCGGCTTCCTCCCAGGAGAGGTGGTCCGGCTTCGGCATCAACTGGTTGGCCTTGACCAGGGCGAGCTCGGCGAGGCCGCCGAAGTTGGTCTCGAAGCCCCAGATCCGCTGTTGCGGGTCCATCATCGTGTCGTCGTGGCCCATCGCGTCCTCGAGCTCGACGGACAGGCAGTGCGCGACCACCCGGTCGCCGGGCTTCCACTTGCTGACGCCCACGCCGACCTTGAGCACGACGCCGGCCAGGTCGGAGCCGACCACGTGGTACGGCAGGTCGTGCCGCTTGGTCAGCTCGGAGAGCTTCCCGTAGCGGGCCAGGAACCCGAAGGTGGACACCGGCTCGAAGATCGAGGTCCAGACGGTGTTGTAGTTCACCGCGCTGGCCATCACGGCCACCAGCGCCTCGCCCGGGCCCAGCTCCGGGGTGGCGACATCGTCGAGGTGCAGGCTCTGGCGTGGGTCCTTGTCGCGCGAGGCCATCCCTTCGAACATGTTCTCCTCGTCCTTGCGGACGGTGATGCCCTGGTAGGTCGACGGGATCGGAATCCCCGCGACGTCGGGGCGCTCGGTGTCACTGGCGAGGATCGCCTCGAGGATGTCCTTCACGGCATTACTCCTGAGTAGTGCGAACGGCTGCGTGCACGATACCGACGCCGAAAACGGGTGTTTGACCTACCTGTCTGCGAGGCGGTCGAGATCGTCGCCGGGCGGTCGGCAACCATCGCCGAGTGGGCGGCCTGGTGGAGAACGTGCCCGCGATCGCGCCCGCCGCCGTCGTCGTGCTGTTGCTGCTGGCCTGGAAGATCCGCTCGCACCAGGCGGACAAGGATCCCGAGGCGACGGCGTAGGTCAGGGCTGACTAGTGGGCGTGGCCGTCGGCGGCCGACTCGACCAGCTCGATCAGCACGCCGCCGGCGTCCTTGGGGTGCACGAAGTTGATCCGTGAGTTCGCGGTGCCCCTCTTCGGGGCGTCGTAGAGCAGCCGGACCCCGGCGTCGCGCAGGTGTGAGCTGATCGCGTCGATGTCGTCGACGTTGTAGGCCATCTGCTGGATGCCCTCGCCGTTCTTCGCGAGGAACTTGCCGATGGGGGAGTCCTCGCGCAGCGGGGCGAGCAACTGGATGCAGGACCCGGAGTCGCCGACGGCGAGCATCGCCTCGCGGACGCCCTGCTCCTCATTGACCTCCTCGTGCACCACGTGCATGCCGAAGGTGCGCTCGTAGAAGGCGATCGAGGCGTCCAGGTCGTGGACGGCCAGGCCGACGTGGTCGATCCGGTTGATCATGAAAGCTCCCTGGGCGGGCGTTCAGCGGGCATCGCGGTGCGACGAGCGGTCGGTGGGGGAATGACGATTTGCCCCTGCTGGCTATCGTTGCAGAAGCCCTGCAGCAGGGCACGTGGCACCGACCGTGGAGGGCCCCCATGACCAGCTCCGTGATCATCTCCGGCGCGCGCACGCCGATGGGACGCCTGCTCGGCTCCCTCAAGGACTTCTCCGGCGCCGACCTCGGCGGCCACGCGATCGCGGCCGCGCTGTCCAAGTCGGGGATCCCGGCCGCCGAGATCCAGTACGTGATCATGGGTCAGGTGCTGCAGGCCGGCGCCGGGCAGATCACCGCCCGCCAAGCCGCGGTCAAGGGCGGCATCAGCATGAACGTGCCGGCGATCACGATCAACAAGGTCTGCCTGTCCGGCCTGAACGCCATCGCGATGGCTGACCAGCTGATCCGGGCCGGCGAGGTCGACACCGTCGTGGCCGGCGGCATGGAGTCGATGACCCAGGCCCCGCACCTGCTGGCCAAGTCGCGCTCGGGATTCAAGTACGGCGACACCACGCTGACCGACTCGATGGCCTACGACGGCCTGTGGGACCAGTTCACCGACGCCCCGATGGGCGAGCTGACCGAGAAGGCCAACGCCCCGCTCGGGATCAGCCGCGAGGAGCAGGACGTGTTCTCGGCCCGCTCCCACCAGCTGGCCGCCGCCGCCCACAAGAACGGGCTGTTCGCGGACGAGATCGCCCCCATCGAGCTGCCCACCCGAAAGGGCGACCCGATCGTCTTCGGCGACGACGAGGGCATCCGCGGTGACACCACCGCCGAGTCGCTGTCCAAGCTGCGCCCGGCGTTCACCTCCGACGGCACGATCACGGCGGGCTCGGCCTCGCAGATCTCCGACGGCGGCGCGGCGGTGATCGTGATGAGCAAGGAGAAGGCGCTGGCCCACGGGCTGTCCTGGATCGCCGAGATCGGCGCGCACGGCATGGTGGCCGGCCCGGACTCGACCCTGCAGTCCCAGCCCTCGCGGGCGATCAACGCCGCGCTGGCCAAGGCGGGCCGCAGCGCCGCCGACCTCACCCTGGTCGAGATCAACGAGGCCTTCGCCAGCGTGGGCATCCAGTCGATGCGCGAGCTCGGCCTCGGCGAGGACAAGGTCAACGTCAACGGCGGCGCGATCGCGCTCGGCCACCCGGTCGGGATGTCCGGCGCCCGCATCGTGCTGACCCTCGCGCTCGAGCTCGG
>NZ_JACDFE010000124.1 GCF_013815995.1 Sporichthya sp.
GGCCTGAGCGGGGGCGGCGGGCAGCGCGAGGATGCCGAGGCCGGTCAGCGCAGCCAGCCCCAGCGTCCCGAGCCGGCCGCGGATGTCCATCTCGTCCCTTTCTACCTGCTCATCCCAGGCCGGAAAACCTCCGAAAGGCGGTAACCGCGGGGACGTCCGCAGGCAGCCAGGCGACCTCGAACAGGTCCGCGCCGGCAAGCCAGCGCAGTTCGTCGTGGTCCTCCAGCGGCGCCGGCTCGCCCTCGACGAGTTCGGCCAGGTACACACGCAGGACGAGGTCGTCCCGGAGAGGCCACTCCCCGGGGACGCGTTCGCCCGGGACCACGACTACCCCGAGCTCCTCCTGACACTCCCGGATCAGCGCCTCGGTCTCGGATTCGCCGGGCTCGACCTTGCCACCGGGCAGCTCCCAGCCGCCGGCCAGCGCCGCGGGGGCGTTGCGCCGCGCGGCCAGCAGGTACCCGTCGCGGACGATCGCAGCCCCGACCACGACTCGTGGTCCGTCCGGCACGCGCCCTCCCGCCATCACCCCGCGCTGAACCCGCACTGAACCCGCACTGAACCCGAATTGACAACCCGGGCGCATTCGGCGCACGGTCGGATCATGGTCGCACTCCTGAACGCCGACGACGTCGAAGCCGGTCTGGGCAAGTTGAACGGCTGGACCGGGGACACCAGCGAGATCCGCCGCTCCTACTCCGCTCCGGACTTCCCGACCGCGATCCGTCTGGTGGACGCGGTCGCCGTGGCGGCCGAGGAGATGAATCACCACCCGGACATCGACATCCGCTGGCGCACGGTGCACTTCACGATCTCCACCCACTCCGAAGGTGGGGTGACCGGCCTCGATCTGGAGCTTGCCGGGCGGGTCGACGCCGCCGCGGAATCACTGGGCGCCGTCTAGCTCTCCAGGCCAGTCCGCCCGGGTCCGTGGCACGAATGAGACACCTCGGACTGGTATGGCGAATCACCTGATCCCTTTGGCTCGCCGTTGACGCGCTGCGGGCCGAATTCGTCGGTGGGCCTTGGGAGAATCGCTTCATGACGATGGCGGAGCAGACCACGCTCGTGCTGACGCCTACCCCCTACGACGACCCGGTCTCGGCAGCCCTGATCGAGGCCGTGCAGCGGGTCTACGTGGTCCGCTACGGCGGCCGGGACGCCACCCTCGTGGAACCCACCGACTTCGCCCCGCCGCGTGGGCTGTTCCTGGTCGGGCGACTCTCCGGCGAACCGATCGCCTGCGGCGGCTGGCGGATCGTCGAGCCCGGCCTGGCCGAGCTCAAGCGGATGTATGTCGCCTCCGGCTTCCGTGGCCGCGGCCTGTCCCGGATCCTGCTCGCCGCCCTGGAGGACAGCGCGCGGGGCCTCGGCATCACCCGGCTGCGTCTGGAGACCGGGCACCGCCAGCCCGAAGCGATCCGCCTCTACGAGACCAGCGGCTACAGCGTCGTCGAGAAGTTCGGCGTCTACCGCAACGACCCCGGTTCGACCTGCTTCGGCAAGACGCTGGTCTGAGCGACCTGCTCGGCTACAACAGGCCGCGGCTGCGGGCGACGTAGACGGCGCGGGTGCGGGTGTGCGCGTCCAGGCGCCGCATGGCGTCGTGCACGTAGGTCTTGACGGTGGCGTCGGCCAGGCCGGTGCGCTCGGCGATCTCGCGGTTGGTCAGGCCGTCCTCGACCAGGCGCAGGATCTGCGCCTGACGGGTGGTCAGCGGGCTCGGCCCTTCCGGAGTCTGGGGTCCGTCGCCGTTGCGGGTGAGGGCGTTCAGGGCCCGCTCCAGCCGTGGGCGCAGTGGGTTGAGCCCGAGCGCTTCGGCGACCGCGCGCAGTTCGGCGACCACGCCCCGCGGGACCGCGTCCGCCTTCTGGGCGGAGGGCAACATGTGCTCCAGGTCGCGCTCCACGCACCGGGCCACGGTCTCGGCGGCCCGGATCGCGGTCTCGCCGACCGGCTGGGTGCGCGAGGCCGCGTAGAGCACGGCGACCACCTCGTCGCCGAAACGCACCGGGGCGGCCAGCGCAGAGACCAGGCCCTCGTGCTGGACGGCCCGGTCGTACTCGTGGGTGATCATCCGGGAGCCGGCGTAGTCATCGACCACCACCGCCCGGCCACCGGAGAAGACCTTCCCGCCCAACCCGGTGCCGGGGTGCACGACCAGGCCCTCCAAGGCGGGGGTGCGCAAGCCGTAGACCTGGCTGATCACCACCACGCGGTGCCCGTCGGAGTCGACCTCGACGGCGCCGCCGAACACAGCGGGCAGGCCGGTGAGTTCGTGCAGCATCCCGAGGCGCTGGCGCACCGCCTGGCGAATCACGGCCGTCGCAGCCACGCCCACACCCACCTCCCGTGCACTCGGTGCATACGGAACTCGCTGGCGGGCGTGCCGCCACGCTAACTGACCGCGCGGTCGGAGCGGAACGAATCATCCACCGAAAGTACGTGGCCGCCTCCCCCGGAGGGAGGTTCAGCCGCCTCGGCGCACTACGGGCGGGCGGCGCAGGTGGCGACCACGCGCGGACCGCCGCGGAGCTTGAAGGTCACCTCGGCGACCACCCGCTCGACCTCGGCCCCGTTCGTGCGCGGGTTGAGGCGCCAGGTGGCCGGCGAGCCGTGACGGCGCACGGCCGAGGCCGAGCCGATCGAGCCGCCGCCCGAACTCCGCTTCTCGTTCTCAATGCTGATCACGATCCGGCCGACCTGCACGCGTCGGTTCTTGAACGCGCCCCGGCCACCGTCGTCGGTGGCCCGGACCCGCACCCCGCGCAGGTCGTTGTCGCTCTTCGAACGCTTCGGCATCCGGAGCTTGATCCGCAGCGTGGTGTCCTTCGGGCCGTCGAAGGTGCACGTACGAACGGCGGAGTGGCGGGCCGACGCAGCGCTGGGAGCTGCTTCCGCCGCAGGCACGACGACCACACCGGCCACCAGCGCGCCCGCAACAGCAGCAGAGCCCAACGTCGTAAGGATCTTCATGGCGCCCACAAAATCACACCTGTGTATGGCGCTCTTAAACGTTGACTCTCGCTTCGGACACATCACCGTCGGCAACCATCGTCTCGGGAGCGTCGTTGTGGTCCGGGCCTCCGTCCGGTTCCTCGCTGTGGTGCGCCGTGACGGCCGCAGCGGCCGGCCTGAGCCCCTGGAAAGCGAAGATCGCGACCACCGTCGCGAGCACCGCCGCGATGGCGGTACTCAGGCGCATGCCGTCGACGAAGGCGTGGTTCGCCAGGTCGAGCAACGCGTTCCCGACGTCGGCCGGTAGGTCCTCGGCCGCCGTCACCGCGCCGCCGAGGGTGTCGCGGGCGTCCGCGGCCGCCTGCGGGGTGACCCCGGCAGGCAGGTCGTCGAGCCCGTCCCGGTAGAGGCTGACGCCGATGCTGCCGAAGATCGCGATCCCGAGCGCACCGCCGAGCTCGGCGGCGGTCTCCGAGATGCCGGAGGCCGCACCGGCCTTCTCCGGCGGGGCCGAGCCGACGATCAACTCGGTGGTGAGACCGAAGACCGGCCCCATCCCGAGGGAGATGATCACGGACCCGATCACCGCGATCGTCAGGCTGGTGTCCCCACCGTCGGCGCTCACCCCGATCAGGACGAAGAGCCCTGCTGCGGCGACCGAGAGCCCGCCCCCGACCAGCTTGGGCGGCGCGACCTTGTGGGCCAGGCGCGGGGTCATCTGCGAGGTGAGCACGAACCCGGCGGCGCCGGGCAGACCCCAGAGCCCGGCCTCCAACGGCGACAACCCGAGCACGAGCTGCAGGAACTGGAAGACGAAGATGAAGTAGCCGATCATCACGAAGATCGCGAAGAAGTTCACCATCAGGGCACCGTTGAACGAGCGCACTTTGAACAGCGAGACGTCGATCATCGGATGGGTCAGCCGCTGCTGGCGGTACACCCACGCGACGCCGACCAGCAGGCCGACGGTGATCGAGGCGGTCGCGGTGTCCGTGATCCCGTCCACGGCGATGTCCTTGATGCCGTAGACGACACCGAGTACGGCAACCACCGACATCGCGGCGCTGATCAGGTCGAGCTTGCCGGCGTTCTCGTCCTTGTACTCGGGCAGCAGCTTGGGACCGAAGAGCAGCAGCGCGCCCATCACCGGCAGCGCGAGCAGGAACACCGAGCCCCACCAGAAGAACTCGAGCATCGCCCCGCCCACCACCGGGCCGACCACGCTGCCCGCCGAGAACGCGGCGATCCACCAGGCGATCGCGATGCCGCGCTGCTTGGGGTCGGGGAACATGTGGAAGATCAGCGACAGCGTTGAGGGCGCGATGGTGGCGCCGGTCAGGCCGAGCAGCGCGCGGCTGACGATCAGCATCTCGGCGCTGGTCGAGAACGCGGCCAGGATCGAGGTCAGCCCGAACAGGAACGCGCCGATCATCAGCAGCTTGCGCCGGCCGATCCGGTCCCCGAGCGTGCCCATCACGATCAGCGAGCCGGCGACCATGAAGCCGTAGACGTCGATGATCCACAGCAACTGGGTGCTGGTGGGATTCAGGTCCTCGGAGATCTCCGGGACGGCCAGGTGCAGGACCGTGAGGTCCATGACGTACAGCAGGCAGGCCAGCGAGAGGACGGCCAGGCCGATCCATTCCTTGCGGCCGGCCTGTGCAGGCGGGGCGCCGCTGCCGGCGTCAAGGGTCTGCACGTTGGCTCCTCAAGGTCGATCGGCGGCAGGTCCTGCCGTGCCGGTTCTTCGTTCGCGGTGCCCACATACTCACGACTAGGACTGAGCACCGCACCTGAATTCATCGGCCCGAACTCAGGCGGACGCAATGGCGGAGCCGAGCAGGCGGAACGCGAGGTCCGCGGCCTCCTTCGGCGACCCGGCGGTCAGGGCGCCCGGCACCAGGTCCTCGGCGTAGCTCGCCAGCAGCACCACCGGCTTGCCGAGACGGCCCGCGAGGGCGATCTCGCTCAGGGTGCCGGGGCTGCGTCCGATCGCGACGACCGCGTCGGCGGTCTGCACCACGAGCAGGTTGCGGCCCTGGCCGAGTCCGGTGGCCACCGCGATACTCACGTGCGGGTTGGCCGCGAGGCGGTCGGTGCCCGGCAGCAGCCCGATCGAGGTGCCGTCGGCCAATGCGGCCCCTTCGCAGGCGCCCTGCATGACGCCGCCGAGGCCGCCGGTCACGACGACGGCGCCACCGAGCGCCAGCAACCGGCCGACCCCGCACGCGAGTTGCACCTCGCGCTCGTTCGCCTCGCCCGGTCCGACGACGGCGATCTGCCGGCGCGCCGCGGCTCCGCTGCTGTCGGTCTCGGTCACGTGGCCACCATCGCCGCCCGGTTCAACATCAGGGCGCGCAGCCGCTCACCGACGCGGCGCCCGTCTCCATCGCCAGCACCATCCCGCGCGTGGCGAGCTGGTCGGCGAGCTCGTTGTCAGCGACACCGCTGTGCCCCTTCACCCAGTGCCATTCGACCTGATGCCGGGCACAGGCGACCTGCAGGCGCTGCCACAGGTCGACGTTCTTCACCGGCTGCTTCGCCGAGGTCAGCCAGCCGTTGCACTCCCAGCCGAGGATCCACTTGGTGATGCCGCCCCGGACGTAGGTGCTGTCGGTGTAGAGGTGCACGACCACCGGCCGCTTCAACGTCTCGAGCGCGACGATCGGAGCCATCAGCTCCATGCGGTTGTTCGTCGTCGCCTCGGGCTCCCCGCCGCAGAGCTCCCGGACGTGCTTGCCGTACCGCAGCACCGCACCCCACCCACCGGGCCCCGGATTCGGGGTGCAGCCACCGTCGGTGTGGATGACCACCACGTCGCTCTCGCTCACGGGCGCAGCCTAGTAAGCCGTGGCGCGGCGACAGGCGCCGGCGAACCCGGCCGCCCTACCCTCGAACCGTGGCCTCCCGCAGCAAGACCGCAGTTTACGCGCGCCGTCGCAAGCGGCGGATGGCCCGGGTCGAGCACGACCTCACCGACGCCCAGTGGGATGCGCTCAAAGCCGCGTGGGGCGGCTGCGCCTACTGCGACGTCTCCGATGCGCAGCTCCAGAAGGACTGCACCCTGCCGATCTCGGTGGGCGGCCGCTACACCCTGGCCAACGTCGTCCCGGCCTGCCGTTCGTGCAACGCCAGCAAATGCAACACCGAGGTCACCGCGTGGCTCCGGCGCAAGAAGCTCGACGAAGGCGCCTTCCTCGTCCGGCAGGTCGAGGTGCTGCGCGCCCTGACCGCCGCCGCGGATCCCGCTTAGCCCTGGCTAGCCTGTCCGCGTGGACACCCTGCCGGACAGTGAGCGAGCAGCGCTCGAAGCAAGGCTCGACGCGCAGCGGCAGGAGATCGTCGGCCTGCTCTCCGACATCGACGATGCCGCCGCCCGCACGCGCCTCGTGCCGTCGCTGACCACGGTGCTGGGGCTCGTCAAGCACGCCACGTTCGCCGAGGCGGTCTGGTTCCAGCACCGGGTGGCCGGGGCGTCGCGCGCTGAGCTCGGCCTGCCGGACGACGTCACCGAGAGCTGGGTGCTGGATCCGCTGGACACCGTCGAAACGATTCGCGCCGGCTTCCTGACCGCGTGCGAGCGCTCCCGAGAGATTGCGGCGGCGCACGACCTCGACGAGCAGTTCCCCTGGTACGAGCGCTCGGTGAACCTGCGGTACATCTACGGCCACATGATCGCCGAGCTCGCCCGGCACGCGGGCCACGGCGACATCCTGGTGGAGCAGCTCAAGGCCGGAGCCTCCGGCTGACTCAGCGACACTGACTCAGCGGCGCCAGAAGATGTGGTGGGTGACGCCGCTCGGGCTGGGCACGACCTCGAGGTGGTAGCGGTCCAGCAGTTCGTCCGGCGACTCCCAGAGCCGGACGCCGCGGCCGAGCTCCAGCGGGACCACCGCGACGTGCAGGGTGTCGACCAGGTCGGCGTCGAGGAATTCACAGATCGACGTGGCGCCGCCGCCGAGGCGGACGTCGCGGCCCTGCGCCGCCACCTTCGCCTGCTCCAGCACCTCCGCGGGCTTCCCTTCGACGAAGTAGAAGGTCGTCTCGCCGAGGGTGAGGTCCGGGCGATGGTGATGGGTCAGCACGAAGACCGGCGTGTGGAACGGGGGCTCATCGCCCCACCAGCCCTGCCAGTCCAGGTTCTCCCACGGCCCCCGCTGCGGCCCGAACTTGTTGCGGCCCATGATCTCGGCGCCGATGTTGTGGGTGAAGTCCCGGGTGAAGTAGTCGTCCAGGCCGCGGCTCCCGCCGGGGTCGGTCCGGTTCGGCCAGCTCGCCGTCGCCCCCGCCCAGGAGGCCATCGCCCCAGGATCCGCGTGCCCGAAGGGCCGCTCCAGGCTCTGCCCCTCCCCCGCGGCGTAGCCATCGCGCGAGAGCATGAGGTTCTGCACCTTCAGAAGCTGGGTCACGAGCTCTCCTGTTCCGTGGGATCGAGGTTGAAGCTGCAGTTCGTTACTGGTGGTGCGCCTGCAGCGCCCAGATCGCCTCACCAGTAACGAATTGCAGCCTGAGCCTCGGCAACCGGCCTGCTCAGACGTTGAAGCGGAACGTGGCATGGGGGAGCCCGCGCAGACCGATGACCTGCGCCAATGGTAGGGGAAACCGCCGCTGACCTGCGACAACGCGGCGTCCGAGACTGACCGACCCTGACCGCCGGACACCGACTGCCACCGTCCTGTCACGGCCCACAGACGGCCCAGGACGTGATCTTGAGGACGTGTCTGCCCCGGTGCGAACCCGAGACGCCAGACCGAGGGGCTCGGATGCCCAGGGTGTTCAAGCGCGCTCGTTCGGCGAGCACGCCACGAGCCGACACAACACCCCCCGCGTTCCCATCCGGCCGCGCGTCGAGCGGATCGGCGGTGCGTCCAGCCGAACTCTTGCTTACAAGCTCATCCGTACGGTGCCCGCGGTGACCGCGGGGACTGTGGATTTAACGGTGTTTCCGGCCTGACACGCTGAGCGATGCTCGGCGGGGAAGGTGCCGTGATGACCGCGACACTGAACGATGTGACGAAGAAGAAGGAACCGGCCGAGCACTCGGCTGAACAGGCCGCCGCGATCGAGCTGGTCCGGGTGGCGAAGGAGGCCGGCCTGTCGTTGACAGGCCCGGGCGGGTTGCTCACGGCGCTGACCAAGGCGGTGCTCGAGACCGCGCTGAACGAGGAGATGACCGAACACCTCGGTTATGCCAAACACGATCCCGGTGGTGGTGAGTCGGGCAACATCCGCAACGGGACCCGGGCTAAGACGGTGTTGACCGAGGCGACCGGTGCGGTGCAGATCGAGGTCCCCCGTGATCGGGCGGGGACCTTCGATCCGCAGATCGTGCGGAAGCGTCAACGCCGCCTCGGTGGGGTCGATGCGATCGTGCTTTCCCTCTACGCCAAGGGGTTGACCACCGGGGAGATCAGCGCGCACTTCGCCGAGATCTACGGGGCGTCGGTGTCGAAGGAGACGATCTCGCGGATCACGGACAAGGTGATCGAGGAGATGAACGAGTGGTCGGTGCGCCCTCTCAAGGCGGTAGCGCGGGTTCGAATCCCGTCGGGGCTACAGCGAGAAACCCCCTGGTCAGCAGGGGGTTTCGTTGTTTCACAGGGCGCGGGGCGTGCGCACATCGGCTCCGGTACACAACGGATACACACCAGCCAGCGCGGACGCCGCCGCGGCGTCGGCCATCTCGTCGAGCCGATCGCTGAAGCTTTAGCAGACCACCGGCAACAGCATCCGACTCGGGCAGCGGGTTGCTCCAACGTGCTGATTGCACCGGCCGCACGGATTGCGCGCGACCGGACCGGGGCGTAATGTCCGGACAAATACGAGTTCCAGCTGCGGCTGGATGCCGCTAGCGGCATCGGTCCGAGCTCACTGATCGGAGTGCCTCATGCTCGCGAGGCGACTCGCGCACCGTCCCTCATCGGCGGCCCGCGCACCGCAGGGAACTCGGTCGCGGCCCGCCTGATTCGACTGTTCGCGCAGGCCACTTCACGGATCGCCAACGAAGGACCAGCCAATGAGCACAACGACAGATCCGACCTTCTATCGGACCGCCGCCGATGCCGCTGCGGCACCGGCTGAGGAATTGGCCTACGTGGCGGCGTTCGATCCGACCGGCTCGACGCAGGACGCGATGCTGGTCGTCGATGTCAACGCCGCTTCGACCGATTACGGCAAAGTGGTCGGCTCTCTGGTGGTGGGCGTCCCCGGCGACGAGTTGCACCACTACGGCTGGAACGCCTGCAGCAGCGCGTGGAAGCACGAAGGCCACGACATGTCTGGCCTGGAACGCCGGTTCCTGGTGGTGCCGGGGTTGCGATCGTCGAACATCTACGTGCTGGACACGAAGCCTGATCCGCGCAATCCCGTCCTGCACAAGACCATCCCCGCCAGTGAGCTGGCGGACAAGGCCGGCTACTCCCGGCCGCACACCTTGCATTGCGGGCCGGATGGCATTTTCCTCACGTGCCTGGGCAGCGACGGGGATGGCGAGGGTCCCGGTGGGATCGCTCTGTTGGACCACGACACCTTCGATGTCATCGGTGCCTGGGAGAAGGACCGGGGCCCGCAGCACATGCACTACGACGCCTGGTGGCACCTGAATTCCAACGTGCTGATCAGCAGCGAGTGGGGCACGCCGAGCATGATCGAGAACGGTGTGATCCCCGAGAAGTTGTTGGCGAACGAGTACGGTCACGCGATCCATTTCTGGGATCTGGCGGCCGGAAAGCACCTTCAGCGGGTGGACCTCGGCGCACACAACCAGATGGCCCTGGAGGTGCGCCCGGCGCACGACCCGGACGCCACCTGGGGATTCGTCGGAGTGGTCGTGTCCACGGAGGATCTGTCCGGGTCGATCTTCCGTTGGTACCGGGAGGGTGAGGAGTGGAAGGCCGAAAAGGTGATCAGCATCCCCGCCCAGCCGGCCGACCCCGAGCTACTTCCTCCGCTGCTCAAGGGGTTCGGTGCAGTACCACCATTGATCACCGACATCGACCTCTCGGTCGATGACCAGTTCCTCTACGTGTCCTGTTGGGGAACGGGTGAGCTGAAGCAGTACGACGTCAGCGATCCCAGCCACCCGCGTGAGGTCGGTTCTTTGAAGCTCGGTGGGATCGTGAATCGCACAGCGCATCCGGCGCTTCCGGGTACGCCTCTGGCCGGGGCACCGCAGATGGTCGAAGTCAGCCGCGACGGACGACGGGTCTACTTCACCAACTCTCTGTACCGGGCCTTCGATGACCAGTTCTATCCGGACGGAGTCGGTAGCTGGATGGCGATGGCCAATGTCGGTCCCGACGGCGGCATGGAGCTCGACGAGAAGTTCTTCCTCCACGGCGAAGAGCACTTCGGTGGCCGCCGGGTCCACCAGATCCGACTCCAGGGCGGCGACGCCTCCTCGGACTCCTACTGCTACCGCTGAACGGAGGTCGGCATGTCCACACAGTCCACGGGGCATCGCGTGCTCATCGTCGGGGGCGGCAGTGCCGGGGTCGACGTCGCGGCCCGGCTGCGACGGGCGGGCGAGAAGGACGTCGCGATCGTCGAGCCCTCCGATGTCCACTACTACCAGCCGCTGTGGACCCTTGTCGGCGGCGGCTGCGCACCGGCAGGCAAGAGCGCTCGGCTGCAGTCGAAGGTGATGCCGAAGGGCGCCACGTGGATCAAGGATCGGGTGGAAGCGATAGACCCCGACGCGCGAGTCGTGAACACGCTCTCCGGTAAGACAATCGGTTACGAGCGGCTAGTGGTCTGTCCGGGGATTCAGCTGGACTGGGGCCGTGTTCCGGGCATGTCCGAAGCGCTCGACACCCCAGCGGTGTCGAGTAACTACACCTTCGAGCTCGCGCCCAAGACGTGGACCATGATTCGCGGCCTGCGATCCGGAACCGCGGTGTTCACCATGCCGTCCGGTCCGATCAAGTGCGCCGGCGCCCCGCAGAAGATCGCCTACCTCGCTGCTCATTACTGGCAACAGCAGGGTGTGCTCGACCGGATCCGGGTCGTCTTGGTCCTTCCTACGCCGGCCATGTTCGGGGTGAAAGTGTTCAGCGATGAGCTCGAACAGGTGGCAACCCGGTACGGCATCGAGGTGCACACCAGCAGCGAGGTCGTCGAGATCGACCCCGACTCTCGACGGGCAGTGATCCAGAACAACGCCGAGAACACCAAGGACAGCGTCGACTACGACATCATGCATGTTGTCCCGCCCCAGTCGGCCCCGGACTGGATCAAGACCGGGCCGCTGGCCGACCCGGCGAACCCGGCCGGGTACGTCGAGATCGACAAGCACACGATGCAGCACACCCGCTTCGCCGATGTGTTCGCCCTCGGTGACGCGGGCTCCTCACCGAACTCCAAGACCGGAGCGGCGATCCGCAAGCAGGCCCCGGTCGTGGTGGCCAACCTGCTCGGCTCACTCACAGGCAAACCGCCCACCAAGCGATACGAGGGTTACGCCTCCTGTCCGCTGACCACGGCGCGGAACAAGATGTTGCTGGCAGAGTTCGACTACACCATGCAACCCACGCCCAGCATCCCGATCATCGACACCACCCGCGAACGACGCGACATGTGGTACCTCAAGCGCTACGGGCTGCCGTTCCTGTATTGGAACCTGATGCTGAAGGGGCGCGCATGACAAGTCGCTGAGGCAATGCAGGAGGATCGCGAGCGGCGCGACGCGATCGAAATCCTGCTCTGGTGACACTGCAACGCGTCTTGGAATGTTCAGCTCTTACCGACCCGAAGGAGATCCGCACATGACCGCGACCGTAGGATCCCACCTCAATCAGGTCGACTTGGCCGCCGTCGGCGCCCTCGTCCAGGCTGTCAGCGAGCAGCCGGAGAAGGCGGCAACCACCTGGGCGGCGCAGGTCCGGTGGACCGGGGCGTTCAAGTCCGAGGCGACGGTGCGCGACTTCGCGCCCATGCCCTCCGACGAGCCGAAGGGCATGGGCGGCGGCGACGCTGCGCCCAACCCCGTCGAGCAACTGCTCGTCGCGCTCGGCAACTGCCTCGCGGTCGGCTACGCAGCCAACGCGACGGTCGCCGGCATCGAGATCCAGGAACTGACCATCAAGGTCGAGGGTGACATCGACATGCACTCGTTCCTGGGTCTTAAGGAAGGACATGCGGGATTCTCTGGGATCCGCACGGTCGTCGACCTCAAGGCCGACGCCGATCCCGCGGCGATCGAGGCGCTGCACCGCCGCGTCGAGGGCAGCTCCCCGGTCGGTCACTCGATCGCAGCGGCCGTGCCGATCACCTTCACTGCAACCTGATTCCGCCACGAGCCGGTCGGCGCGGGGCGAAACCCGCTGCCGACCGGCTCAGCGCTGGGGTGGCGCACGGTGGACTATCTGACTTCGTACCTCGATCGAAGTTCGCACTGAAGCCATGCTCCGCAGCAAGACCACGACCGGCTTCAGCTATCAGTGGGAGGTATCGACATGGCGAAGTCCAGCGAGGAAGCATGTTGCGGTCCCGGCTATGCCTCGCCCACGGAGGCCATCAAGGCACCCCGGGAGTTGCTCCTTTATACGGTCGCCCTCTACATAGGCACGGGTATTCAAAAGCCTGATTACCTGGCCACGATCGACGCTGATCCGGATAGTCGGGTCTGCTGCACGAGTAGGTGACATCTGAACTGTGGTGCCGAGAGGTGCCGCTGGAAGGATGTGCACTGTGCCGAAACCCCACCCCAAAGAGTTCCGCGACGACGTCGTTCGCGTCGCCCGCAGCCGTGAGCCCGGCCAGGAGCTGCGGCAGATCGCGAAGGACTTCGGGATCAGCGAGTCCTGCCTGCACAACTGGCTCAAGGCCGCAGACGTCGAGGACGGGCGCAGGCCCGGAACGAGCGCGGCGGAGAACGCCGAGTTGCGCGAGGCCCGCAAACGGATCCGACTGCTCGAGCAGGAGAACGAGGTCC
>NZ_JACDFE010000125.1 GCF_013815995.1 Sporichthya sp.
TCTCCGACCAGCCGACCCCCGCGGCGGCGGCCACCAGCGCGCTCCGCGCGCGGGCGCGAAATTCGGCGTCCGGCGCTGTTGCGCCCGGACCCTCCGGCCCGCTCACCCCAGCTCCCGGGCCGGGACCAGGAAGGTCGCCTCCGCCACGAGGAGCGTGCGGCCGTCGCCGAGGTCGCACGTCGCCTCGACGAAGGCGCGGCGTTCGGTCCCCCGCTCCTCCATGCGCGCCACGGACGCGGTGAAGGTGAGTTGGTCGCCGGGCCAGGCCTGATCCCGGAACCGGGCGGCGTAGCGACGGATGTTCGGCAGGCCCAGCCAGTCGGTCAAGTAGGTCGCCATCATCCCGGCGGCGTACATGCCGGGCGCGAAGACGGACGGGAACCCTACGGCCCGTGCGTAGGTGTCGTCGTGATGGACGGGATTCACGTCGCCCGAGGCGCCCTGGTACCGCACGAAATCGGTCCGGGTGAGCGGCGGCGTCGTGAGGGGCGGGGGGGCCGGGGCGACCGCGGGTTCCCCGTACGCCAACCGGGTGGACATGCCGGACCTCCAGGACGTGCCACGGGGGCTCCCGCCGCTTCGGGAACAGCACCGGCTATGAAGTTAATACTTACTTTGACAGGCGCGGGCCGCGAAGGCAAGCGCAGGCGGAGGAGGCGGCTCCGCGCAGGCGGCTGCGCGGGCCGCCGCAGGGCGGCCCGATCGGAACAGCGGGGACTTCCAGACGCTAGAGCGCGCGCACCAGCAGGTCGGTCAGCTGCTGGGAGATGGCGTCCCCGTCGGGCTTGCGACTGCCGAAATACTCGTTCATGGCAATCCAGTTGTACGTGCCCAGTTGCATGGCAATGATCAGCTCCGGGGTGACGGGCCGGTGCGGCCACCCCTCCAACGCGGAGGCGAGGGAGTCCGACAGGCCGTGCAGCAGCGGCTCCAGCCGCTTCTTATAGAACTTCGCGCCGGCGGCACGATCAGAGAAGAGCGCGACCCCCAGCAGCGGGGCGACCTCGCGCATCTGGGCGAGGACGTCGGCGTTGACCTCGTAGCTGGCCTCCCGGCGGGAGTCGCGGTCCGACAGGCTCGCCATGCTGCCGGCGGATTCGGTCAGCTCGCTGACCAGCTTCTCGACCGGCTCGAGGATGGCGGACTCGAACAACTCCTCCTTCGAGGAGAAGTGCCGGTAGAGCATCGCCTCCGAGGTGCCGGCGAGCTCCGCGATCCGGTTGGTCCGCGCCCCGGAGAAGCCGCTCTCGATGAAGACCTTGCGCGCGGCCTTGAGGATCAACTCGCGCCGGTCCGCCCCATTGACTCGCGTGCGCTTGGGCGCGACAGCCGCGTTCTTGACCACCAGTGGCCTCCCCAGAGTGAGTAGTCGCTACTATGGTAGCGGCCGGGGCCGTGGCCAGCAGCTGTCCGACCACCCGACTCGGCGGGTATTTCAACAGCGGGTGGCGGCGGCGCCGTGTTGGGTAGCTATGTGTTCTCTGTGCTGCCGGATTGCGGCCAGCACGGACTCGACGCCATCACCGGTCTCCGCGGTGCACGGCTGCACCGGCGGCCGCCAGGACCGCGGCGTCGACAAGCCCCTCGCCTCGATCAGCTGACGGGCCGTCAGCTCGATGCCGGGCCGGTCGGCTTTGTTGAGCACGAAGATGTCCGCGACCTCCAGCAGCCCTGCCTTGCTCGCCTGGACGTCGTCCCCGGCGCCCGGAGTGAGGACCACCACCGTCGTGTCCGCCTGACCGGCGACCTCCACCTCCGACTGACCCACCCCGACGGTCTCCACCAGGACCCAGTCGAAGCCGCACGCCCGCAGGGCCTGCACGGCCGGCGGCACCGCTTCCGCCAGCCCGCCGAGCCGGCCCCGGCTGGCCATCGAGCGGATGTACACCCCCGGGTCGTGGGTGTGATCGGCCATCCGGATCCGATCGCCGAGCAACGCCCCGCCGGTGCGCGGGCTCGACGGGTCGACGGCCAGCACGGCGACGGTCTGACCCTCCTCACGCAGGCCCGCGACCAGGCGGCTGACCAGCGTGGACTTTCCGGCCCCGGGCGGCCCCGTGATGCCGACGACGTAGCCCGACCCCGGAGACTCCGGGCCGGCGGCCGCCTCGGCGCCTCGGGCATCGCCGGCCTCGATCCAGGTCAGCGTCCGGGCCAACGCGCGCCGGTCACCGAGCTGGCTCACGCCCGCTTGACCATGATCGTGCGCCGGAACTCCAGCACCAGCACGCCGTCCTGGTTGTGCACCTCGTCGCGCACCAGCAGCAGGTCGCCGGCCTTGTCGGGTTTGGCGATGCGATTCTCCACGACCAACGTCGGGGTGACGGTATCCCCCACCCCGACGGCCGAGCGAAACCGCACGTCCGTCATGCCGATCAGGCCCAACACCACGTCCTTCAGAACCGGCTCGGTACCGGCGACCGCAATCCCGAGCAGCGCCGGGCCGTAGAGCACCCGGCGACCGACCTTGCTCGCCTTCGCGCTCTCCTCGTCGTGGAACAACGGGTTGATCGCACCCATCAGGGCAGGCAGGAACGCGACCTCCGCGTCGGTGATGGTCCGCGAACCGCCGCGGACCCGGGCGCCGATCCCGAGCGTCTCGCTCACCGATCCGCGCTCACGAGCGCCTGCACGCGCGGCGCGAGCTCGGCCAGCGGGGACCGCACGCCGAATACCTCGGCGACGCCCATCTGCCGCAGGACCGCGTCGTCGGTGGCGGAGATGGTGCCGCCTACCACGACGGCGATCTCATCGCGTGCGCCGCGGACGGCCAGCTCGTCGAGCACCTGCTGAGCCAACGCAAGGTGTGCGCCGGACAGGATCGAAAGGCCGATCACGTCGACGTCCTCGTCGACCGCCATGGCGACCACGTCGCGCGCGGTGCGGCGCAACCCGGTGTAGATGACTTCCATGCCCGCGTCGCGCAACGTGTGCGCCACCACCTTGGCGCCGCGGTCGTGCCCGTCCAGGCCGAGCTTGGCGACCAGCACGCGCGTGCGCCGGTCGGTGCGGTTGGTCGCGTCGAGGCTCACAGCGCGGGCTCCTTGAACTCGCCGAAGACGCCGCGCAGGACGTCCACCATCTCACCGAGGGTCGCGTCGGCGCGGGCGCAGTCGATCATGATCGGCATCAGGTTGTCCGTACCCTCGCCCGCGGCCCGCAGGCGGGCCAGCCGACGCTGGGTCTCGACCTCGTCCCGGCCCGCGCGCAGCGCCGCCAGCTGCGCGCGCTGCCGGTCGGCGACCTTGCTGTCCGGGGCGTGGACGACCAGCTCCGGCGGCTCGCCTTGGCCGCGGTGGATGTTCACCGCGACAATCGGCTTCTCCCCGCTCTGCTCCCGGCGCTCAATGTTGTAGGCCGACTTGGCGATCTCGCGCTGCATGTAGCCGCTCTCGATGGCCACCACGGAGCCGCCCATCTCGTCGATCTCGGCCATCTTCGCCAGCACGAGGCGCTCGATCTCGTCCGTCATCGCCTCGACGAACCAGGAGCCGCCGAGCGGGTCGGGGACGGCGGTCGCGTCGGACTCGTACCCGACTATCTGCTGCGTGCGCAGCGCGATCCGTGCGGTGTCCTCGGTGGGGATGTCGAAGGCCTCGTCGTAGCCGGCCAGCAGCATGCCCTGAACGCCGCCCAGCACCGCACCGAGGCAGCCCAGCGTGCCTCGCACGATATTGGTCTCGGGCTCGTGCACCTGGAAGTGGGTCCCGCCGACCGAGGCGGTGACCCGCAGCAACCAGGACGCCTCCTTGCGCGCACCGAACCGGTCGCGCAGCAGCCGGGACCAGATCCGCCGGGCGGCGCGGGTTTTCGCGGCCTCCTGCAGGAAGTCGCCGTAGTAGTAGAACTGGGCCGAGAGCCGGGTCGCGATGCCGTCGATGTCCAGGCCGCGGGCCTGCGCGTTCTCCAGGTAGGTGACGGCGTTGGCGAACGCGAACGCGACCTCCTGGATGGCGTCGGCGCCGGCGTCGCGGATGTCCGGGCCGCGGATCACCAGCGGATAGAACCGGGGCATCTCCGCCGAGCAGAACTCCAGGATGTCGCAGACCATCCGGATACCGGCCCCGGGCGGGTAGATCCAGGTGCCGCGCGCGACGTAATCTTTGAGCACGTCCGTGGTCATCGAACCGTTGATCTGACCCGGGGTGATTCCCTGGCGTTCCATCGCGGCCAGGAACAGCGCGAGCACGAACGGGGCGGTGCTGTGGGCGTTGAGCGAGATGCCCATCTGCTCCACCGGCAGACCCGCGAACATCCGCTCGAAGTCCTGGGCGCAGTCCACCGCGACACCGACCCGGCCGGCCTCGGGCACGGCCTCCGGGTGGTCGGAGTCCATGCCGACCTGGGTCGGCAGGTCAAAGGCGGCGCTGACGCCGTTGTTGCCGTGCGCGAGCAGGAACTGCCAGCGGGTGTTGGTGCTCTCGGCGTCACCGAAGCCGGAGTACAGGCGCATCTGCCAGAGCCGGTCGCGGTACATCGCCGGATAGACGCCCCGGGTGTAGGGGAACTCGCCGGGCAGGCCGATGTCGCGGCCGTACGCGGCGGCGTCGACCTCGCCGTCGGTCGGGGCGTAGAGGACGTCCAGCGGCGCACCCAGCAACGACGGCCGCTCGGTGACAGTGGCCAGCTTGGCGGCGTGCTTCTCCCGCCAGGCGGCCATGCCCTCGGCCAAGGACTCGTCAGTCATCAGAGCTCAGCCCTTCAGCGACAAGTCGTAGTACGGAGCTTGCTCAGCACCGCACGCGCGCCCTCGGCGGCGCTGCGGCCGTGCCGCAGAGCCTCGGTGCCTCCGGATCGGCATGTCGGAAATGGTAGTGGTTACTGACTTACATATGCAAGGAACTCGTTGGGCTGGGCGCTAACTGCCGAGAATCACCAGCTGCCGGGTGGCCCGGGTCATGGCGACGTAGCGGTCGACCGCGCCCTCGATGCCGCCACCGAACTCGTCGGGGTCGATCAGCACGACCAGGTCGAACTCCAGCCCCTTCGCCAGTTCCGGCGTCAACGAGCGCACCCGCGACGTCGCTTCGAAGACGGAGGCACCGGCCGGGCTGATGACGCAGGCCACGCCTTCGTCGTTCTCGGCGACCCAGGTGTCGAGGATCGACGCCAGCTCGTCGACCGAGCCGAACCCGACGGGGATGCCGCTGCTGCGGATCGAGGTCGGGACGTTGGCGTCGGGAAGCATGGCGCGGATCGCCGGCTCCGCCTTGGCCATGATTTCCGTCGGGGTCCGGTAGTTCACGCCGAGCGAAGCCAGGGTGATCGTCTCCAGCCCGACCCGGTTCAGCCGTTCGTGCCAGGACTCGATGAACCCGTGCCGGGCCTGCGCCCGGTCCCCCACGATGGTGAAACTGCGGGACGGGCAGCGCTGCAGCAGCATCTGCCACTCCGCGTCGGTGAGTTCCTGGGCCTCGTCGACCACGATGTGCGCGAACGGCCCGGCGAGGGTGTCGACGGCGACAGTGGGCAGGCCCGACTCGTCCTCCAGGGCGTTGCGCAGGTCGTCTCCCGTCAACATCCACATGCCGGCTTCCAGGTCGTCGTCGGCCTCGATCAGGTTCTGCACGACTCGGTCCATCTGCTCGCGGTCGGCCGCGATCGCGGCCTGGCGTCGGCGCTGTACGCGCGCCGCCTCCGGGTCGCCGAGCTGCTCCCGGGCCGCGTCGAGCAGGGGCAGGTCGGACACCGTCCAGGCCGAGCCCTCCGGGCGTTGCAGGACGCGGACCTCGTCGGGGCTGAGCCAGGGCGCGCACTTGCGCAGATAGGCCGGCACCGCCCACAGATCGGCGATGAGGTCGGTCGCCTCCAGCAGCGGCCAGGCCCGGTTGAACGCGGTGAGCAGGTCGCGGTTCGCCAGCAGCGAACGCCGGAGCTGGTCGACCGGGAGTTCCTCCTCGTCGCCGGTGTGCGCGTGAACCTGCTTGTCCACGATGAGCGTGACGAGTTCGTCCCAGATCGTCCCGCGCGCATCGTTGTGCGGGGCGCCTGGATCGGCCGCCTCGAAGACGTCGCGCCACTCGTCGGCGCTGATGGGCACGTCGCCCCACGGCGTCTCGACGGTCATCGCGGTGGTCGGCGCTTCCTCGTAGATCCGCACTGCCGCATCGACCGCCCGACCCCACCAGGCGGAGGACTTCAGCCGGCCCACCTCCGGGTCGGCCTCGACCGACGCCGCGACCCCCTCCGCGACGAGGTCGCGCACGGTGCACGTCAGCACTCCCTCCTCGCCCAGGCTGGGGAGCACGTCGGCGACGTAGGCCAGGTAGGGCCGGCTCGGGCCGACGAACAGCACACCGCCTCGGCTCCGATTCAGCCGGGGATCGGAGTACAGCAAATAAGCGGAGCGGTGCAACGCGACGACGGTCTTGCCTGTGCCCGGGCCGCCGTCGACCACCAGGGCACCACGAGAACTCGCGCGGATGATGGCGTCCTGGTCGGCCTGGATCGTGCCGAGCACGTCGCGCATCTGCTCGGAGCGGTTGCTCCCCAGGCTCGCGATGAACGCGGACTGGTCGTCGAGCGCGGCATGCCCGATCAACCCCTCCGCGGTGAAGACCTCGTCCCAGTAGTCGTTGATCCGGCCCCGGCTCCACCGGTACCGGCGCCGGCTGACCAGCCCCATCGGATTGGCGTGGGTCGCGCCGAAGAACGGCTCGGCGGCGGGGGTACGCCAGTCGACCAGGAGCCGAGCGCCGTCGCTGTCGGTGAGGCCGAGGCGGCCGATGTAGACGGGCTCGGCATCGCTGTCGGCGACCATGTGCCCCAGGCACAGATCCAGGCCGTACCGGCGCAGGGTGCGCAGCCGGGCGGTCAGCCGGTGGATCTCCAGGTCCCGGTCCATCGCCGCCTGCCCGGTACCGGCCGAGACCGACACCACCTCCGCCTCGCCGGCCGCCCGGCGAGCGACGTCGAGGCGCTCGGACAGCTCGGCGATGGATCGCTCCAGGCTCTCCGCGATGGCGGCGAAGTGCCGCTCGTCCGCGGCAATGAGCGCCGGGTCCGCCTTGGCCTTGAGGTTGTCGGGCAGGTCGAACGGGGTGGTGGTCAGAGGGCTCACGTCCTGTCGGTGATCGAGTCGAGGACAAGCTTCGCGGCCGAGGCGGCCCCGTCGGTGCGGATGGTCCCGGCCACGTCCTTCGCCCGGGTCCCAGTCTCGGGGGTCAGGGCGATGCGCAGCGCCGCGGACAGCGACCCCACGGTGGGCGTGGGCGGCGCCGATGCCCAGGGCCGCGAAACGGCCGCCATCGGTTCCACATCCCCGCGCGACCCGTAGGTCGACAGCACGACACGCATAATTCGCGGCCCCCAAGTCCGTAGGCCGGTGATTCTGCGGTGTCACCGGGGTCTTGCCGCAAGCCCCGGGGTGCGCTATACGTTAGAAAGGGAAGGAGCGGGGAGCTCCTTCCCTTTCTGTTTGCTACGGACCGTCAGGCCTCAGCCAGCCGCGTACAGCAGCGCGTTCGGCGACTTGTCCCTGACCTTCAGGCCGGTCACCACGTTCTTGGTGGAGTTTGCGACCAGGGCGCTGCGGACCGTCGCGGGCGACGTCGTCGAGGCAGCTCCGCCCAGGTACAGAGCGGCCGCGCCGGCGACGTGCGGAGCCGCCATCGAGGTGCCCGAGATCGTGTTCGTTGCCGCGTCGCCGGTCGCCCAAGCGCTGGTGATGGCCACACCAGGCGCGAACAGGTCGAGGCAGGAACCGAAGTTCGAGAACGAGGCGATGCGATCGGTCGTGTCGGTGGCGCCGACCGTGAGCGCGTCCGTCACCCGGCCCGGCGACTCCCTGCAGGCGTCCCGCTTGCTGTTGCCCGCCGCGATGCTGTAGGTGACCCCGTCCGCGATCGAGTTCTTGACCGCCAGGTCCAGGGCGCTCGAGGGGCTGCCGCCGAGGCTCATGTTCGCGACTGCCCGCTCACCTGCGTCGTGGTCGGCGGTGACCCAGTCGACGCCGGCGATCACGCCGGAGGTCGAACCCGACCCGGAGCAGTCGAGGACGCGTACGCCGACCAGCGAAACGCCCTTCGCGACGCCGTGCGTACGACCGCCGATGGTGGCCCCGACGTGCGTGCCGTGCCCGTTGCAGTCCGCTCCGGTACCGCCGACCTTGTCAGTGCCGATCCGGGCCCGGCTCTGGCCGAAGTCATCGGCGAAGTCGGCATGGGTGACCCGCAGCCCGGTGTCGATGACGTACGCAGTGACGCCCGCATCGGTTCCGGCATAGGTGTACGACGACGACAACGGCAGGGCGCGCTGGTCGATGCGGTCCAAGCCCCACGGCGGCGTGGCCTGGGTGTCGGTGACGCTCATCTGGCCGTCGGCCTCGACGGACCGGACGCGCTTGTCCCGCATCAGAGCGCCCAGGTCACCGCTACGGACCGAACCGGCCCAGCCTTTGAGTGCGTTCTGGTAGACGAACTTGACCGAGCCACCGTGGCGCTTGGCCTGCTCGGCCGCGACCGCCTTCGGGTTGGCGACCGAGTCGGCGAACACGACGATCACCCGCTGGGTGTCCGTGGCCGACTCCGCGGTGGCCGGAAACGCCGCCGCCATGCCGGCCGTGAGCGTCAGGACGACAAGACCGATTCGCGCCGTACGCATATCCGCCCCCAAAGGTACGGCGACGACCGCCGCGCGATGACACTGTCCCGCGTCTTCGGCCCGAAGGCGGTCGATCATGAGAATCCAGGTCCTGGCGACCAGGATTCGGACCAAGGTCAGGCTGACGGACCCGCACAAACCGGGCATTTCACTCGATCGGTTCCTGAGCCAGTCCGACGCAGATGGCGCAGATGGATCCGTCCGGGGTATTGACCGTCCACCCGATCCGGGGATCCACGACGGCCAGGTGGAGCAGGGCCGTCAGGGCGCGGCTCACGCGACACCCCCCAGCGCGAGGGGCACCGACGCGCCGGTATCGGCCAGCCCGAGGATCGCGGCGGCACCCGAGGTCGCCGACACCAGGATCTGATGCGGGGTCAGTCCTAGCCCATCCTCGCCGATCAGGGCACCGAGGTCGCGTGGGTAGTCGCCGAACGGACGCGTCGGGACGCCGGCGTCGATCCCCGAGAGCATCGGAGCTCCGGCAGCCAGCAGGCGTCGCCTGGCCGCACGGATCAGCGCCTGCCTCGCCCGGAACCGCTGGGCGATCGGGTGGGCCGCGAGCACGGGATCCTCTTCGATGCGCCGGTAGCTGTCCCCTTCGGTCGGGCAGAACGCGATGCCGGCGGCGGCCATTGCGTCCCCTACGGTGCCCACGGCCTCGGCGGCGCCACTTCGCCGGCGATCACGACCTGGCCGCCGAGCGCCTGCGCGAGCTGCTGCACGTGTTGCGCCAGCTCTCACGACCCGCTGGGTGAAGGAGGCACTGCACGTCACGGCCCTGACCCTCGACGCCACCGGACGGCACCAGCACGTAGTGCCGCTGCTGGACGCCGCCGAACGCGGCGGGTTCTACCTGACCGAGACGCCGGGCGGCACGCTGCCGTGCATCGCCGAGGCCGTGGATGCGGCCCGCCGTCGCGCGATCGCGGCCGGCGTCCCGCGCCCGGCGCCGGACATCCCCACCGACAGCCTCGACGAGGTCCTGGCTCTCGCCCTGGATGCTCTCGACCAGTCGGCTCAGACCGCGTAGGCGAGCAGCTCAGCGGCCAACGCCTGCCCGACCCGGGCGCGCAGGCGGGTGCCGGTCTCGGTGTGCTCCTCGGTCAGCACGTCGCCGTGCTGGTGCACCTTGGAGACGAGGTCGCCCCGGTCGTAGGGCAGCAGCACACCGACCTCGACGTCCGGGCGCGGGATGGTGTGCTCCAGCACCGCGAGCAGCCCGTTCATGCCCGTGCCGGTGCGCGCCGAGACCACAACCGCGGTCGGCTCCCGGCGGACCAGGCGCTCCAGGACGTACGGGTCGGCGGCATCGGCCTTGTTCACCACCACGATCTCGGGGATGTCGTTGGCCCCCTCGACCTCGGCCAGCACCGCACGCACGGCGACGAGCTGGGCCTCGGGGTCCGGGTCCGAGCCGTCGACGATGTGAAGGATCAGGTCCGCCCCGGCGATCTCCTCCAGGGTCGAGCGGAACGCCTCGACCAACTGGTGCGGCAGGTGCCGGACGAAACCCACCGTGTCGGTGAGCGTGTACTCGCGGCCCTCGGGCGTGGTCGCCCGGCGCACCGTAGGGTCCAGGGTCGCGAACAGCGCGTTCTCGACCAGGACGCCGGCGCCGGTGAGCCGGTTCAGCAGCGAGGACTTACCCGCGTTGGTGTAGCCGACGATCGCGACCGACGGCACTGCGTTGCGGCGTCGGTCCTGGCGCTGGGTCTCCCGGGCCGTGCCCATCTGCGCGAGTTCGGCGCGCAGCTTGGCCATCTTGGTACGGATCCGGCGACGGTCGGTCTCGATCTTCGTCTCACCGGGACCACGGCCGCCGATGCCGACGCCGCCGGCCGCCTGGCCACCACCCTGGCGGGACATGGACGCACCCCAACCACGCAGGCGCGGCATCATGTACGCCATCTGGGCCAGCTCGACCTGTGCCTTGCCCTCGCGGGACTTGGCGTGCTGGGCGAAGATGTCGAGGATCAGTGCGGTCCGGTCGATGACCTTGACCTTGACGACATCCTCCAGTTTGGTCAGCTGAGAGGGCGTCAGTTCACCATCACAGATGAGGGTGTCCGCGCCTTCGGCGACGATCGCATCGCGGAGCTCCTTGGCCTTGCCGGAGCCGACGTACGTCGCCGGGTCGGGCTTGTCGCGGCGCTGGATGAAGCCGTCGAGCACCAGCGCACCCGCCGTCTCGGCCAGCCGGCGCAACTCGAGCATCGAGCCGTCCGCCTCCGCCGCGGTGCCCTCGGTCCACACCCCGACCAGCACGACCCGCTCGAGCCGCAGCTGGCGGTACTCGACGATCGAGACGTCGGCGAGCTCGGTGGACAGGCCTTGGACGCGACGCAGGGCCTGCCGGTCGGCGAGGTCGAGCTGGTCACCGTCGAAGCCCGTGTCGTCGAACTCGACCTCGGCAGCTGCCTCGAAGTCATCGGAGTCGGAGTCGTCGAACTGCGATTGCGGTGAAGTGCTCGTCATACCGTCCCTGTCGTCAAACTGTTGAACTGGCTGTCGAACTGGCTGTCGAACTGGCTGCTGCGGTTGCCACCTCAGGGTGGCACGGATCCGCTGCGGAACTCGACCCGAATTCCGTGCCCAGCAGCCAATCGCCGTCGGCCACCAGCACGGCCGGGCCGGTCATCTCGACCCGGCCTTCCGTGGTCAGCGCGATCAGCAGCGGCCCACCGGGCTGCTCGACGCGGTAGGTGGTGGGCGCGTCGTTGCCGCCGCGTCGGGCGGCGGCGACCATCACAGCGCACGCGCCGGTGCCGCAGGCGCGGGTCTCCCCCGACCCGCGCTCGTGCACCCGCATGGCCACATGCCGCGGGCCGCGCACGATCACGAACTCGACATTGACCCCCTCCGGAAACGCACCCGGCGTCACCTGAGGGGCCGTCAGCAGATCGCCGGCGTCGTCGAGGTCGTCGACGAACACGACAGCGTGCGGGTTGGGCATCGTCACGGCGAGGGCGGGCCAGCTGCGGCCGCCGACGGTGACGCTGAGCGCCCCGAGGTCGGGCAGCGCGTACTCGCCCATGTCGACGGTGATGTCGCCGGTGCGCTCGCAGCTCACGGTGCGCACACCGCCGCGGGTGGCGATCGGGAAGGTTCCCGGGGCCTGCAGCCCGGCATCGACGAGATAGCGCGCGTAGACCCGGATCCCGTTGCCGCACATCTGGGCGATCGAGCCGTCGGAGTTGCGGTAGTCCATGAACCAGTCGGCCTGGCCGCGGTAGGCCTCGGCGTCCGGCTCCAGGTCGACCGGGACGACGCGCAGGACGCCGTCGCCGCCGATTCCGGCCCGCCGCTTGCAGAGCGCGGCGACCGTGGCGGCGTCCAGGGGCTGGGCACCGTCGAGGTCGGGAATGAGCACGAAGTCGTTCTCCGTGCCGTGTCCCTTGACGAAGCGGAGCCGGGCCCCAATAGATGTCACAGCGTTCAGGGTACGGATCCGGCGCGATCCGTGCCCGCCGCCGACCCCGCCGGCGAAGGGGTGGCGATCGCGGCGAGCGCGGCGTCGAGCAGGTGCGGGTGGTCGGCAGGGAGCCAGTGCACCCGGGCATCCCGGCCGAACCAGGTCATCTGCCGGCGGGCGAACTTGCGGGTGGTGCGCTTGGTCTCCGCCCGCGCGGTCTCCTCGTCGCACGTCCCGTCGAAGAACTGCAGCACCTGGGCGTAACCGAGCGCCTTGCCCGCGGTGCGGCCCTCGCGCAGCCCCCGGGGCAGCAGGGCGCGGACCTCCTCGACCAGACCGGCCGCCCACATCGCGTCCACCCGCTCGTCCAGGCGGCGGTCGAGCGTCTCGCGCTCGGCCCCCAGGCCGATCTGCACCGCGGGGCGCAGGTAGCGGGGTTCGGGCAGCGCCGCGGCGAACGGGCGCCCGGTGAGCTCGATGACCTCCAGCGCGCGCACGATCCGACGTCCGTTCTGCGGTTGGATCCGTGCCGCGGACGGGGAATCGCGGGCGCGCAGCCGATCGTGCAATATACCCGGCCCGAGCCGGTCGAGTTCGTCCTCCAGCCGCCCGCGCACCGCGGGGTCGGTACCGGGGAAGCGCAGGTCGTCGAGCACCGCACGCAGATACAGGCCTGATCCGCCGACGAGCACCGGCACCGTGCCGCGGGAGTGAATCGAGGCGATGGCCGAGCGCGCGAGCGTCTGGTACGCCGCCACGCTCGCCGGCTGTGTCACGTCCCAGACATCGAGCAGGTGGTGTGGCACGCCCTGTCGCTCCCCGGGGGAGAGCTTCGCCGTACCGATGTC
>NZ_JACDFE010000005.1:0-11373 GCF_013815995.1 Sporichthya sp.
GCCTGGACCGCAGCGACGCGGCCGGCACCCCCAGCGTGCTGCAGGGCCGGGCCGACCGCGGCGCCGAGCGCTCGGCCGTCGCGGACAAGCGCGCCCAGCGTCCTCACCAGGCCAGGCAGGCCAAGCACCGGGGCCACTCAGACGTCTACCTCGTCCGGTCCGGCGACACCCTGAGCTCGATCGCGTCGCGTTTCGGCCTGACCTGGCCGGAGCTGTACCGGCACAACCGGCAGGTCGTGGGGGCGAACCCTAACCGGCTGATGCCGGGGATGAAGCTCCAGGTCTGACGGTTTGTCACGGGTTGCCCGGTGATCATCCGCCACGCTCAGATGATCACCGGGTAAAACCTCTACTTGAGGGTTAGTCCGCTGCCTAGTGTCGCGGCGTGGCCACACACCTGCTCCGCCTCGCCGCCGGTCTGGCCCTCGCCATCGCCGGCACCGGTCTCGTCCCCACCTACGCCGCCAGCTCCGACACCTGGGACCGTCTCGCGCAGTGCGAGAGCGGCAAGCGCTGGACCATCAACACCGGCAACGGCTACTACGGCGGCCTCCAGTTCTCGGCCGGCACCTGGCGGGCCTACGGCGGCGAGCAGTTCGCGCCTCAGGCCCACCGGGCGACCCGCGAGCAGCAGATCACCGTCGCCGAGCGCCTGCTCGCCGACCGCGGCTGGGGTCCCTGGCCCGCCTGCTCGGCCAAGCTCAAGCTGACCGCAACCGACGCCCTGGGCAGCCCGTTCCCCAGCGTGCCCGCGCCGACGCCCGCTCCTACCGACCCGGCGAGGCCGCCCGTCGCGCCCGCTCCCACGCCACCCACCGCCGATGCCGCGACCGTGCTCGCCGCGGCCGAGCGCAAGGCGACGAACACCGCGACGAAGGCAGCCCGCAAGCAGGCCGAGGCCGACTCCGCCAAGGCGAAGACCGATCGCGCCGTCCGCAACGCCCGCAAGGCCCCGCCCGAGCAGTGGGCCGCCCGGGCCCCGAAGGTGACGCGACTGCAGAACGCGGCCATCGCTGCGGCCGAGGTCGCCACGAAGGCCAAAGCCGACGCCGACCGGGCCGACCGCAAGCTGCGCGACGCCCGGGCAGCGGCGGGGGTCACGGGGTGAGGCGTTCGCGCATCCATGCCGATGCGCGCATGGATGCGCGGTCTGCACGACACGCCGTCGAACCCCCGCGCATCCATGCCTGAGCGGTCATGGATGCGCGAACCGGACCGCGCCGCCCTCAGCCGGAAGCGAGGTGCAGGCGCTCGCGGGGAGCGAGGCGGGCGACGTAGCGGCCCGCGTCGAACTTCAGCTCCAGATCGAGGCCGAAGCAGGCGGTGAGGTTGGCCGAGGTCAGCGCACGCTGCAACGGGCCGGCGACGACCACCTTGCCCTCGCGCAGCATCAGCACGTGGGTCATGCCCGCCGGGATCTCCTCGACGTGGTGCGTGACCATGATCATCGCCGGGGACGCGGGATCGAGCGCGAGGTTCGACAGCCGGCGGACCAGGTCCTCGCGGCCGCCGAGGTCCAGGCCGGCGGCCGGCTCGTCGAGCAGGACGAGTTCGGGGTCCGGCATCATCGCCCGCGCGATCTGCACCCGCTTGCGCTCACCCTCGGACAACGTCCCGTAGGTGCGCTCGGCCAGGTGCGCCGCGCCGAGCGCGCGGAGCAGGATGTCGGCGCGCTGGGCGTCGAGGTCGGTGTACTTCTCGCGCCACCGCCCGACCATGCCGTAGGACGCGGTCAGCACGACGTCGCGGACGATCTCGTTGCGCGGCAGCCGGTCCGCCAGCGACGCACTCGCCAGCCCGACCCGGGTGCGCAGCTCGGAGACGTCGGTCTCCCCCAGCGCTTCCCCGAGAATCGCGGCCCAGCCCGAGCTCGGGTAGAGCTGCCCGGCAATCACCTGAAGCAGTGTCGTCTTGCCCGCGCCGTTGGGGCCGAGCACGATCCAGCGCTCGCCCTCGGCGATCTCCCAGGTGACGTCGTCCAGCAGGTGCTTGGTACCGCGGCGGACGACGACCTCGGCGAGGTCCAGCACCAGCGTCATGCCCTCAAGCTACGCGACCGCGGTGGCCCGCGACCCGCACAACGCACCGTGGACCGATGTGGGCCTCCGCACCGCGGGTCAGCGCTTACGCTTTCCCGATGGACGGCGTGCTCCGCTCAGGGCGATTCGTGGCCTGGGGCAATGCCGTGCTCGCCGGCCTGGTCAGCCCCGACACCGCCGCCGAGCGCATCACCGGGCGGGACTGTCACCGAGTGCTCGGCCTGGCCGGACTGGACGAGAGCACGCTGCCGGTGATCCTGGCCCGGCTGCGTACCACCGGCGTCACCGGTCTGCGCCTGGTCCTCCCTGTCCCCGGTGATCTGCTGGGCCTTCCGGGACCGTCGGAGTTCAACGTCGACGCCCTCGCGGCCGGCGAGGCGGTCCTGCTCGACGGCGCGGAGGCCTGGGGCCTGATTCCTGCAGTGCTCGAGGAGAACCCGGACGACTGCCCGGGGATCTCGGTGCACTGGCACGCCGCGCGGGTGAATACGGCCCCGATCGATCTGCCCTCGCTGAGCGAGGCCGAGCGCGAACTCGCCGAGACCATGCGCGCCGCCACCGATGCCCTCGATGCCCTCGACGTGGCCCGGTGGCGGCCCGAGGCCGCCGACAAGATCTCCGCGATACGCTCCGGCAACGGCGCGGACGTCCTCGCCCCCGGCTATCCCCAACGCGCGCACCGGGTGCTGGCGCTGGCGCAGCGGGTGGCGGCGATCACCGCGCTGGCCGTCGACGACGACGGCGCTGCCTTCAACCTGCACGGCATGACCGGGCGCGACGCCGAATTGCGGCCCCTGGCCCGCGCGGCCCGCCGCGCGCAGATGGCGGCCTACAACGCGATGATCGAGTCCCGGGTCTGACGGTTCGTCAGTTTCACCCCGGTGCGCGCGCGGCGACGGCCCACGATCAAGGTTGAGGCTGGAGTGACAACCTGCCGGTGGCGATCGCCTCACACGTCTCAACCTTGATCCTCAGCCGACGCCGCCGATCGTGCCACCGGTGGAGATGTCGTGCGCACCGCGATCAGCGGATCAGGCTCGCGTAGAGCTCGTGGGTGCGGTGCGCGATCTCGGTCCAGGAGAACTGCGAGACCGCCCGCTCCCGGCCGGCCTTGCCCATCGCGCCGGCCCGCGCCTGGTCGCCCAGCAGGGAATTGACCGCCGCGGCGATGTCGGCGGCGAAGGCGTTCGGGTCGCGGGGGGTGCCGGTGCCGTCGTCCACCTGGTCGATCGGGACCAGGATCCCGGTCTCGCCGTCGGCGACCACCTCGGGGATGCCGCCGGTAGCGGTGGCCACGACCGCGGTCTCGCAGGCCATCGCCTCCAGGTTCACGATGCCCATCGGCTCGTAGACCGACGGGCACACGAACACCGAGGCGTGAGAGATCAGCTGCACCAGCTCCGGCCGCGGCAGGACGTCGGAGATCCAGCGCACCCCACCGCGGTCGGCCTTGAGCCCGTCGACCAGCCGGGCCACCTCGTCGGCGATCTGCGGGGTGTCCGGGGCGCTGGCACACAGCACGAGCTGGGCGTCGGGGTCGAAGTCACGGGCCGCGTGGAGCAGGTGCGGCAGACCTTTCTGCCGGGTGATCCGTCCGACGAACAACACGATCGGCCGGTCCGCGTCGATCCCGTGACGACGCATCAGTTCCGGGTTGAGGTCCGGGTGGTACTCCTCGGTGTCGATGCCGTTGTGCACCACCTGGACCTTGTCCGGGTCCACGTCGGGATAGCAGCGCAGCACGTCCGCGCGCATCCCGGCCGAAACCGCGATGACGGCGTCCGCGGCCTCGAGCGCGGTCCGCTCCACCCAGCGGGAGAGCTCGTAGCCGCCGCCGAGCTGCTCGGACTTCCAGGGCCGCAGCGGCTCCAGGGAGTGCGTGGTCATCACGTGCGGGACGCCGTGCAGCAACTTGGCGACGTGGCCGGCCATGTTGGCGTACCAGGTGTGCGAGTGCACCAGGTCCGCGCCCTCGCAGCCGGCCGCGATCTCCAGGTCGACCCCGAGCACCCCGAGGGCGGCGTTGGCCGTCTCCAGCCCGCCCGGCACCCGGTAGGCGGACACCCCGTCGCCGTCGCGGGGACCGCCGAAACAGCGCACCCGCACGTCGGTGAGCCGGCGCAGCTCGCGCGCCAGGTACTCGACGTGGACGCCGGCGCCGCCGTAGACCTCCGGGGGGTACTCCCGGGTGAGCAGATCGACCCGCATGGCGCTGACGCTACTAGGGCCCGGTGGGGGCTCCGGTCGAGGCCCGGAACTGGGCCCGGAGGAACTCGATCGTCCGGTCCATCGACTCGGACCAGCGGGAGTAGAGGGTGTGGCTCTCGCCGTCGTAGGTGATCAGTTCACTGTCCGCGACGACAGCCCGGCCCAGAACTCCGGCGCCTCCTGCGGGGTGCCGTAGTCGCGGTAGCTGTCGTCGGCGGCCGCCGGCCGGCTGTTGCGGGTGAAGTGCTCGAGGTTCTCGGCCAGCAGCGAACTCACCGACGCGTAGATCACGCGGCGTCCACGAGGCCGGGGTAGGCCACCAGCGCATTCAGGGTGACGCCGCCGCCCATCGAGCGTCCGAGCATCGCCATCCGGTCCGGGTCGACGTACGGCTCGCCTTCGAGGGCGAGCACCGCGTGGATGGTGTCGCGGGTGTAGCCGAGGCGGCTCTCGCGGTCGAAGGCGTCGACGGGTTCGTCCGAGGTCGCGTGCCCGCGGTAGGCGGTGTGCAGGACGACGAAACCCGCGTGGGCCAGCAGGACGCCCGAGATCGTCAGATCTCCGGCCTCGTAGGTGACCCGGGAGCGGGTGTAGTCGTCGGTGCGGGACTCCACCGACACCTGCCGAATCCGGCTCGCCGGGAACTGCTCGCGCATCAGGACGAGGAGCGAGCGCTCGTCGGTCACCGGGGGCAGGTCCGCGGCGAGGGTCGCGGTCGGAGTCGCCGAGGAGCTGCCCGGCGCCGCGGGGGAAGGCGCGCCACCGGCTCCCGCGTCGTCCTCGGAACTGCAGGCGGCCGGCACGGCCAACAGCCCCGCGCAGATCCCGGCCACCAGCATCCGCCGCACCCGCAGGACGCTGACGCTACTAGCGCCTCACGGGATTCTGGAGGGGACTAACCTCACGACCATGGCGTCACCCCGGGTTCTCGCGATCGTCCTCGCCGGCGGCGAGGGCAAGCGCCTGATGCCCCTGACCGGGGACCGGGCCAAGCCCGCGGTTCCCTTCGGCGGGATCTACCGACTGGTCGACTTCGTGTTGTCCAACCTGGTCAACGGCGGCTACCTCAAGATCGTCGTGCTGACCCAGTACAAGAACCACAGCCTGGACCGGCACATCTCCCGGACCTGGCGGATGTCGGCAATGCTCGGCAACTACGTCACCCCGGTGCCCGCGCAACAGCGCCGTGGCCCGCACTGGTTCGCCGGCTCGGCCGATGCGATCTTCCAGAACCTCAACCTCATCGACGACGAACAGCCCGAGCACGTGATCGTCTTCGGCGCCGACCACATCTACCGGATGGATCCCCGGCAGATGGTGGCCCAGCACATCGCGTCCGGGCAGGGCGTCACCGTGGCCGCGGTGCGCCAGCCGCGCAGTCTCGCCGACCAGTTCGGCGTGATCCGCACCGACGCGGCGGGCGAACGGATCACCGAGTTCCTGGAGAAGCCGACCGAGATCGCGGGGCTGCCGGACTCCCCCGAGGAGATCTTCGCCTCGATGGGCAACTACGTCTTCAAGACCTCGACGCTGGTCCGCGCCGTTACCGAGGACGCGATGGATCCGACCAGCCGGCACGACCTCGGCGGCAACATCATCCCGAGGCTGGTCTCACAGGGGCAGGCCGACGTCTACGACTTCTCCCGCAACGAGGTGCCCGGGCCGGCCGGGCGGGAGTTCGGCTACTGGCGCGACGTCGGGACGCTGGACGCGTTCTACGAGGCCCACATGGACCTCATCTCGGCCAACCCCGCGTTCAACCTCTACAACCGCGAATGGCCGATCTACACCCTGCAGGACCCGTGGCCGCCGGCCCGCTTCGTGGGTGGGACCGAAGGCGTCACCGGGCACGCGGTGGAATCGATGATCTCCGGCGGCGTGCAGATCGCCGGTGCGGTCGAGCGGTCGGTGCTCTCCCCCGGGGTCTCGGTCGGCCGCAACGCCCGCATCGAGGGTTGCGTGCTGCTGGACGGGGTGAAGATCGGTCAGGACGCGCTGGTCCGCAACGCCATCCTCGACAAGAACTCGGTCGTGCCGGACGGCTTCCAACTCGGCGTGAACGACAAGGACGTCGACCTCAAGCGGGTGACGATCACCGAGGAAGGCATTCGGGTGGTCGCGAAGGGCACCAGCCTCGAGTTCGGCTGATCGGGGACCGATAAGGGAGGTAGGCACCGCTTGGTGCCGCCCTCAACATAGGTTAGCCTTACCTAATGGACTGGATGGATCTCCTGCCGGACTGCCCGCACTGCGGGGCCCCGGCCGAGCCGATCGCCTGGCACGAGGCCAGCTCGCTCCTCCGCGCCGGACAGGCCCGTCTACAGTGCCTCGTCGGGCACTGGAGCCTGGCTTCCTGAGTTGACGTTCAGGCCCGGGCGGATCGCGACGTAGACCGTGTTGGTCGCCTCCCGGACCCTATCCAGGCCCCGCTAGCGTGGTCCCCGATGGCCACCGACCGCACCCTGCTCGTGACGATCACCGGACGGGACCGGCCCGGCGTCACCGCCGCCGTGTTCGACGCCCTCGCTGGTGCCGGCGTTTCCGGCGATGTGCAGGTGGTCGACGTCGAACAGGTGGTGATCCGGGGGCGCCTCGTCCTCGGCGTGCTGGTCGCGCCCGGGACCGAGGAGGCCGGCCTGCGGGCGGCAGTGGCCCAGGCCGCCCACGGCCTCGGGATGGACGTCGAGATCGCCTCCGGCACCGGCGACAACCTCCCCCGACGCGAGGGCCGCCTGCACGTCACCGTGCTCGGGCACCCGCTGCGCACCGCCGCGATGGCCGGGGTCGCGGCGCGGATCGCGGAGTGCGGCGCCAACATCGACCGGATCATGCGCCTGTCCCGCCAGCCGGTGACCAGCCTGGAGCTCGACATCTCCGGCGCCCAGGACACCGAGGCGCTGCGGATCGCGCTCGCCGCCGAGGCCTCGGCCCGCGGCGTGGACATCGCCGTGCATCCCGCCGGGCTGCACCGGCGCGGCAAGCGCCTGGTGGTGATGGACGTCGATTCCACGCTGATCCAGGGCGAGGTGATCGAACTGCTGGCCGCGCACGCCGGGTGCGAGCCCGAGGTCGCGCGGATCACCGAGGCCGCGATGCGCGGGGAACTGGACTTCGAACAGTCCCTGCGTGCCCGGGTTGCCCTGCTGGCCGGGCTCGACGCCTCGGTCATCGACGAGGTGCGGGCCGCGGTCCGGCTCACCCCGGGCGCCCGGACGCTGATCCGCACGCTCAAGCGGCTCGACCACGAGGTCGCGATCGTCTCCGGCGGGTTCACCCAGATCACCGACGGCCTGGTCGACGAGCTCGGCCTGGACTACTCGGCGGCGAACACCCTGGAGATCGTCGACGGAAAGCTGACCGGCGACGTCGTCGGCCCCGTGGTCGACCGCGCTTTCAAGGCCCGCGCCCTGGAGCAGTTCGCGGTGTTGGCCGGGGTGCCGTTGGCCCAGACCGTCGCGATCGGGGACGGCGCCAACGACCTGGACATGCTCGCCAAGGCCGGGCTCGGGGTGGCCTTCAACGCCAAGCCGTTGGTCCGTCGGCAGGCCCAGGCCGCGCTCAACGTGCCGTACCTGGACGCGCTGCTGTTCCTGCTCGGCATCTCCCGCGAGGAGGTCGAGGCGGCCGACGCCGGCGATCCCTCCTTCGCCGACACCGGCTCGATCCGCCTGCGCTGAACCACTAGGCGTGACACGCTTTGTGGTTCAGACCCGCAGGCGCTCCCGCAGGAATTCGATCGAGCGGTCCATCGACTCCGCCCACGTGGCGTAGAAGGCATGGTCCTCACCGGGCCACCTGATCAACTCGCTGTCCACCCCCGCCTGGGCGAGCCGCTGCTGGGTCGCGGTGGACCAGCGGTACGGACAGGTCCCGTCCTCGCTGCCGTGGTTGAGCTGGATCGGCTCGGTGATCCGGTCGAAGTAGGTCCGCGCCGAGAGCCCGGCGTAAAACTCCGGCGAGAGCTCGGGCAGCCCGAAGGCGTTGTAGAAGTCCTTGGCGATCTGCGGTCGGCTGGGGCGGGTGAAGTGCTCGACGTTCTCCACGAACTCGGAACTGACGGAGGAGTAGATCACCGCGGCCTGCACCAGGCCGGGATACACCACCAGCGCGTTGAGGGTGACGGCGCCGCCCATCGAGCGGCCGAACATCGCCATCCGCTCCGGATCGACGTAGGACTCCTGCTTCAGCGCAAGCACGGCGTTGATGCTGTCCTCGGTGTAGCCGATCCGGGACTCCCGGTCGAAGGCGTCCTCCGGGGCATCCGAGTCCGCGTGCCCGCGGTAGTCGGTGTGGAGGACGACGAACCCGGCCCGAACGAGGCGCTCCTGCTCGCGACGCAGCCCCTGACCGTTGACGTAGATCGACGGGTCGATGTAGCCGTGATTGAGCACGATGCCGGGGAACGGCCCCTCGCCGCGCGGCCGCAGCAGCATCCCGGAGATCGTCAGATTCCCGCTGCGGTAGCTGACCCGGGAGCGGATGAACTCGGCGTTGCGGCCGAGTTCCGACACCACCCGGAGCCGGGCGGGGACAAACTTCTCCCGCATCAGCGCGGGCAGCGAGAGTTCGTCGGTGACCTCGGGCAACCCCGCGGTCGCGATCGGCGCCGACGTGGGCGAGGCGGACACCGGCACGGAGCGGTCCGGCTGGAGCCCCGGCTCCGCGCCGTCGCCCGTGCAGGCGATCAGCCCGGCCAGGAGCGCCGCGCAGAGGACGGCGCGCAGGTGGAGCATCCGTGGATCAGCCGCGGGCGACGGCGTATTCGGCGAGCTTGGCGTCGGACTCCGCCAGCTCCGACCACGTGCCCGGGATCTCCAGCACGGCCAGGCCGGCGGTGGCCAGGTGTTCGTGGGCCTGCCGGACCAGCGCCTCCGGACCGGAGCCGATCAGCCCCAGCACCAGGTAATGCAGGCCGGGGTTGTGCCCGATCACCAGCAGCGTCTTCACCTCGTCCGGGGTCTCCCGGAGCAGCCCCATCAGGTCGGGCACCTCGGCGTGGTAGGCCGTGCGCTCGTAGCTGGTGGGGATCCCGTCCTCGAGCTCGGTAGCGGCCAGCACCCAGGTTTCCTTGGCCCGGGTGGCGGTCGAGCAGAGCGTGAGGTCCGGGGCGTACTTGTTCTCGGCCAGCCAGCGACCGGCTGCGATGGCATCGCCCCGCCCGCGCGAGGTCAGCTGGCGCTCGTGGTCCGTGGAGCTTCCGCGTTCGGCCTTGGCGTGGCGGAGGATGACCAGGCGGCGCTTCACCCGTTCTTCGCCGCCCAGGTCGCGACCATCACCAGGGCGAAGAAGAAGATCACCATCGTGCCCAGCACGACCACGACCTGCCGCCCGCTCCGGGCCGGCAGGGGGTCCCCGGGGCGTCCGAGACGCGGCGGTGCCGTCGCCGGTCCCGGAGGGAGAGGTCCGTCGTCCATCGCGTCAGTTAATCACGCCCGCCGACCAGTACCCGCCTCAGCCGCCCATGGCGTGAACGCCGCCGTCGACGTGCACGATCTCCCCGGTCGTCGCCGGGAACCAGTCGGAGAGCAGCGCGACGCAGGCCTGGGCGGCCGGCACCGGGTCGTTGAGGTCCCACCCGATCGGCGCACGGGCCTCCCAGACCGCTTCGAAGTCGGAGAACCCGGGGATCGACTTGGCCGCCATGGTGCGGATCGGTCCGGCCGCAACCAGGTTCGACCGCACCCCCTCCGGACCCAGGTGCTTGGCCAGGTAGCGCGAGCAGGACTCCAGGCCGGCCTTGGCCACGCCCATCCAGTCGTATTTGGGCCAGGCGACGGTCGCGTCGAAGGTCAGCCCGACGACCGAGGCACCGGAGGCCGGGAACAGGGGCTTGGCCGCCATCGCCAGCGCCTTGTAGGAGTAGGTGGAGACGTGTACCGCGGTGGCCACGTCCTCCCACGCGGTGCTGAGGAAGTTGCCGCCGAGGGCGGCTTCCGGCGCGAACCCGATCGAGTGCACGACGCCGTCCAGGCGGTCGAAGCCGGCGGCGCGAACGTTGTCCGCCAACGCAGCCAGGTGCTCGGTGTTGGTGACGTCGAGTTCGATCACCTCGGCGGGCTTGGGCAGCCGGCCGGCGATCCGTCCGGTCAGGCGTAGCACCCGGCCGTAGGAGGTCAGCAGGACCTGCGCGCCCTCCTCCTGCGCCAGACGCGCGACGTGGAAGGCGATCGAGGCGTCGGTGAGGACGCCGGTGACCAGGATCTGCTTGCCGTCGAGCAGCGCCATGTTTCCCTCTCGTTCTGACGGATAGTCAGGCATTTAGTGGCCCATACCGAGGCCGCCGTCGACCGGGATGACCGCTCCGGTGATGTACGCGGCATCCGGCCCGGCCAGGAACACGCAGACCCCGGCGATCTCCTCGACCTGGCCGTACCGGGTCAGCGGCACCGAGCCGAGGATCTGCTTCTGCCGGTCCTCGGTCAGCTCGGCGGTCATCGCGGTCTCGATGAACCCGGGCGCGACCACGTTCGCGGTGATGCCGCGGGAGCCGAGCTCACGGGCCATCGAGCGCGCCATGCCGATGAGGCCGGACTTCGAGGCCGCGTAGTTGACCTGCCCAGGCGAGCCGAGCAGCCCGACCACCGAGGAGATGAAGATGATCCGGCCCTTGCGCTGCCGCAACATCGACTTCGAGGCCCGCTTGGCGACCCGGAAGGAGCCGGTCAGGTTGGTGTCGATGACCGAGGCGAAATCGTCCTCGCTCATCCGCAGCAGCAAGGTGTCCTTGGTGATGCCGGCGTTCGCGACCACGATCTCGACCGGACCGTGCGCCTCTTCGGCCTGCGCGAACGCCGCGTCGACGGCGGCGCCGTCAGTGACGTCGCACACCACGCCGAGCACCCCCTTGGGCAGCTCGCCGGAACGGTAGGTGACGGCGACCTTGTCCCCGTTGGCGACGAATGCCTCCGCGATCGCCCGGCCGATCCCCCGGTTTCCCCCGGTCACCAGCACGGAACGGCTCACGGAAACTCCTCGAACTTGGGGGGCGGCGTTCACCGGAAACGCTATCGGGACCCGGACTTTCTGGTCCGAACCGGGCCGACCCCCTGCCGGATCGCGGGCCGAACTCGTCCTTTCGGGCAAACCTGGGGGACGTTGGTCCTGATGTGGGCGCATCCGGTATCGC
>NZ_JACDFE010000005.1:11383-45514 GCF_013815995.1 Sporichthya sp.
GGGCCGGACGCTGCTGCTCATGTCTGCTTCCCTGCCGGTGCGTCGCGCCTTCCTGCTCTCATTCGCCCTCGCCGCGAGCACTGCCGCCCCGTTGCTCGCCGCCCCCACCGCCCAGGCCTCGGCCTGCGGCACGGTGCTGTCGGCGACGAAGAACGGGGGGGACGCCGCGTCCCTGGTCAGCGCCAACTGCTCCAGCAACGACGGCGCCCAGTACGTCTCGTGGGGTGTGGACGCGCCCGGCGGCGGCAACGACCTGGGTGCGGCTTCGGTGAACGACACCTACGTCATCACCCTCGACACCGGCACGACGATCCCACGGGTCTCGGACACCAAGGGCGCCGGCGTGACGGTCAACCGCGTCAAGGCCGATGACGGGCACTGGCACGTGACCATCACGGCCAAGCCGGTGCTCGCCACCGGCGATTGCAAGCAGAACAAGACGCCGTGGACCTGCCCGGAAATCGCCACCAAGCAGTGGGACGGCTACCTCGGCGGTCAGCTCACCGACTACGGCACCTGGGAGGACGCCCGCCAGCGCGCGGCGTTCTTCGGCATGGACTACAGCTCGAACATCGACGCCGGCTCGATCCCGCCGCAGATCGTCAAGGACTCCGCGGGCGCGGAGATGATCTTCCTGGAGCTCGCGAACTCGCACTTCCAGAAGACGCCGGCCACCACGGTGTTCAAGGGTCAGGTCAGCGTGGTGATCCCGAACAACTTCCTCAAGCTGGTCTACGAGATCGACGACCCAGCCTCGCTCACCACCGCCGGGCTGGACCCCGAGATCAGCGGCAAGGGCGGCGGCACCGTCACCATCGTGGACACCGGTAGCGCGCTGCGGGTGGACGTGGCGAACCTGACCTTCTCCCAGCGCAACGTGAAGGTGCACCGCGGCAACATCAAACCCGGCAAGCCGGGCAAGCTCTCGGCGGACCGGAAGAACGCGTCCGCGGTGAAGCTGAGCTACAACCGGGCCAAGGCCCGCGGCTCGAAGATCAAGGGCTACACCGCGACCTGCATCGCTAAGAAGGGCCCGAAGCATGTCGTGACGGTCAACGACAAGCGGCCGTCCACGACGGTGACCGGCCTGCACGCAAACACCGAGTACACCTGCAAGGTGCGTGCCCGCTCCAAGGCCGGCAACGGCGGCTGGGCGAAGATCTCGGTCGCCAAGAAGCCATAGGTACCGCGACGTCCGATGATGCGAGCGCTATTGCGCTCGCTTTTTCGGACGTCAGCCGTCAGGCTTCGCGGGTGCGCTGACGCCCTGATCCCGGGGTGATCACTTAGGCTCGCCGACATGTCTGCGACCGTCGACGAGGCCTTCCTCGCCCTGCCCTCCCGACCGATGGCGGACGCGGCGCTGGACCGCGCCCGTGCCCTCGGCGCCACCCACGCCGACTTCCGCCTCGAGAGGGTCCGCAACCAGGCCATCCGGCTGCGCGACTCCCGGCTCGAGGCCAGCTCGGACTCCGAGGACGTCGGGTTCGCGGTGCGGGTCGTCGTGGACGGCACCTGGGGCTTCGCCTCGGGCATCGACCTGACGCCGGAGTCCGCGGTCCGGATGGCCGAGCAGGCCGTCGAGGTGGCCCGGACCTGCCGGCCGGTGAACACCGAGCCGGTGGAGCTCGCCCCGGAGCCGTCCTACCCGGACGCGACCTGGGTGTCGGCCTACGAGATCGACCCGTTCTCGATCTCCGAGACCGACAAGATCGCGCTGCTGACGGACTGGAGCAACCGGGTCCTGAACGCTCCCGGGGTCTCGCACGTCGACGCCGAACTGCTCGCGGTCCTGGAGAACAAGTTCTACGCCGATCTGACCGGCACCTCGACGACCCAGCAGCGGGTGCGGATCCAGCCGAACCTGAACGCGACCGCGATCGACCCCGAAGGCGGCCGGTTCGAGACCATGGACACCCTCGCCCCGCCCGCCGGCCGCGGCTGGGAGTACACCCAGGGCAAGGGTTGGGACTGGAACGCCGAGCTGGCGGAGCTGCCCGGGCTGCTCGCCGAGAAGCTGGCCGCACCCTCGGTCGAGCCGGGCAGCTACGACCTGTTGATCGACCCGACCAACCTGTGGCTGACCATCCACGAGTCGATCGGGCACGCCACCGAACTGGACCGGGCCCTGGGGTACGAGGCCGCTTACGCCGGCACCTCCTTCGCCACCCCGGACAAGCTGAACAAGCTGAAGTACGGCAGCTCGATCATGAACGTCACCGGTGACCGGACCACGGCGCACGGCCTGGCCACCACCGGCTGGGACGACGAGGGCGTGGCCACCCAGTCCTGGGACATCGTCAAGAACGGAACGCTGGTCGGCTACCAGCTCGACCGGCGGATCGCGGCGGTCACCGGTGCGTCCCGGTCCAACGGGTGCGCCTTCGCCGACTCCCCCGGCCACACCCCGATCCAGCGGATGGCCAACGTCTCCCTGCACGCCGCGCCGGACGGCCCGTCCACCGCGGAACTGATCGCCGGTATCGAGAACGGCATCTACATCGTCGGGGACAAGAGCTGGTCCATCGACATGCAGCGCTACAACTTCCAGTTCACCGGCCAGCGCTTCTTCGCCGTCCGCAACGGCAAGATCACCGGGCAGTTGCGCGACGTCGCCTACCAGGCCACCACCACCGACTTCTGGGGTTCGATGGCCGCGGTCGGCGGCCCGCAGACCTACCTGCTCGGCGGCGCGTTCAACTGCGGCAAGGGCCAACCGGGCCAAGTGGCCGCGGTCAGCCATGGCTGTCCGGTGGCGATGTTCCGCGGCGTGCGCGTCCTCAACACCCTCGCGGAGGCCGGCCGATGAAGGAGCGCAGCGAGTTCATGATGAATATCGAATCGGTCCCCGCGAGGACGAAGTCCGTGGCGGTGACTCGATGAGTTCGCACATGATGGGCCCGCAGCAGATCGTCGAGAAGGCGCTCGGGCTCTCCACCGCCGACGGCTGCCAGGTGATTGTGTCCGAGGACAGCGACGCCAACCTGCGGTGGGCCGGCAACACCCTGACCACCAACGGGGTCAGCCGCTCGCGAGGCGTCACGGTGATCTCGACCGTCGGCGGCGCCGTGGGTGTCGTCTCCCGCAGCAACCCGGACACCGAGGCGCTGGCCGAGATGGTCCGCGCCGCCGAGGACGCGGCCCGGCGCAACGACCCGGCCGAGGATGCCGGGCCGCTCGTCACCCCGGAGCAGGCGCCGTCCGTCCCCGGCTGGGACAACGCGCCCGTCGAGACCTCCATCGGGGTCTTCTCCCACCTCGCCACCGGATTGGGGGCGGCGTTCGAGCGGGCCCGCAGCGCAGACCAATTGCTGTTCGGGTTCGCCTCCCACAACCTGAGCACGACCTACCTCGGCACCTCGGCCGGGATCCGGCTCCGCCACGTGCAGCCGACCGGCAAGGTCGAGATCAACGCCAAGAGCGCCGACTACGCGCGCTCCGCCTGGGCCGGAACGGCCACCCGCGACTTCACCGACGTCGACGTCGCCGCCCTGGACGCCGAGCTCACGGTGCGCCTGGGCTGGGCCGAGAAGGCGATCGCCCTGGACGCGGGGAGCTACGAGACGATCCTGCCGCCGAGCGCGGTGTCCGACCTGATGATCTACGCCTATTGGACCGGAGCCGGCCGCGACGCGGCCGAGGGCCGGACGGTGTTCTCCGCCCCCGGTGGTGGCACCCGGGTGGGCGAGCGTCTCACCGACGCCAAGCTGACGCTGCGCAGCGACCCTGGGGCGCCGGGCCTGGAGTGCTGCCCGTTCGCGGTCGCCGGTTCCTCGTCGAGCATGTCCTCGGTCTTCGACAACGGCCTGGCGATGGGCGCCACCGACTGGATCCGCAATGGCGAGCTCACCAACCTGATCAACACCCGCTTCACCGCGGCCAAGACCGGTGGCGCCGTCGCCCCGCCGATCGACAACCTGATTCTCGGCGCCGAGTCCCCCGGTCCCTCGCTGACCGAGATGATCGCGGGCACCTCACGGGCGCTGCTCCTGACCTGCCTGTGGTACGTCCGAGAGGTGGACGCCCAGACCCTGCTGCTCACCGGCCTGACCCGCGACGGGGTCTACCTGGTCGAGCACGGCGAGGTGGTCGGGGCCGTGAACAACTTCCGGTTCAACGTCTCCCCCGTCGACCTGCTCGGCCGGATGACCGAGATCGGCCCGACGCAGCCGTGCCTGCCGCGCGAGTGGAGCGACTACTTCACCCGCGCCGCGATGCCCCCGGTCCGCGTCGACGGTTTCCTGATGAGCTCGGTATCTCAGGCCTCCTGACCCACTCGCAAGAATGCATCTCCTGCGAGGAAGTGACGGAGCATCAGCGTGGGATGTGCAGGATCGCGGCGGTCGGGGTGATCCACAGCTCCGTGCCGCGCAGCTCGGCGGTGCCGTCCACGATCAGCGAGTGCTTGGTCGCGTCCGCGTTCGGATAGAGCAGCGCGACGATCTGACCGTCGGCCGCCTTCTGCGTCCCGGCCCCGGCCTTGTCCACGACCAGCATCGGCCCGTCCGCTCCCTCGTCGACGCGCGGCCGCTGCGCCAGGAAGCGCGGCTGCCCGGCGGCGGAGACGCTGACCAGGAACGACAGGTCGTACTTGGCGATGGTGGCGGGCAGATCGGCGATCGCGACAGGAATGCTCATGACTCCAGCCTAGGCACGGAAGACAACGCGCCCGCCTCCCGGCGGGCCGGGTGGCCGGGTGGCGGGCGCGTCGACCGCTCGTGCGATCCGGTGCGTGACCGGAAGTCTGTTACCGCAAGTCTGCTTAGCGGAAGTTCTTGGCGTAGCCATCGCAGTACAGCGTCGAGGCGCCGAGCAGGAACGCCTTGCTCTGCTGCTTGCTGTAGCCACCGCCCGCCGCGACCTGATTGATCATCGTCTTCGGCGCAGTGCCGTCCTTGAGGAAGTCGCACGCGGTCGTCGCGGCGGTCGCCGGGCTGCTGGCCGGCGTGATCTTGATGCCGACCTTGCCGAGGTAGTTGATCAGCGCGGTGCGGCGCCCGGCGACGCTTACGCCCTTGAGCTTGTCGGCGGCCGCGGCCGCCTTCTCCTCGTAGGTCAGCTGCGGCTTGGCGGCCACCGGCTTCGCGGCGTTGTCGGTCACGGCCGGGCTGTTCGCCCCGGTTGCCAGCGGGTCAGTGCCACTGTTGCCACCGAAAGCCATGTACAGGCCGGCGACGAGGGCGGTCACGACGACGCTGAGCATCAGCACGCGGGCGACGGTACGACCGAAGCTCTGCTTCTCCGCGGACTCGGCCTCAGCCGTGTGGTCCTGCTCCAGCATCAGACTCACGAGTTCCCCTCCCGATCCACCAGGTGTCAGGAACTCCGACGCACGGTCGGGGGTCGCAGGATCCCCCGATCGCGGAAAACCTCAATTGATCTACGCAGTGTCAGGATGCAGGCGCAGAGCGTGAGCGGATCGTGGCCCAGACCAGCCAGATCGTGAGAGCGAGTCCGATTCCGGCCCCGATCCCGAAGGTCCGGTCGTAGCCCGCGTCGGTGGCCAGGCCACCGGCGGTGTGCGCGGCCAGCAGCGCGCCGACCATGGCGGACGCGATCGAGCCGCCGACCTGGCGCAGCACGCCGTTGGCCGCCATCGAGCTGCCGAGCTGGTCCCCCGGCACCGCGCCCAGCAGCAACAGCGGCATGGTGCTCAGCGCGACGCCCACCCCCAGCCCGAGCACGAACATCCCGAATATCAACTGCCAGGTCTCGGCGTGGTGGCCGTAGAGCCCCGCGTTGGCCACGACCACCGCGACGGCGCCGATGACGAGCACCGCCCGTGGTCCGGCCCGGCGGGCCAGCCGCACCCCGATCCGGCTGGCCAACTGGCTGCCGATCGAGAGCGGCAGGATCACGAAGCCGGCCGCGAAGGCGCTCAGGCTCGGCCCGTAGCCCGCACCCTCCGGGCTCTGCGCCAACGTGCCCGACGCCGCGAACGAGCCGAACATGGCCAGCCAGAAGACCAGCGCGGACACCTGGGCCAGTCGCACGTCCGGCAACCGCAACAGGTCGAGGCGGACCAGGGGGGCCGGCGCCCGGAGCTCCCAGCGCACCCAGAGCGTGAGCAGCACCGCGCTCGCGGCCAGCAGGCCAGGGGTGGCCGGTGAACTCCAGCCCCACCGGGTGCTCTCGGCCAGCGCCAGCAGGCCGGAACCGAGACCCACCCCCAGCAGCACGGCGCCGCCGACGTCGAACGGATCGGTCGCGCGCTGCGCGGGCGGTGAGTGCGGGAGCACGAAAGGCACCACCACCAGCGCACTGCCGGCGAAGGCCACGGCGATCCAGAACGCCGCCCGGTAGTCGCCGTACTCGGCCACCGCCCCGGTCAGCGGATACCCCAACCCGATCCCCGTCACAGCGGTCACCGACAGTGCGGCGACCCCGGCCTGCAAGCGCTCCACCGGCAGGTGCCGGCGGGCGAGCGTCATCGTCACCGGCACGATGCCGAACGTGACGCCCTGCAGACCGCGTCCGAGAAGCAGCACCGCGAAGTTGGTGGCGGTGGCGGCCAGCAGGGAGCCGAGCGCGACCACACCCAGCGCGGCGAGCAGAACCTTGCGCGGGTCGCCGCGGTCAGCCAACCGTCCCAGGACCGGCGTGGAGACGGCGGCGGTGAAGGAGGAAATGGTCAGGATCCACTGCCCGGTGGACAGCGAGACCCCCTGCGCCTCGGCGATCGTCGGGATCAGCAGCACGCCCAGTGAGCTGATCACCGCGGTGCACAGGCCGCAGTAGATCAGGACCGGCAGGACGAATCTCGACGATTCGGTGGGCGACGCAGGGGGCGCGCCCGCCCCCACCTAACGGACCGTCAGGACCGTCCGCACGCTCGGGGGAGCGCCGATCACGGGTCCTCGAGGCGGAAGCCGAGCTTCATCCCCACCTGGTAGTGGTCGAGCGCCCCGTCCCGCACGTAGCCGCGGATCTCCGTCACCTCGAACCAGTCGATGTGCCGCAACGTGGCGCTGGCGCGGGCGATGCCGCTCCGGATGGCCTGCTCGATGCTGTCGGGCGAGGTGCCCACCAGCTCGGTGATCCGGTACGTGCGCTCGGACATCGTCGTCTCCCTGGCTCACGGCATTCCGATCATGGGCAGCTGCCGGTGTCTGCACCGGCATCGTCTCGTGTGGCCGTGAGCCGGCCCACAGCGGCACCCCGGGATGGTCGGGTCGACCCGATCGGACGTACCTTGATGATGTGCACAACAAGGACCGCGGCAAGCCGGGCCAGGAGGTCTACACCGTCTCCGGCGTGCGCTCGAGCCTGACCGACGACGTGAAGCTGCGCACCCGCAAATACGCCTTCTCGATGGCGGTCCGCACCGCCTGCTTCCTCGGCGCGATCGTCACCGAGGGCACGCTGCGCTGGATCCTGTTCTGCGGCGCGATCGTGCTGCCCTACGTTGCGGTGGTCGCCGCCAACAGTGGCCGGCCGGCGGCCGGAAACGCCCCGCCGCCAGTGCAGCTGCCGCTTCGCACCCAGCTGCCCCCACTTCAACCCGAAGAAGGCTCATGACTTTCGGCAAACAGCCAGATTCACCCGGGAAACGCGTGTAATACTCGCGTCACAGCCTGAAGAAACAGCTGGTCAGGCTCCCGGAACGCAACGCCGGGCGACTTCCCCCGTGGTCGCCCGGTGTTGCTCTGTTTAAGGCGGCCTTCGGCCGCGTCGCGCTACGCGCGCTGGTGGTGACCGTTCCGGTCTCCCGCTCCTTCGGTCGCGCTCGACCTGCACGCCACACACTCAGCGTGCTCGCATCGGGGGCGCGGCGCCCCGCGTGCTCGCGGTCCAGCTCGCTCCGCTCGCGGACCCCCGGAGTACCGCCTCGCTTGCTCGCGTCCGGCTCGCTCCGCTCGCGGACCCGCGGAGTACCGCCCTGAACTAACCGCCGATGGCGGACATGGGGCGGTCGGGCTGCAGGAAGCTCGGGTCGTCGATGCCGTGGCCGGCCTTCTTGCCGCGCATCGCGACCTGCCAGCGCACGGCGAGCTCGGAATCGGTGGCACCGGCGCGCATCGCGGCCCGCAGGTCGGACTCCTCGCGGGCGAACAGGCAGTTGCGGACCTGGCCGTCGGCGGTGAGGCGCACCCGGTCGCAGTCGCCGCAGAACGGGCGGGTGACGCTGGCGATGATGCCCACGGTCGCCGGACCGCCGTCGACGAACCAGCGCTCGGCCGGTGCGGAGCCGCGGATGCTGGAGGGCTCGGGGGTCAGGTTGTAGCGGCGCTGGAGCTTCTCGAGGATCTCGTCGGCAGTGACCATGTCCGCGCGGTTCCAGCCGTGCTGGGCGTCCAGCGGCATCTGCTCGATGAACCGCAGCTCGTAGCCACGCTCCAGGCAGAACTGCAGGAGCTTCTCGGGCTCCTCGTCGTTCACGTCGCGCATCAGGACCGCGTTGACCTTCACCGGGGCCAGGCCGGCATCGGCCGCCGCCGCCATCCCGCGCACGACGTCCTCGAACCGGTCGCGCCGGGTGAGGGTGTGGAAGAGCTCGCTGTCCACGGTGTCGAGCGAGATGTTGACCCGGTCCAGGCCGGCGTCCTTGAGCGGGCGCGCGAGGCGCTCCATGCCCAGGCCGTTGCTGGTGACCGACATCATCGGGCGCGGGTCGAGCTTGGCGACCTCGGAGACGATCCCGACGAAGCCGTTGCGGACCAGCGGCTCGCCGCCGGTGAAGCGGACTTCCTCCACGCCGAGGCGAGTGACGGCGATGCCGATCAGCCGGACGATCTCTTCGTCCGTGAGCAGCTGCGGCTTCGGCAGCCAGTCCAGGCCTTCGGCCGGCATGCAGTAGGTGCACCGCAGATTGCACTTGTCGGTGAGCGACACGCGCAGATCCTTGGCCACGCGGCCGTAGGTGTCTGCCAACTTCAGCAAGGGGATCTCCAGGGGATGTTGATCCGGGCGGGGACCAGCTTCTTCAGAGTAGTCCGGATCGGACTACCCGACACCCGATTCAAGCTTCTGACCTGCGGCGATGTTCCCTCGAGAGTCCGAATTGCCAGGTTCGTGCCCCGCATCTGCGAGGCCGCTGCAGATCATGTGACTGCATCACCGAGGGTGGTAACTGCCGATGCCTAGCAGTTGGTCTTGAGGCCAAACTTTCTCAGGAAGGACTCGGACCCTCTCCGAAAGGTGGCCCCGCACCGGGTCGTTACGGTGAGCCCGTGTACCGGTTCCTGCTGACGCCACGGTGGATCGCGTTGCTCGTCGTCGCGCTGCTGACGGTGCCCGGCTGCCTGTGGCTGGCCGGCTGGCAGTTCGACCGTTTGCACGACGCCGAGCAGGAGAACTCCCAGGTGCGGGACAACTCGAAGGCACCGGCGCTGCCGTACGGCGAGCTGTCGCCGGTGGGGTCGGCGGTGAGGCCGGCGGACGAGTACCGAGCGGCGACCGTGACCGGCCGTTACGACGTCGAGCATCAGCTCTACGTGCGCAACCGCCCGCGCGACGGCAAGCAGGGCCTCCAGATCCTGACCCCGGTCATCACCACGGCCGGGGCGGCCGCGCTGGTGGACCGGGGCTGGATCAGCGCACCGATCGAGGGCGACCCGGCCCCGCCGGAGACCCCGGCGGGAACGGTCACCGTGACCGGTTACCTGCGCCCCACCGAGGACCCCCGTCCGGCCGACGACCTCCCGTCGGCCCAGGTGCTCCGCATCGACGTGCCGGGGATCGCCGCGACGCTGCCCTATCCCGTCTACGGCGGGTACCTGGAGCTGGCCAGCCAGGAGCCGGCGGTGCCGGTGGTGGACGGCCGGTTCTCCCCCAACCCGAAGGAACTGCCGGATTCGAGCAGCGAACTGCTGCACCTCTCCTACGGCTGGCAGTGGTACGTCTTCGCGATGATCGGCCCGATCGGGTTGATCCTGCTGGCCCGGCGCGAGGCCGCCGAGCTGCGGTCCGCGTCAGCGCGCCAGGAGCGCGGGCAGCACGTCTGAGATCTCCTCGCGCACCAGCGCGGCGGCCATGTCGTCGTAGGGCGTTCGATCGGCGTTGACGATCACCAGCCTGGCCCCGCGCGAGACGGCGACCTCGCACAGTCCGGCGGCCGGCTGCACCTGCAGCGAGGTGCCGACCGCCAGGAAGACGTCGCAGTCGGCGGCCGCCCGGACGGCGGAGTCCAGGGCGTCGGCGCGCAGCGCCTGGCCGAAGGAGATGGTGGCGGCCTTCAGGATGCCGCCGCAGATCTCGCACGGCGGGTCCGGCTCCCCGGCCGCGACCCGGGCCAGCCCCGCCTCCATGGTGGTGCGCGCGTTGCAGGTCAGGCACTCGACGCCGAACAAGGTGCCGTGCAGTTCCAGCACCCGTGCCGGGTCGGAGCCGGCCCGCTGGTGCAGCCCGTCGATGTTCTGGGTGAGCAGGGCCCGCAGCCGCCCGGCGCGCTCCAGGTCGACGAGCGCGAGGTGGCCGGGGTTGGGCTGCGCGGTCCAGGCCGGGTGGTCGCGGCGGTTGATCCAGGCCGTCACCCGCAGCTGCGGGTCCCGGACGTACTCGTCGAGGGAGAACATCCGCTGCGCATCGGGGTTGAGGGTCCAGACCCCCTGCGGGCCGCGGAAGTCCGGAATCCCGGAGCCGGTGGAGATTCCGGCGCCGGTGAGGGCGGTGACCCGCTCGGCGGCACGGAACCAGTCGGCCACCTCGGCCACGTCGGTCATCGCTGTCATGAGGCTGTCACCGGGCCGATTTTAACGTGATCACGCTTGGTGATGTTGATCTTGAAATCCGAAGCTCCCTCCTACCTTCGCCGGACGGACCTGTGTCCCGGGTCCCTGACTCGGGCAGGATGCCGCCATGGACCTGGGGCTGGACGGGCGCGTCTACGTGGTGACCGGCGGAAGTCGGGGTCTGGGCTTCGCGACGGCGTCGGTGCTCGTCTCCGAGGGGGCGCGGGTGGTGCTGGCCGCACGCGACGAAGCCTCGGTGACCGAGGCCGCGCAGAAGCTCGGGTCGGACGTGGCGTTGGGGCTGGCCGAGGACCTCGGCAAGCCGGGCACCGCCGAGCGCCTGGTGGCCGCGGCCAACGCCCGTTTCGGCCAGTTCGACGGCGCGCTGATCAGCGTCGGCGGGCCGCCGGCCGGCACCGCGATGGACACCACGGACGACCAGTGGCGCACCGGCTTCGAGACGGTGTTCCTCGGCGCGGTCCGTACCGCCCGGGCCGCCGCGAACGGCCTCGGCGACGGCGGCTCGATCTGCCTGGTGCTCTCCAGCTCGGTGCGCTCGCCGATCCCCGGGCTCGCCGTCTCCAACGGCCTGCGGCCGGGCCTGGCGATGGTGGCCAAGAGCCTGGCCGACGAACTCGGCCCGCGCGGGGTGCGGGTGAACGCGCTGCTGCCGGGCCGGATCGCGACCGACCGGATCCGCGAACTCGACAGCCTGGGCGGCGCCGACCCCGAGGAGAACCGGGCGAAGCACAGCAACGCGATCCCGCTGCGGCGCTACGGCGAACCGACCGAGTTCGGTCGCGCCGCGGCCTTCCTGCTCAGCCCGGCCGCGTCCTACCTGACCGGCGTCATGCTGCCTGTCGACGGCGGAGCGCTGCGCTCCCTCTGAACGCCCGGGCCTGCCGAGCTTCCGAGACCAGCAGCACCGGGACGCCCACCGTGCGGGCGGCAATCACTGCGATGTCGACCGCACCCGGCACGTCGAGCCAGCCGTCGAGCACGACAACCAGGTCGGCGGCGGCGGGGGCAGCGGCGTTCGCGGCGCGCCCGGTTCGCAGCTCGTCGACGCCGACCTCGGCGCCACGCCACCACAGCTGCTCATGGGGGCTGGTCACCTCGGCGCCGAGGGCCCGCAGCTCAGCAGCGGCCGCTTCGAACGCAGCGTCGACGGGGTGCGCGATCAGGCCCAGGTCGAACAGGCCGGCGGCAAGGGCCGCGTAACCGGCCGGGTCGAGGCACGTACGCGGTCCGGCCAGGTAGACCCGGACCCCATCGAGATGGCCCCAGGTCACGCCACTGTAGGTAGCAACGCGATCACCGGCAGTCGTCGGAATCGTCCGCATGTGCACCTCCTCGTCCACCGCATATCGGCGGAGAGGCCCCAGACGTTTCTGTGACTCACCCGTACGGGTGAGAGCGCAGCGTGAACGTCAGGTTGAAGGTCAGGACTGGACGAGCGCCCGCAGCGGCACCGCGGGGGTGCCGCAGCGCTGCGCCTGCGCAAGCACGTTGGCGTCGTTCTCGTACTGCCCGGTCAGCACGATCAGGTCGGCGGTGCGGACCTGATCGTCCGTCGGCAGCCCGGCCGAGGCCGGCTGGTCGAACTCGGTCGGTCCAATGTCTTCGAGGACGACGACGATCCCGGCGGCCCACATCGCCTCGACGGCGGAGACCCACTGCAGGTCGTTCTCCAGGCCCACGACGTGGACCTTGACCCGGCGGAAGATCGAGCCGTAGACGACGGCGGCGACGCGCTCGGCGTCCCGTACTCCGGCGTAGACCAGGCGGGCGGCGCGCAGCTCACGGGAGGCGTCGGTCTCCTCGGAGAGCCGCGACCGGCTCCACGAAGGGTCCGGGGACTCCCCCTCGGTCGAGAACGCCTCAAACGGCGACTCGGCCCCGTACTCGCGCTCGAACTCCGACATCTACTCCCCCATGGCCGCTCACCGGGCGCTTCTGACCAGCACTGGCCCGACCGGTAGCGCTATGACGCAGGGGGGTTCCGTGCGGACTCCACGAGCCCGGAAACCATACGTTCGGATGATCTTTCGTTGAGCCGTACGAGGAGACCTTCGCGTCAAACCGGGGCGAACTGGGTCCGGTAGAGCTCGGCGTAAAGGCGCCCGGCGGCGAGCAGTTCGGCGTGTCGGCCGCGCTCGACAATGCGGCCGGAATCGACCACCAGGATCTGATCCGCCGCCCGCACCGTGGACAGCCGGTGCGCGATGACGATCGAGGTGCGCCCGGCCAGCGTGTTCGCCAGGGCCCGCTGCACCGCCGCCTCGGACTCCGAGTCCAGGTGCGCGGTGGCCTCGTCCAGCACCACCACCGCGGGCGCCTTGATCAGCAGGCGGGCCAGGGCCAGGCGCTGCTTCTCCCCGCCGGAGAGCCGGTAGCCGCGGTCACCGACCACGGTGTCCAGGCCTCGCGGCAGCGATTCGACCAGCTCGAGGATCTGGGCGTCCCGACAGGCGGCCAACAGCTCCTCATCCGTGGCGCCGGGCTTGGCGTAGCGCAGGTTGGACCGGATCGTGTCGTGGAACATGTGGGCGTCCTGGGTGACCACCCCGACGGTGTCGTGCAACGACGCGAGCGTGAGGTCGCGGACATCGACGCCGCCGACCCGTACCTCGCCGGCGGTGACGTCGTAGAGCCGGGCGACCAGGTGGGAGATCGTGGTCTTGCCGGCCCCGGAGGGCCCGACCAGCGCGACCAGTTGGCCGGGTTCGACCCGGAAGCTGGCGTCGAAGAGCACCTGCTCGGACGGGCCGCGCTCGCGAATCGCGATCGACTCCAGCGAGGCGAGTGACACCTCGTCAGGTCCGGGGTAGCGGAAGTCGACCGAGTCGAACTCGACCGCGACCGGGCCGGGCGGAACCCTCTGTGCGCCGGGCCGCTCGGCGATCATCGGGGCCAGGTCGAGTACCTCGAAGACCCGGTCGAAGGAGACCAGCGCCGAGGCCACGTCGACCCGCACGTTGGCCAGGGCGGTCAGCGGTGCGTAGAGCCGGCTGAGCAACGCGGCGAGCGCCAGCAGGGTGCCGACCGAAAGCTCCCCGGAGATCGCCAGGTTGCCGCCGACGCCGTAGACCACCGCGGTGGCCAGCGAGGCGACCAGCACCATCGAGGCGAAGAAGAACCGGTTGGCCATCGCGATCTTCACGCCGATCTGGCGGACCTCCGCGGCGGCGTCGTCGAAGCGCGCCGTCTCCTCCCCGGGCCGGCCGAAGAGCTTGACCAGCAGGGCGCCGGAGACGTTGAACCGCTCGGCCATCGTGATGTTCATATCGGCGTTGAAGTCCATCGATTCCCGGGTCAGTTCCTGCAGCCGCCGCCCGACGTACTTGGCCGGGATGACGAACACCGGCAGCATCGCCAGCGCCAGGAGCGTGACCTGCCAGGACAGGTAGAGCATCGCGATGGAGACCATCACCAGGCTGACCGAGTTGGCCACGACGCCGGACAGCGTCGAGGTGAACGCGGACTGGGCGCCGAGCACGTCGCTGTTGAGCCGGGAGATCAGGGCGCCGGTCTGGGTCCGGGTGAAGAACGCGACCGGCATCTGTTGCACATGGGCGAAGACCGTGGTGCGCAGGTCGTAGATCAGGCCCTCACCGATCCGCGCGGAGTACCAGCGCTGGATCAACGTGAGGATCGCGTCCGCGATGGCGATCACCGCAACCACGAGCGCGAGGGTGGTGACCAGCGAGCGGTCTCCCGGGATCACGCCGTCGTCGATGACCTTCCTGAGCAGCAGCGGCGTGGCGACGATGAGCATCGAGTCCAGCACGACCAGCGTGATGAACCACGCGATCCAGGCGCGGTAGGACTGGGCGTACCCCAAAATGCGACGCGCCGTCCCCTTGGCCGCCTTGCCGGGCTTGACCTTGGTGTAGGCCCGGTAGGTCGACCACGGGGACAGCTGCGTCACGGTGCTCCTGGCGTAGTCATCTGATCCGATTTTAGTGACAGGACCACGGAGACGCTTCGCTGATCAATCAGGGGTTCAGTTCGCCCAGTCGGCGGAGCTCATGCCGTCGGCGTGACCGTCCGGCCACTGGACCAACTCGATCCGGTTGCCGTCCGGATCGACGATCCAGGTCGTGAGGAAGTCTGCAGATCCGTCGGGCGATCTCGGCACTTCGGCATCGATGCCCTGGTCGGCGAGCTCGGCGAGGGTGACGTCCATGGAGTCGACGTGGATGACGATGTGGTTGAGGTTGCTTCTGCCTTCAACTGCCGGCTCCCCGGGGTTGTGCACGAGTTCGATGGTGACGAACTCGTCGCCGGGAAGTTTGAGCATGGTCAGATGGCCCTGGCCGGACTCGGGGACGCTGCCGATGATCCCGTAGCCCACGGCGGTGTAGAACCCGATCGCGCGCTCAAGATCGGTAACGCGGAGGCCGATGTGCAGGGTCCTCAACCGTCGACCTCCTAACGCCCGGCGGTGATCCGCGCCGTCATGGCGCGGATCAGCGGCACCTGGGTCTCGCGCTCCGCCCGGGCCTGCTCGATCGCGTCGCGGCGGTCTGCACCGAGCAGCAGTTCCTTCACCGCCACCCCGGGCGCCGGGACAGTCGCGAGCAACGCGGCCACCTGGGCCGCCACCGCGGACTCCAGCTCGGCGAGCGGAACCACGGCCTGCGCGATACCGAGACGGCCGGCTTCGGCCGCGTCGATCCAGCGCGAGGTCGCGCAGATCTCCAGCGCACGCGAGTACCCGACGCGGTCGTAGAGCGGCTTGGTGCCGGTCAGGTCCGGGATCAGGCCGAGCGCGTTCTCCTTCATGCAGAACTTGGCGTCGTCGGCGGCGATCAGCAGGTCGGGTGAGAGCGCGAGCTGGAAGCCACCGCCGACCGCCGCGCCCTGCACCGCCGCAATCGTGATCCAGCGCGGGTCCCGCATCCAGAGAAAGCCCTGCTGCCAGATCCCGATCCGCTCCGCGATCCCGGCGTCGTCCATGCCCGAGATGATCGAGCCCAACGAACCCTCGCCCGGCACGCCCTCCGGGCTGGCCAATCGCAGGTCCAGCCCGGCGCAGAAGGTCTGGCCCTCGCCCCGGATGACGACCACGCGCACCTCGGCCGGCAGGAGCTCCGGGACGGCCCCGAGAGCCAGCCACATCGTCGGCGTCATCGCATTGCGACGGTCCGCGCGGTCGAGCACGACCGTGGCCGCGGCCCCGTCGATCTCCAGGCGGATGCCGCCGGCGATGAGGACCTCGGACTTCACCACGGTCATTTCGCTCATGACGCCGACCCTACTGACCGTGCACAGACTCTCCCGATAGTGGAGTTGAACACCGGTCTCGGCGCTCGGGGCGGTGTCCAACTCCACTATCGGCGCACAAAGAACCGGCCGACGCACGGCGACGGCCGGTTCTTGTGTGCTCAAGCGGAGGTGTCCAGGCGTTAGGCCTTGACCTTGCCCCGGGTTGCGCCGCCACGGCCGCGGAGGGTGACTCCGGATTCGGTCAGCATGCGGTGGACGAACCCGTAGGAACGCCCGGTCTCCTCGGCGAGGGCGCGAATGCTGCGCCCCTGGCCGTACTTCTTCTTCAGGTCGCCAGCAAGACGCTCTCGCGCGCTGCCGGTGACTCGGCTTCCCTTCCGAAGGGTTTCGGCCACGGTGGTGCCTCCGATCGAACTGTCGCATAAACGCGAACCGGTCTCTGACCCCGAGACCTGCATGATCGGCTTGATGGACAGCAAAGGTGAGGGTGTTCCGCGAAACAGGTGACGCCAGGCATATGACGTACTGGCAGATGTCATGCCCTACCGGAACGAACTGGCCCAGATCGTCAAAAACGATCACGCAAGGGCGACAAGATCCGCATACTCATCGCCCCAGAGATCCTCGATGCCGTCGGGCAGCAGGATGAGCTTCTCGGGGTTGAGCGCGAGCACGGCGCCCTCGTCGTGGGAGACCAGCACGATGGCCCCGCTGTAGCGGCGCAGGGCGGCGAGGATCTCCTCGCGGCTGGCCGGGTCGAGGTTGTTGGTGGGCTCGTCGAGCAGCAGCACGTTGGCGCTGGAGACCACCAGCGCGGCCAGCGCGAGGCGGGTCTTCTCCCCGCCGGAGAGCACCCCGGCGGGCTTTTCCGAGTCGTCACCGGTGAACAGGAACGAACCGAGCAACTTGCGCAGGTCGGTCTCGGGCATGTCCGGCGACGAGGACTGGATGTTCTCCAGCACCGTGCGCTCGGGGTCCAGCGTCTCGTGCTCCTGCGCGTAGTACCCGATCTTCAGCCCGTGGCCGGGCACGATCTCGCCGGTGTCGGGTTCCTCGACGCCGGCCATCATCCGCAGCAACGTCGTCTTGCCGGCGCCGTTGAGACCGAGGATGACGACCCGGGCGCCGCGGTCGACCGCGAGATCGACGTCGGTGAAGACTTCGAGGCTGCCGTAGGACTTCGACAGCCCGGTCGCCATCAGCGGGGTCTTGCCGCAGGGCGCCGGCTCCGGGAAGCGGATCTTGGCGACCTTGTCGGCCTTGCGCTGGCCTTCGAGGCCCGCGACGAGGTTCTCCGCTCGGCGGAGCATGTTCTGCGCGGCCACCGCCTTGGTCGCCTTGGCCCGCATCTTGTTGGCCTGCGTGGTGAGCTCGGCCGCTTTCTTCTCGGCGTTGGCCCGCTCGCGGTGCCGACGGCGCTCGTCGGTCTCGCGCTGCTGGAGGTAGGCCTTCCAGCCCACGTTGTACTGATCGAGCTCGCAGCGGTTGGCGTCGAGGTGGAAGACCCGGTTCACGCACTGCTCGACCAGCGCGACGTCGTGGCTGATCACGATCAGCCCCCCGGGGAAGGTCTTGAGGTAGTCGCGCAGCCACACCACAGAGTCCACGTCGAGGTGGTTGGTGGGCTCGTCCAGCAGCAACGTGCCGGCGCCGCTGAACAGGATCCTGGCCAGCTCGACGCGGCGGCGCTGGCCGCCGGAGAGGGTGTGCAGGGGCTGACCCAGCACGCGGTCCGGCAGCCCGAGGCTGGCGGCGAAGGCTGCCGCCTCGGACTCGGCGGCGTAGCCGCCCTTGGCGACGAACTCCGCCTCGAGCCGCGTGTAGCGGCGCATCGCCTTGTCGTGGGTGTCGGGGTCGGCGCTCGCCATCTGGCCTTCGGTGGCGCGCATCCCGGCGACGATCTCGTCCAGGCCGCGGGCGGAAAGGATCCGGTCCCGCGCCAGCACGTCGAGGTCACCGGTGCGCGGGTCCTGCGGCAGGTAGCCGACATCGCCGGCGCGGGTGACCTGCCCGGCGGCGGGCTGGCCCTCGCCGGCGAGCACCTTGGTCAGCGTCGTCTTGCCCGCGCCGTTACGCCCGACCAGGCCGATCCGGTCGCCGGCGCCCACGCGGAAACTGGCCGCGCCGAGCAGGAGCCGGGCCCCCACGCGCAGCTCCAGACCGGATGCGGTGATCAAGCCGTGCAGTAAGAGAAGCTCACTGGCCGGAGTTTACCGGCGGTTCCGGCCGGAGATTCCCCACCGAACCCACGGGGCCTGTGGTCCGAATCACCCTCGGGCTACGCTGGTCCCGCCCGCAAACGAACCGTTCCGGCGCCTCCCCCACGTCCCGGGGGGTCGCAGGCAGACCGACTCGAAAGCTGGCGCATGCTCGGAATCGACCCGAACCCGGACCTGTTCGGCCCGGCGTTCGTGATCGGGCTGGCCAACGCCGGGATCTTCAGCGTGCTGGCGATCGCCCTCGTGCTGACTTACCGGATCAGCCGCACGATCGGGTTCGTGCACTACGGCATCGCCGTCGTCGGGGCCTACGGCTACTACCACTTCACCGTCGAGTACACGATGCCCGGCTGGGTCGCGCTCGTCGTGGTGCTGGGCATCGGGGCCGGCGTCGGAGCCGCCTACGGCCTGGTGATGATGAACGGCCGGATCGCCTTCCTGCCGCCGCTGACCCTGTCCACGGTGTCCATCGCCGCGATGCTCATCATCGGCGCGGTCGCCACCGAGAACTTCCCGGTGGCCCCGGACGTGGCGATCAGCTCGAGCCCGTTCGGTGACGACAGCTTTCGGGTGTGGTCGTTCAACGTCACCGCGCACCGGTTCGCCTGCCTGCTGATCAGCGTGATCCTCGTGGTGTTCGTCTCGCTGTATTTGAACCGGACGCGGGCCGGGGTGAACGTCCGGGCGATCTCCGACGACGTCGAGGCGGCGCGGTGGTCGGGCATCCGGCTCTACCGGATCGGGGTCGGGTCCTACGCCGCGGCCGGCGCGATGGCCGCGCTCGCCGGCGCGCTGCTCGCCCCGCTCGCCGGCACCGACCTCTCGGCGATCCTGCTGGTGTTCTTCCGGGCGCTCACCGTCGCGGTCGTCGGCGCCTTCAGCAGCCCGGCCCTCGCGCTCTTCGGCGCGGTCGTGCTCAGCACCGTCGACAGCTTTGCCACAACCTCCGCGCTGGGCGACATCAACCCGGCCACCCGCGAGAGCATGATCTTCGCCGCTATGGTGCTGACCGCGGTCGCCGTCGCGGTCTTCCGCAACCGCAACTCTCCGCGCACGGCGTTGGCGATGCGGTCATGAGCGAGAACCCCTACAGCCGATCCCGGCCGCTGCTCTCCCTGGTGCGTCAGCCGCTCAACCTCGTCGGCGCCGTGGTCGCGATCGGCTGGATCTTCTTCGCCCCCGACTACCGCGTCTTCACCGTCACCACCGGGCTGATCATCGGCGTGCTCGCGCTCGGCGTGATGGTGATGGTGGGCTGGGCCCGCGAGATCAACCTGGCCGCGGCCGGCGTGTACGCGACCTCGCTGTACCTGGGGTCCTGGGTGTACCGGCCGGGGCCGAACGGCTGGGGTCATCCGCTGGTGATCGCGATCGTCGTGTCCGTGGTGATCGGGATCCTGATGATGCTCGCGGTCGCGCTGTTCAGCGTGCGGCTGTCCGGGGTCTACGTCATGGTGTTCACCCTCGGCGTGCAGATCCTGGTCGAGCGGATCGTCTTCACCCAGTACCGGCTCACCGGCGGCGACCAGGGCCTGGTCACCCCGAGCCCGAAGATCTTCGGCTACGAGGTCTCCAGCCACGACGACCGCGCGTTCTATCTGTTCGTCCTGAGCGTCGTCGCGTTGGTGCTGATGTTCCTGCAGCGGCTCCGCCTCTCCCCCTACGGCCGGGCGATCATGCTGGTCGGCGCGGACCAGCAGGCCGCGGTCGCGGTCGGGGTACGACCGCTCAAGACCAAGGCCCTGGCCTTCGCCGTGTGCGGCGCGCTCGGTGGGCTGGCCGGCATCCTCGCCGCGACGCTCTACGGCAGCACCCCGGGGACGGTGAACTACACCGCGACGACGTCCCTGCTGTGGCTCTCGATCGCGATCCTCGGCGGCTTCGACTCGATGGCCGGCGTGCTCCTGGTGGCGGTCGCCTTCCAGTACATCCCGCTCCAACTGGAGAAGTTGCACGTCAACTACCAGCTGCTGGCCGGCATTTCGCTGTTGGCCGGGGTGCTGTGCGGGTCCCGCGGGCTGGGCGGCCGGCTGCAGGACCTCTACCGCCGGCTGCGTTTCGGTCCGGCGGCGCAGCGGCGCTCTCGCCGTCCGTCCTCGTTCACCGCCGCGGCCGAGGTGCTGGCGCGTTCCGACGGCCTCACCGAACTGCGCGAGATCGGCCCGAGCGACGACGTCCGCCAGCTTGCCCTGGAGACGCTCGAGAGCTGGTTCCCGCCGCGGCGCACCGAACCCGTGGCGCTTGCGACCGAGGACATCCACCTGTCCTTCGGCGGTGTGCGTGCCCTGCGCGGGGCGAGCATCGAAGTGCCCACCGGGTCCTTCACCGGCTTGATCGGACCCAACGGCGCCGGCAAGACCACACTGTTCGACGTGGTGTCCGGCCTGACCAGGCCCGACCGCGGCACGGTGCGGATCTTCGGCTCCGACGTCACCCGCGACCAGCCGTGGGACCGGGCCGCCCTCGGGATGACCCGCACCTTCCAGACCACCCGCATCGTCAAGGAGCTCTCGGTCGCAGACAACCTGCTGGCCGGGGCGGGACTGCGGATCCGGGGCAGCCTCGCCCAGTTCGCGGTGGGAATGCCGGCACCGTGGCGGCAGGTCCGCGAGGCCGAGGAGGCGGCGTGGGCGATTGCCTGCCTGCTCGACATCGAACGGTACTGGGACGAGCGGGTCGGCGAACTGGAGTTCTCGGCCCGCCGGCGTACCGAGCTCGGCCGGGCCCTGCTGTCCGGCCCGCAGATCCTGCTGCTCGACGAGCCGACCTCGGGCCTGGATCCCGCGTCCTCCGGCGCCCTGATCGGCCTGGTCCGCCGGCTGCAGGCCGATCTGGGACTCACGGTGCTGTTGGTCGAGCACTACGTGAAGGCCGTCCTCGACGGCTGTGACCTGGTCTACGTTCTGGCGGAGGGTCAGATCCTCGCGCACGGCGAGCCGGGCACGATCGCCGCCGACGCGCAGGTGCAGGAGCGCTACCTCGGGGCCGGCCGTGGCGAGGCCACCACCGGGTGGCGGGAACGCCTGGCTGATCCGGCGGGGGCCGGCAATCGTGGCTGACCCGCGGCTGGAGCTGAAGGGCGTGCGCGCCGGATACGACCGGGTGCCGGTGGTCTTCGACGTCGACCTCGGCGTCGCCCCCGGGGAGATCGTGATCCTGGTCGGTGGCAACGGCGCCGGCAAGTCCACTCTGCTACAGGCCGTGATGGGGACGGTCGCGGTGCTCGCCGGCGAGATCCGCTACGACGGCAAGCGGATCAACCGCTGGCCGGTGGCGCGGCGCGCCCGGGCCGGGATCAGCTACTCCCCCGAGGGCCGGCGGGTGTTCTCCACCCTCACCGTCCGGGAGAACCTCGACGCCGGCGCCTCGCACATCGCCACCCGGCGATTGCGCGACCAACGGGCCGAGGTCTTCTCCTACTTCCCGATCCTCTCCGACCGGTCCGACCAGCTGGCCGGCACGTTGTCCGGCGGCGAGCAGCAGATGCTGGCGATCGGCCGCTCCCTGATGTCCGGGCCCGACCTGATCCTGGTCGAGGAGCCGTCCCAGGGCCTGGCCCCGGTGATCGTGGACCGGGTCTACGGAACCCTGCAGCGGATCTGCCTGGACCGCGGCACGTCCGTGGTCATCGCCGAGCAGTTCCAGCAACTGCGCGAGTACGACTGCGACCGCGTGGTCATCATCGACAAGGGCATGGTCCGCCCCTATGTCGCCGTCCCCGCGCCCTGAGTCTCAGCTGGCATCGTCCCACCGGTCCAGCCGGTCGTGGAGGCCTCGAAGCCCGAGGCCACCATCGCAAAGCCACCCTGCATTTCCGAACGGAGACCTTCGACGTCGTCGCGCAGACCCCGCAGGTCGGTCCGCATCTCGCGCTGGTCGTCTCGGATCGCACTGATAGTTCCGACATAGGCGCTGACTCGCGTCTCCAGATCCGGTGTCGGCGTCATTCTCGGATGCTGAGCCGAATCGGGCACCCGGGTCACTGCTCTCGGCGTACTTGTGGACAACCAGCTCAGGCGGGGTCGGTGAGGTGGATCGTCACGGCGCGGAACAAGGCCGGGGTCGCGAGCAGCACCACATGCTTCGGGTCCGGGACCGTGAGGAAGCGCGGCTCTGCCGCGACGGCGGCAAACCCGGCCAGGCGGCGGTCAGCGAGCACCTTGTCCACCGCCTTGCGTTCCCCGCCGAGCACCAGGGCGTCCAGGGAACCGACGTGCGGAAGCAGGATCCGCGCGGCCACCTCGCCCGCGGTGTCGAGCGCGACGTCGACCTGGTTCTCCCGGCGCCGGGCGAAGCGCTGCTGCGACCAGCCCCCGGCCGAGGTCCGCCCGTGCACCTGCCTCGAGCCGACCTTGGACTCCGCCAGCTTCACCCCGTCGAACACCCCGGCCGCGTAGCCGCCCAGGCGCACCAGCAACACCCCCACCCGGCGGTCCGCGAGCACGTGCGCGCCCAGCGCCTCGACGGGATCACCGGCGGGCGCCCAGTCCCCGGCGAACGGGACCACGCACTGCGCCACCGTGCCGTTGCCCGCGGCCGCACGAATACCTTCGGGGGTGAGCTGAGCCTGCGTCAGACCGCCGTTGCGGTCAGCGAAATTGGCGAACCAGCGCGGGATCCGCTCGGCCTCGACCTCGACGGTGCGCACGGGACGTCCGACAGAGTGAGCGTTATTGCTCACGGCTGTTCGGACGTCCGGTGCTTGCCGCGCCGTTAGACGTTGAAGCCCAGAGCGCGGAGCTGCTCGCGGCCGTCGTCGGTGATCTTGTCCGGACCCCACGGCGGCATCCAGACCCAGTTGATCCGGAAGTCGGCGACCAGGCCTTCGAGGGCCTGGCGCGTCTGGTCCTCGATGACGTCGGTCAGCGGACAGGCCGCGGAGGTCAGCGTCATGTCGATCGTCGCGATGTTCGCCTCGTCGACACTGACGCCGTAGACCAGACCGAGGTCCACCACGTTGATGCCGAGTTCGGGGTCGACGACGTCGCGCATCGCTTCGGTCAGGTCGTCCTCGGTCGGTGCGCTGGTGGTCATGACTGGGCTCCGTTCACGAGGGCTTGTGCGGTCGCGTCCTTCCAGGCCATCCAGGACAGTAACGCGCACTTGATGCGGGCTGGGTATTTCGAGACTCCGGCGAAGGCGACCGCGTCCTCGAGGACGTCCTCGTCGGGGGTGGCCTGACCCTTGGACTGCATGAGCGCCAGGAACTCGTTGTGCACGGCCATCGCCGCGTCGAGGTCCTTACCGATCAGCAGTTCGGTGAGCACGGACGCTGAGGCCTGGCTGATCGAGCAGCCGAGGCTGTCGTAGGAGACGTCGGCGACCTTGCCGTCGGCGACGTGCACCCGCAGGGTCACCTCGTCCCCGCAGGTCGGGTTGACGTGGTGCACCTGCGCTTCGTACGGCTCCCGCAGTCCCTTGTGCCGGGGATTGCGGTAGTGGTCGAGAATGATCTCCTGGTAGAGCGCGTCAACGTCCACCGGTCACAACCCCCTCGCGAAGTACGCCTTCACGGCGTCCAACCCTTCGACCAGAGAATCGATTTCCTCGGGCTTGGTGTAGAGGTAGAACGACGCCCGGTTGGACGCGGTGACGCCGAAGCGGGCGTGCACGGGCCGCGCGCAGTGGTGGCCGCCGCGCACCGCGATGCCGTAGGAGTCCAGCACCTGGCCGACGTCGTGCGGGTGGATGTCGCCGAGTTCGAAGCTGATCGCGCCGCCCCGGTCGACGTTCTCGGTCGGCCCCAGGATGCGCACGCCCTCCACGCTCTGCAGGCGCTCCAGCGCGTACCCGGTGATGGCGTGCTCGTGGGCGGCTACGGCGTCCATGCCGATGCCGGAGAGGTAGTCGATGGCCGCGCCGAGCCCGACGGCCCCCGCGATCGGCGGGGTACCGGCCTCGAAGCGGTGCGGAGCCTCGGCGTAGGTCGAGCCCTCCATGCGGACGATCTCGATCATCTCGCCGCCACCCAGGAACGGCGGCAGCTGGTTGAGCAGCTCGGGCTCGGCGACGAGCACCCCGATGCCGGTCGGGCCGCACAGCTTGTGCCCGGTGAACGCGACGAAGTCCGCGGCCAGGGCGGTCAGGTCGACCGGCATCTGCGGCACCGACTGCGAGGCGTCCACGACGACGAGCGCCCCGACCTCGTGGGCCCGCCGGGTGATCTCGGCGACCGGGTTGATCGTGCCCAGGGCGTTGGACACCCAGGTCACGGCCACGACCTTGGTCCGCTCGGTGATCAGGTCGTCGATGTTCGACAGATCCAGGCGGCCCTCGTCGGTGATGCCGAACCAGCGCAGCGTCGCGCCGCGGCGCTCGCACGCCAGCTGCCACGGGACGATGTTGGAGTGGTGCTCCATCTCGGTGATGACGACCTCGTCGCCGGGACCGATGCCGTACGGGTCGCCGGCCCAGGTGAGGACGTTGGCGACGAGGTTGAGCGCCTCGGAGGCGTTCTTGGTGAAGATCACGCCGTCGCGGCTCGGGGCGTTGACGAAAGCCGCGACCTTGTCCCGCGCACCCTCGTACGCGGCGGTGGCTTCCTCACCGAGCTGATGCGCCGCGCGCGCCACGTTCGCGTTGTGCAGCGCGTAGTGCTCGGAGATCGTGTCGATCACCGACTGCGGCTTCTGCGAGGTATTGGCCGAGTCCAGGTAGACCAGCGGCCGGTCCCCGGACAGGCGTCGGTCCAGGATCGGGAAGTCCGCCCGGATCTTGTCGAGGTCGAGCAGCCCATTCATGGCGATCGTCAGGCCCCGGCCTTGGCGAGGAACCGCTCGTAGCCCTCGGCTTCCAGCTGCTCGGCCAGCTCCGGGCCGCCCTCCTCGACGAACCGGCCGCCGACGAAGACGTGCACGAAGTCCGGCGCGATGTAGCGCAGGATCCGGGTGTAGTGGGTGATCAGCAGGACGCCGACCTCGCCGCCTTCCTTGGCCCGGTTGACACCCTCGGAGACGACCTTGAGCGCATCGATGTCCAGGCCGGAGTCGGTCTCGTCGAGGATCGCGATCTTCGGCTTGAGCAGTTCGAGCTGGAGGATCTCGTGGCGCTTCTTCTCGCCGCCGGAGAAACCCTCGTTGACGTTGCGCTCGGCGAAGGTCGGGTCCATCGCCAGCAGCTCCATCGCGGACTTCATGTCCTTGACCCAGGTGCGCAGCTTGGGCGCTTCACCCGAGACCGCGGTCTTCGCGGTCCGCAGGAAGTTCGACACCGAGACGCCCGGCACCTCGACGGGGTACTGCATGGCGAGGAACAGCCCGGCGCGGGCGCGCTCGTCCACGCTCATCGCGAGGACGTCGGCGCCGTCGAGGCTGATGCTGCCGCCGGTCACGGTGTACTTCGGGTGCCCGGCGATGGTGTACGCCAGCGTCGACTTGCCCGAGCCGTTCGGACCCATCACGGCGTGGGTCTCCCCCGGCTTGATCGTCAGGGTGACCCCCTTGAGAATCTCCTTGACGCCTTCGGCGCCATCTTCGGATTTTCCAGGGACCTGGACGTGCAGGTCCTTGATCTCCAGCGTGCTCATGAAAGCGATGCTCCTGTAATTGCAGCGCAGCTGCGTCAGTTGCGGTCGGTCAGGCGAGGGTCTTGGCGAGCTCGGCGTCGATCGTGGCGAGCAGGCGGGTCTGGATCAGCGGGATGCCGATCCGGGCGATGATCTCGGCGAAGAATCCGCGGACCACCATCCGGCGGGCCTCGGCCTCGGCGATGCCGCGCGACTGGAGGTAGAACAACTGCTCGTCGTCGAACCTTCCGGTGGCGCTCGCGTGCCCCGCACCGGCGACCTCGCCGGTGTAGATCTCCAGGTTCGGCACCGAGTCTGCTGACGCCCCGTCAGTGAGGATCAGGTTGCGGTTGAGCTCGTAGGTGTCGGTCCCGGTGGCGTTCTTGCCGATGATGACGTCACCGATCCACACGGTGTGCGCCTTGTCGCCCTGCAACGCGCCCTTGTAGGCCACGTTGCTCTTGCAGTTCGGCACGGTGTGGTCGACGCGGAGGCGGTGCTCCAGGTGCTGACCGGCGTCGGCGAAGTAGAGCCCGAGCAGCTCCGCATCCCCGCCCGGCGCCGTGTAGTGCACCTGCGGGTAGAGCCGGACCACCGAGCCGCCGAAGGTCACCACGACTCCGCGCACGGTCGCGTCGCGACCGAGCATGATGCGCTGGTGGCCGAGGTGGACGGTGTCGTCGGCCCACTCCTGCAGGCTCACGAACGTCAGGTTCGCGCCGTCGCCGACATGCACCTCGACGGTGCCGGCGTAGGTGGCCGAGCCCTGGTGGTCGATCACCACCGTCGCGACCGCGAAGGGCTTGACGTCGATGACGATGTGGCCGTAGGCCACACCCTCGGCGCCCTGACCGCTCAGGGTCAGCACGGTGGGGGCAGGAGTCAGCTCCTGCGGAACCGTGATGACGGTGGCGGTGGTGAATCCTTCGAACGCCGCGGCCGCCACCCGGTCAGAAGGCGCGCCCGAACGGCCAAGCCTCGGATCGTCACGGCCGACGGTCTCAACGACGACGCCGTCAGGGGCGTCGACCTCGACCAGGACCTTGCCTTCGGGCTTGGCCGTGCCGTCGTGCAGACCACGCAGGCGGCGCATCGGAGTGAAACGCCACTCCTCCTCGCGCCCGGTGGGCACGGGAAACTCCGTGGCGACGGTTCCAGCCGTCGCCATGTCAGTGCCGGGCACTAGCCCACGGCCCCTTCCATCTGAAGCTCGATCAGCCGGTTGAGCTCGAGCGCGTATTCCATCGGCAGCTCACGGGCGATCGGCTCCACGAAACCGCGGACGATCATCGCCATGGCCTCGTCCTCGGTCATGCCGCGGCTCATCAGGTAGAACAACTGGTCCTCGGAGACCTTGGAGACCGTCGCCTCGTGGCCGAGGGCCACGTCGTCCTCGCGGACGTCGACGTAGGGGTAGGTGTCCGAGCGGCTGATCGTGTCGACCAGCAGCGCGTCGCAGCGCACCGTCGACTTGCTGTGGTGCGCGCCCTCCTGGACCTTGACCAGGCCACGGTAGGACGTGCGGCCACCGCCGCGCGCGACGGACTTGGACACGATCGCCGAGGAGGTGTGCGGCGCGGCGTGCACCATCTTGGCGCCGGCGTCCTGGTGCTGGCCCTCGCCGGCGAAGGCGATCGAGAGCACCTCGCCGTGGGCGTGCTCACCGGTCATCACGACGCCCGGGTACTTCATCGTGACCTTGGAGCCGATGTTGCCGTCGATCCACTCCATGGTCGCGCCCTCTTGGGCGATGGCGCGCTTGGTGACCAGGTTGTAGACGTTGTTCGACCAGTTCTGGATGGTCGTGTACCGGCAGCGCGCGCCCTTCTTCACGATGATCTCGACGACCGCGGAGTGCAGCGAGTCCGAGGAGTAGATCGGCGCGGTGCAGCCTTCGACGTAGTGCACGTAGGCGCCCTCGTCGACGATGATCAGCGTCCGCTCGAACTGGCCCATGTTCTCGGTGTTGATCCGGAAGTAGGCCTGCAGCGGGATGTCGACCTTGACGTTCGGCGGCACGTAGATGAACGACCCACCGGACCACACGGCGGCGTTCAGCGCGGAGAACTTGTTGTCGCCGGCCGGGATGACCTTGCCGAAGTACTCCTTGAACAGCTCCGGGTGCTTCTTCAGACCGGTGTCGGTGTCGAGGAAGATGACGCCCTGCTCCTCGAGGTCCTCCCGGATCTGGTGGTAGACGACCTCCGACTCGTACTGCGCGGCGACACCGGAGACGAGGCGCTGCTTCTCGGCCTCCGGGATGCCCAGCCGGTCGTAGGTGTTCTTGATGTCGGCGGGCAGCTCGTCCCACGTCGTCGCCTGCTTCTCCGTCGACCGGACGAAGTACTTGATGTTGTCGAAGTGGATCCCCGACAGGTCCGAGCCCCACGTCGGCATCGGCTTCTTGTAGAAGAGCTTGAGACCCTTGAGCCGCTGCTCCAGCATCCACTCGGGCTCGTTCTTCAACCCGGAGATGTTGCGGACGACCTCTTCGGACAGCCCGCGCCGGGCGGTGGCGCCGACGTCGTTGGCATCGGACCAACCGAAGTCGTATCGGCCGATGCCTTCGAGGGCAGTCTCGGTCGTGCTGGTCATGACGTGGTCCTTCCGGTCGGTACATAGGTGGTGCAGACGCCGTCACCGTGGGCGATGGTGGCGAGTCGCTGGACATGCGTGCCGAGCAGGCGACCGAACGCCGCCGTCTCGGCCTCGCACAACTGGGGGAACTCCTCGGCGACGTGAGCCACCGGGCAGTGGTGCTGACAGACCTGCTCGCCGGCCGCGCCACCCGGGGCGGGGCGCACGCTGGCGGCGTAACCGTCCGCGGACAGGGCCTCGGCGAGGACGGCGGCCCGGTCGGCCGGGGCGACGGCGGCCAGCTGTGGCCGGTAGCGCTCCTCGATCTCGGCGACCCGGCGGATTGCGAACGCCTCGACGGCATGCGCGCCGGCGGTCTCGGCCAGAAAGCGCAGCGCCGAGGTGGCCAGGTCGTCGTAGGCCTGAACGAAGTGGTGGCGGCCGGTGTCGGTGACGACGAAGACCTTGGCCGGGCGGCCGCGGCCGCGTGAGGCCTGCCCGCGCTGCTCGGCCTCGGTGATCAGGCCGTCGGCCAGCAGGGCGTCGAGGTGCCGACGGACCGCGGCCGGGGTGAGTTCGAGCTGCTGGGCCAGATCCGCCGCGGTGGTCCGGCCATGCTCCAGGATGACCCGGGCGACCCGCTCGCGGGTGCCGGCGGTGACGTCCTCGACCGGCCCCAGGTCACGCGCCGAACTGCCCTGGTCGAGGGCGCGGTCGTCGCGGACGGTTTTCACAACACCGATGTTACCTAATTCCACGGCGTTGCCCAACCCAAAACGGACAACTTCAGCATAGATCCAACACGTAGGCAAGGCTTGCCTAACTAAATCACCCGTCCGGAGGCATGCTCGGTCGATCCCTACACTGACCGCCGTGTCCGGGCCCGCCATCGAGATCTCCGGCCTGCGCAAGAGCTACGGCGGGCGGGCGGCGGTCGACGGGCTCGATCTCACCGTGCCGCGCGGCGGGGTGACCGCCGTCCTCGGGCCTAACGGGGCGGGCAAGACCACGACGCTGGAGATCTGTTCCGGGCTGCGGGTGGCCGACGCCGGATCGGTTCAGGTTCTGGGCCTGGATCCGCGCCGCGACCACGCCGCGTTGCGACCCCGGATCGGGGTGATGCTGCAGGCCGGCGGGGTGTACTCCGGCGCGAAGCCGGAAGAGATGCTGCGTCACGTCGCGGCGCTGCACGCGAACCCGCTGGACCCGGCGGCGCTGCTCGACCTGCTCGGCCTGCAGGATGCGCGGCGCACCACCTACCGGCGGATGTCCGGCGGGGAAAAGCAACTGCTCGCCCTCGGGCTGGCCGTCATCGGGCGCCCCGAACTGGCCTTCCTCGACGAACCGACCGCAGGCCTGGACCCGCACGCCCGCCGCCGCACCTGGGACCTGATCTCCTCGCTGCGCGAGCACGGCGTCACCGTCGTGCTCACCACGCACCTGCTGGACGAGGCGGAAGCGTTGGCCGACCAGGTGCACATCGTCGATCACGGCCGGGTGATCGCCGGCGGCACGCCCGCCGAGCTGACCCGGGTGGGGGTGTCCAACTCACTCACCTTCCGTGCCCCGGGCGGCCTGCCGGTGGCGGCGCTCACCGGCGCGTTGCCCGAGGGGACCGTGGCCACCGAGCCCTCCCCCGGCGTCTATGTGGTGTCGGGCCCGATGGACCCGACCACGCTGGCCGCGGTGACCTCCTGGTGCGCCGACCTGGGCGTGATGCCGGATGGGCTCCTCGTGGAACGCCGCAGCCTGGAGGACGTCTTCCTGGACCTGACCGGACGGGGGTTGGAGCCATGAGCCTGGACCTGTCCCCCGCGCCCGGCGCGGCGCCGGTCGCGCGGATGGTGCGCGCCCAGGCAGCCTTCGAGACCCGGATGATGCTGCGCAACGGCGAGAACCTGCTGCTCACCGTCATCATCCCGACGTTGTTGCTGGTGCTGTTCTCGGCCGTCGACGTCGTCGACACCGGCCCCGGCGAGCGGGTCGACTTCCTCGCCCCCGGCATCCTCGCCCTGGCCGTGATGTCGACGGCGTTCACCGGGCAGGCCATCGCGACGGGGTTCGAGCGCCGGTACGGGGTGCTCAAGCGGCTCGGGGTCAGCCCGTTGCCGCGATGGGCGCTGCTGGCCGGCAAGACCCTCTCGGTGCTCGTGGTCATCGGGCTGCAGCTGATGCTGCTGGTCGCGACGGCCTTCGCGCTCGGCTGGGACCCTTCCGGTGACGTCGCCATGGTGGTCCCGCTGCTGCTGATCGGGACCGCGGCGTTCAGCGGCCTGGGCCTGCTGATGGCCGGCACGCTGCGGGCCGAGGCCACCCTGGCCGCAGCGAATCTGGTCTACCTGGTGCTGCTGATGTGCGGCGGCATCGTGATCCCGCTGGACAAGTTCGGCGGCGCCGAGGACGTGCTCGAGCTGACCCCCGCCGCCGCCCTCGCCACCGGCCTGCGCGACGTGCTCACCGGCACCGACGCCACCCCGTGGTCCGCCCTGCTCGTGCTGACCGCCTGGGCCGCTCTGGCCTTGGCCGCCGCCGCCCGCTGGTTCCGCTGGGAGTAACCCCACTCTGGTCGCGCGCTCGGGCCATCGCCTCGCCGCGATAGCCCTGCACCGCGGCCAGAGTCGCCGATCGGCCCGCCTACGATGACGCGGTGACGACGACTTCCGAGCGCTTCCGGCCCGGGACGCTGGGGCTGCGACGGCTGGCGTTGGCCTCGATCGTCGCGAACCTCGGCATCGTGGTGACCGGCGGCGCGGTGCGCCTGACCGGCTCCGGCCTGGGCTGCCCGACCTGGCCGCGCTGCCAGGAGGACTCCTTCGTCCCGACCGGCGAACTGGGCCTGCACGAGCAGATCGAGTTCGGTAACCGGATGCTCACCTACGTCCTCGGCGCGGTGGCGCTGGCGACCCTGATCGGCGCTTTCCGTTCCCGCCCCGCGCGGGCCGACATCCGTCGGCTGGCGCTGGTGCTGTTCATCGGCATCCCGACCCAGGCCGTCATCGGCGGGATCTCCGTCCTCACCGACCTGAACCCGTGGGTCGTCATGGGTCACCTGATGCTCTCGATGGTGCTGGTCGGCCTGTCCACAGTGCTCTATCGCCGGATCGGCGAAGGTGACGCTCCCCCGGCCCGACTGGTGCCGGAGGCGGCCCAGCGACTGGCGCTCGGCCTGCTCGCCCTGACCGCCGTCGTCCTCTACCTCGGCACGGTCGTGACCGGCAGCGGCCCGCACGCCGGGGACGTCGACGCGCCGCGCACCGGCCTCGACACCCACGTGTTCTCGATGGTCCACGCCGACTCGGTGATCGCCCTCGTCCTCGGCACCGTCGCGCTCAACGTCCTGCTGACCCGCAGCGGCGCCCCGCGCCCGGTCGTGGTCGCGGCCCGGGTGATGCTCGCGGTTCAGCTGGCGCAGGGCACCGTCGGTTACGTCCAGTACTTCACCGACCTGCCCGAGGTTCTCGTCGGACTGCACATGTTCGGCGCCGGCTGCCTGGTGATCGCGACCGTCCGGCTCGTGCTCGCGACCCGGGTCCGCCCGGCCGCCTCGCCCGCCCTCGACGGGGGCATCACCGACCAGATCCCCGTCCCGGCCTGACGGTCGTCCACAGCCCAGTCGCGAGGTCGAGGGTCATGTCGGTAGCCGGTGCAACGCTCCACCCGCGTCGACCGACGGCGCGGAGGGGCGGGACGCGATGAGCATCAACGGGGTAGCGCCGGATCGGGCCAAGTACCTCGCCCGGGTACGGGCACTGCTGGCCAAGGCCGAGTCCACGACGTTCGAGGAGGAGGCCGACGCGCTCACGGCGAAGGCCCAGGAGCTGATCACCAAGTACGCACTGGAGGCGCTGCTCGCAAGCGAGACGATGGAGCCGGGCAACGGGAACGGCGTCGAGACCCGTCGTTTGATTCTGAACGCGCCGTACGTGTCGGCGAAGGCGTCGTTGGTCGACGCGGTTGCGGGCGCCAACCGCTGCCGCTGCGTGTTCACCCCGGCCGACGACCTGGTCACCCTCCTCGGCACCCCGGGTGACCTGGACGCGGTGGATCTGCTGACGACGTCGTTGCTCACCCAGGCCGAGGTCGCGATGCGCCAGCACCGCCGCGAGTTCGGCTACGGCGGCTCGTCGACGATCAAGTCCTTCCGCCGCGCCTTCCTGCTCGCCTTCGCCGTGCGGATCCGTCAGCGCCTGGCCGAGGCCGCCGCCGCCGTCGTTGCCGAATCCGCCGACCGGGACCGCCTCCTGCCTGTCCTGACCCGGCATGCCGCGGAGGTCGACGCCCGGGTCGCCGAACTGTTCCCGACACTGCGCACCGCACGGCGGTCCACGGTGTCGAACTCCGCCGGCTGGGCCGCCGGCAAAGCCGCTGCGGACCGCGCGCGTCTGCACAAGCGGCGGCCGGTCGGTCCCAGCTGACTCAGGGAACGCGGCCCTCGAGCTTCGGTCGCATGACAACGCTCTCCTGCTCGTTCGCGTCCGTACGGGCACCCACGAACACACGCTCTCCGCGCCTGGCGCGGAGGCAAAAGAGCCGCCGCCGACACGAGTTGTCCACAGATCCGCAACCGACGGTCGCGTAACCACCGGCGTCCGGGGTTCCCTCGCCCGACACGAGCGAGGGGGACCTGATGAGCCGGCGGGGCAAACGAGAAGCGGACGTCATCCTGGGCGCGTTCGCGCGACGGGATCCGACTGACGAGGTGCGCCAACAGCTGCGCTGCAAGGACGCGGAGGTCATCGCCTTCGCGCCCTATCTGGCCGCTCGGCGGGGACATCCAAGCTCGACGCCGACCAAGCCCGCGTGACGCCGTGGCTACCCACCCACTCTGGCTGCGTGGGCGGTCTATCCGTAGCCCGGCATAGCCCGTCCGCGCGCCCAGAGTCGGTCGCAAACCGAGGGGAGCGTTAGGTGGCGCCGCGTGCCTTCGTCCCACCGGAGCTGACGATCGGGCCGTTCACCCGTCGCACCGGACTGGCGGCCGGCCTGTCCCCTGAACAACTTCGATCCCGCTGTTGGGTTCGCCTCTTCCGAGACGTCTACCTCCACGTCGCGATCCCCCTCACCGACAAAGTTCGGTTCGAGGCGGCCCGTCTCGCGCTGCCACCGGGCGCCGTCGCCACCGATCGCACAGCGGCCTGGTTGTTCGGCCTCTGGACCCCGCGCCCGGGCACACCGGTTCCGATGGAGTTCGGCGCACCTCGCGAGCGCGGCGCGCACTCGCGCGCCGGGGTCCGGAGCCGGCGGCTCACGCTCGACGAGGGCGACGTAGACCTCTGGAACGGGGTGCCTGTGACCACACCGGAGCGCACCTGCTTCGGCCTGATGGCGAGAGCGAATGCCACCGAGAGCGTGGTGTGGGCCGACTCGTTCCTCCACGCCGGGTTGGTTACGCGCAGTGGAATGACGCGGTACGCCGACGAGCGACCGCGCCGCCCGTACGTGGCGCACGTCCGTGACGCACTCGCGCTGTCCCGGCCCGGTGCCGCGTCGCCTATGGAAACGCGACTCCGCCTTGTCGTGGTCGTCTACGGCGGCCTGCCCGAGCCGCCACTTCTCAACGAGGCCGTGTACGACGAGAAGGGGAACTTCCTCGGCAAGCCCGACATCGGGTACCTCCGCCCGGACTTCGGCCTGGAGTACGACGGCGACTACCACCGCGACCCGGATCAGCGCGCCGCCGACAATGTGAGGGAGAACGGTCTCGTCGTCGCGAACTTCCCGCTGCTCCGCTACGGGGCCTACGACGTGTACCAGCGGCCCGATCGCATCGTCGCCGAGGTCAGCGCGATGCTCCGCCGCGCGGCCTAGTGGTCTGTCTGTGAATTAGCGCGGTATGATTGATCATGCCGATCAAGACAGCACCGGCGTTGCCGGTCAGTAGTGAGCAGCGCGCGGAGTTGGCCCGGATGGCGCGGTCCTCGACGCTGCC
>NZ_JACDFE010000126.1 GCF_013815995.1 Sporichthya sp.
ACCCCGGCCCGGCAGCCGGAGGCGGCTGCGGTCGAGCGCGCCCCGGGCCGGTTCGAGTCCTCGGTGAAGGTGTCCGCCGTCTCCGGCGGGGTGGCGGCCGCGCTGGTCTTCGCGACGTTCGCGGTGCTGCCGTTCTTCGGTGCGTTCTCCGGAGCGGCGGGGGCCTTCGTGGCCACCTTCGCCATCGTGCTCGGGCAGCGCATCACCCGCCGAAAGAAGTAGTCCAGGTGTCCACCCCCTGGACCACCGCCTGATCACTCCGCGGCGGTCAGTGGTGCCGCGGGCCAGTGCACGGCCTCGGAGTCCGTGCCCTTGACGGCGCTGACCAGCACGACCCAGTCGTCCGGGAAGCCGCCCGCGACCATGCTCAGCTTGGCGCCGATCTCGGGCTCGCGGGCCAACGGACCGCGCCAACGCATGAGCCGCTTGTCCGGCATCCGCACGTCGACGGCGTAGTAGCGGCGGTTGCCCCGCCGCCAGGCCCCGATCAGAGGTCCCTGCGGAGAGGAGACCTTCTCCACGGCGGTCACCGTGACGACGGCGGACTGTTTGATCAGGTCCTTGTCCCGGAGGGCCTTGACCGCACGGAACGGCGCCAGGCCCGGGCCCCAGCCCAGGCCGAGGAAGAGCAGCACGCACAGGAACGCACCGAAGCCGGCGTCACCGACCGCCTTGTCCTTGGCCCCCACGTCGTCGGCGAGGACCACGCGGCCGTCCTCGTCCTCCACCACCTCGACGGAGTCGCCGACCTTGGGCACCAGCTTCGGGTTGGACAGGTCGATCTCCCGGTCCCCGACCCGCACCGTGAAGTCCGACCCCGCGTTGGCCGGGTCCACCTCGATCACCTGCGCGGTCTTGGGCGTGCCCGCCTCGCGCAGGTTCTCGTCGTAGTTGTAGGTGCCGAGGATGAGAACCGGGATGCCGATCGCGCCGACCAGCGCGGCGCTGCCGCAACCCCACCAACGCAACCACTGCCGGCCGGTTGCCCGCTCGACGGAGGAGCCGGCGTCCCGACCGAAGACGAACCGGGAGAACGCGTTGCGATCCACACCGTCTCCCGCCGCTTCTTGGTACCGAGCGAGCAGCCTAGAACGAGTGTTAGGTGGTGGGTCAGCGGGGCGCGCTGTCGATGACCAGCTCAGCGATCGCGCGCGCCCGGACGGCCGCGCTCCGATCGACATAACCGGCCGCAACCACCGCGCCGTTGTAGAGCAGGACGAGCTGGTCGGCGAGCGCGGCGGGGTCGGCGATCCCCAGGGCGGTCGCCTCGTCGAGGAAGCACTGGCGCGTGTAGTCCCGGGTGACGGCCGCAACCTCGTTCACCGTCGCGTCGGTGCGGGCCTCGCCGGTGGCGGCGATGAACGGGCAGCCCCGCCAGGCCGGGCTGTTGATCAGCTCGTCGAAGGAGTCGTAGACCGCGAGCATCCGCGCCTTGGGCTCGACGTGCTGCGCGCGGTGCCGCTCGATCCGGGCCACCCGCAGCTCGTGCCGGCGCTCCAGGTAGGCACGGATCAGGCCGTCCTTGCTGCCGAACGAGCTGTAGAGGCTGGCCTTGGCCACACCGGCGTGCTCGATGACCCGGTCGATGCCGACGGTGTTGATGCCCTCGGCATAGAAGAGCTCGTCCGCGGCCTTCAGGAGGCGCTCACGGGCGGTTCCGCCGCGCTCGGCGGAGCTCTTCTCGGCAGTGACGGTGCTCATATCGCTTGACTCTAACAGACAGGTCTGTCTACTTTCAAGAGGTCAGACAGACCTGTCTGGTTGCGTCCCTCCCCGCCCGACGAAGAGGACCGAACGATGGTCGCTATCGCCGCCCCGGAGACTGCCCCTCCGGATGGCCCGCCCCGCACCCGCTACCGGATGCCAGCTTGGGCCTCGTTCGCGCTGCTCGCCTCGATGGCGTTCACCTTCCTGGCCGCCGCCAGCGCGCCGACCCCGCTCTACGGCGTCTACCAGGACGAGTGGGGCTTCTCCGCGATGACGACCACCATCGTGTTCTCGGTGTACGCCGTCTCCGTGCTGGGCGCGCTGTTGACGGTCGGGGCACTGTCCGACCACGTCGGCCGCCGGCCGGTCCTGTTCGGCGCCCTCGGCGCCCAGGCCATGGCGCTCATCCTCTTCGTCATCGCCGAGAACGTCCCGGTGCTGATGGCGGCCCGGTTCGTGCAGGGCATCTCCACCGGAGCGGCGATCGGCGCGATGGGCGCCGGGATGCTCGACCTGAGCAAGCTGCGCGGCGCGACCGCGAGCGCCGTGGCCCCGATGCTGGGCACCGGTGCCGGCGCGGTGATCTCCGGAGCGTTCGTGCAATGGCTGCCCGCCCCGCAGCACCTGATCTACCTGGTGATGTTCGGCCTGTTCGCCCTGCAGGCGGTCGGCGTCGCGTTCATGCCGGAAACGGTGACCCCCAAGCCCGGCGCGCTCGCGTCCCTGAAGCCGCAGTTCGCGCTGCCGGCTGCGGCGCGGCGCCCACTGATCGCCGCTGCGCCGGCCATGATCGCCTGCTGGTCGATGGCGGGCCTCTACGGCTCCCTCGGCCCGGCGCTGGTGCACCGGATCACCGGCTCGGTCAACCACGTCTACGGCGGCGGCGCGCTGTTCGTCCTCGCAGCCTCCGGCGCGGTCGCGGTGCTCGCGCTGCAGAACACCGCCCCGCACACCTCGATGGTGATCGGCACCGCCGCGCTGTTCTCCGGCGTCGGGCTGACCCTGTTCGCCGGTGACGCCTCCAGCCTCGGCTTCTTCCTCGCCGCGATCGTCGCCGGCACCGGCTTCGGCGCCGCCTTCCAGGGCGCCCTGCGCTCGGTGGTGATGGTGGCCGGCCCGCACGAGCGCGCCGGCGTCGTCTCGGTGCTGTTCGTCATCTCCTACGTCGCCTTCGGCGGCCCCGCGATCATCGCCGGCCTCCTGGTCGTGGAGACCGGCGACATCATGGCCACCTCGCAGTACTACGGCGGCGCCGTGATGGTCCTGGCCGCCTTCGCGCTGGTCGCGATGCTGCGCCAGAACCGGCCGGTCAAGGCCGCGGCACTGGCCGAAGCTGCACTCGCTGAGGTCGCGGCTGTGGAGCACGCCGCCGAGGCCCGCATCGTCGGCGCCCTGCGCCCCGGGGCCTCCCCCGAGGCCGACGCCGCGTAAGAGCGGGGCTTTCCGAGGCACCCGGGACGGTCCCGGAAAGCCCGGAGGGGCGGTCCCACCTCGTGGGGACCGCCCCTCCCCCTTGTGCTCAGCGTCGGGCGCCACTGAGCGACAGGGTTGAAAGCAGAGTGAAACGACGCGCCGATGCCGTCGTCCCACGCGTTGCAACCCTGTCGCTCAGCTGCAACCACTCGTGGAGCCACAGCCTTCGCAGACGTAGCAGGAGCCGGCGGCGCGCATCTTGGTCCCGCAGGTGAGGCAGAGCGGGGCGTCGGCGGTGCGGCCCTGCTGAGCCTCCATCAGCTCCATCGTCGAGCCCGGGACCTCCCAGGTGGCGGAGACACCACCGGTGGAGATGTCGACGGTCTCGATCGGGGCGGACTGGGCGAGCGCCTCGACGTCGACCTCCTCGGCGTCGTCATCGGCGAAGTACGAACCGGTCTCCAGCTGTCGCGCCCGCTCCTCGGCGGAGTAGATGCCCAGCGCCTCCCGCTCCTCCGGCGACATGAAGTCCAGCGCCAGCCGGCGGAAGATGTAGTCCATGATCGAGGCGGACATCCGCACGTCCGGGTCGTCGGTCATGCCGGCCGGGTCGAAGCGCATGTTGGTGAACTTCTGGACGAAGGTCTCCAACGGAACGCCGTACTGCAGGCCGATCGAGATCGCGATCGAGAAGGCGTCCATCATGCCGGCGAGGGTCGAGCCCTGCTTCGACATCTTCAGGAAGATCTCGCCGAGCCCGCCGTCCGGGTAGGCGGCCGCGGTCATGTAACCCTCGGCGCCACCGACGGCGAAGGACACCGTCTTGGAGTCGCGGACCTTCGGCAGCCGCTTGCGGATCGGGCGGTACTCGATGATCGGCTCCGCCGCGGAACTCTGCGTCGGGCCCGACGCCGACGCCGACTTGCCGGCCGAGAGCGGCTGGCCGACCTTGCAGTTGTCCCGGTAGACCGCGAGCGCCTTCAGGCCCAGCTTCCAGCCCTGCGCGTAGACCTCCTCGATCTCCTCGATCGTGGCGGACTCGGGCAGGTTGACGGTCTTGGAGATCGCGCCGGAGATGAACGGCTGGACCGCGGCCATCATGTGCACGTGGCCCATCGCCTTGATGGCGCGGGCACCCATCGCGCAGTCGAAGACCTCGTAGTGCTCCTGGCGCAGGCCCGGGGCGTCGATGACGTGGCCGTGCTCGGCGATGTGCTCGACGATCGCCTCGACCTGCTCCTGGTGGTAGCCGAGCCTGACCAGTGCACGCGGCACGGTCTGGTTGACGATCTGCATCGAGCCGCCGCCGACCAGCTTCTTGAACTTGACCAGCGCCAGGTCCGGCTCGATGCCGGTGGTGTCACAATCCATCATCAAGCCGATGGTCCCGGTCGGTGCTAACACACTGGCTTGCGAGTTCCGCCAGCCGTTGAGGGCGCCGGTCTGCAGGCACTCGTCCCAGGCCTTGGTCGCCAGGACGAGGATCGAGCGGTCCATCTCGTCCATCGAGCGGATCGCGTCGTTGGCCGCCGCGTGCTTGCGCATGACGCGGGTGTGGGCGCTCGCGTTCTGGGCGAAGCCCTCGTACGGCCCGACCACGCCGGCCAGTTCGGCCGAGCGCTTGTAAGCGGTGCCGGTCATCAGCGAGGTCAGCGCCGCCGCGATCACCCGGCCGCCCTCGGAGTCGTACCCACGGCCGGTGGCCATCAGCAGGGCGCCGAGGTTGGCGTAGCCGATGCCGAGCTGACGGAACTTACGGGTGGTGTCACCGATCGGCTCGGTCGGGAAGTCCGCGAAGCAGATCGAGATGTCCATCGCCGTGATGACCAACTCGACGACCTTCGCGTACTGCGCGGCGTCGAAGGTGCCGTCCTCGCGCAGGAACTTGAGCAGGTTGAGCGAGGCCAGGTTGCACGAGGAGTTGTCCAGGTGCATGTACTCCGAGCACGGGTTCGACGCGGTGATCCGACCGCTCTCCGGGCAGGTGTGCCAGTCGTTGATGGTGCCGTCGTACTGGATACCCGGGTCGGCGCAGGACCAGGCCGCCTGGGCCATGGAGTGGAACAGCTCGCGGGCGTCGACGGTCTCGATGACCTCGCCGGTGCCGCGGGCGCGCAGGCCGAACTGGCCCCCGCTCTCCACCGCGCGCATGAACTCGTCGTTGACGCGGATCGAGTTGTTGGCGTTCTGGTACTGGACGCTGGTGATGTCCGAGCCGCCGAGGTCCATGTCGAAGCCCGCGTCACGGAGAGCGCGGATCTTGTGCTCCTCGCGCTCCTTGGTCGCGATGAACTCGGCCACGTCGGGGTGGTCGACGTCGAGGATGACCATCTTGGCCGCGCGCCGGGTGGCGCCACCGGACTTGATCGTCCCGGCGCTGGCGTCCGCGCCGCGCATGAACGAGACCGGGCCGGAGGCGGTGCCACCGGAGGAGAGCAGCTCCTTCGACGAGCGGATCCGCGAGAGGTTGAGGCCGGCGCCGGAGCCGCCCTTGAAGATCAGGCCTTCCTCGCGGTACCAGTTCAGGATCGAGTCCATGGTGTCGTCGACGGCGAGGATGAAGCAGGCCGAGACCTGCTGCGGAGCCGTGGTGCCGACGTTGAACCAGACCGGGGAGTTGAACGAGAAGACCTGGTGCAGCAGCGCGTGGGTGAGCTCGTGCTCGAAGATCTCCGCGTCGGCCGGGGTGGCGAAGTAGTTGTACCGAACGCCGGCGTCCCGGTAGGTGTGCACGACGCGGTCGATCAGCTGGCGCAGGCTCCACTCCCGGGTCTCGCTGCCCACCGCTCCGCGGAAGTACTTGGTGGTGACGATGTTGGCCGCGTTCACCGACCAGAACGACGGGAACTCCACGCCCTTCTGGTCGAAGATGACGGTGCCGTCGCGCCAGTTGGTCATGACGACGTCGCGACGCTCCCAGTTCACCTCGTCGTAGGGGTGCGTCCCCGGGGTGGTGAAGATCCGCTCCATGGACAGACCCGTGCGCCGCTCCGGGCCGGGCTGCCCCGGGAGAGAGCCCGCCTGGGTCTCGCCGTTCACCATCTCGGTCACGTCTGATCCTCCGAATACTGGTCCATGTAAGAAAACGCCCGGCGGGGCCGGGACGTGCCTTGATTTGGTGCTCTGGTCAGGCCGTGAGGGCCCGCTCGGCGCGCAGCGCCGCGATCTCGGCCTCGAAGTCGGCCATCGAGTCGAAGCCCCGGTAGACGCTCGCGAAGCGGAGGTACGCGACCTCGTCCAGTGCGCGCAGCGGACCGAGGATGGCCAACCCGACCTCGTGGGCCGGCACCTCGGGGCCACCGAGCCCGCGGACGGTCTCCTCGACCTTGTGCGCGAGCACGGCCAGCGCGTCGGTGTCGACCGGGCGACCCTGGCAGGCCTTGCGAACCCCGGACAGGACCTTGTCCCGGCTGAAGGGCTCGATCGCGCCGCTGCGCTTGACCACGTTGAGGCTTGCGACCTCGACCGTGGTGAACCGGCGCTCGCAGCGCTCGCACTGCCGCCGACGGCGGATCGCGGCGCCGTCCTCGGCTGTCCGGGAGTCGACGACGCGGGTGTCCGCGACGCGGCAGAACGGACAGTTCACGAGGAGCTCCCAAAATCCGAACACAAAATCCGAAACCAGCTCTGATAACGCCGGTCCTGTGGATGCAGTTGTTGATGGTGTGTTGATCCCTTGGGTACAACCTGTGACACAACCTGTGGATACTTACACCGGTGTAACTACTACATGTGGGAACCGTAGGACCTGTTGACCACAAGTCGCAAGACGTTCACGGGCCCTGTTCGGTGGCCCGGATTTCATCGCAGGTCAGAGGCCTCGAGGATCGCGAAACTCGTCGCAAACCGGGCGTGTCCGGTGCGTTCCCGGCATCGGCGGGAACGCGCCTCAGGGGTTACGGCAGGGCGATCCGCTGGCCGGCCTCGATGCCCGTGTCGGGAAGGGCGTTCAGGCGGCGGATGGCCTCGATGGTGGCGCGCGGGTCCTCCTGCGGAGCGACCTCCTTGGCGATCCCCCACAGCGTCTGACCAGGCTGGACGACCAGGTATTGATAGTTCTGCGGGGCGCCCGCCTCGCCACTTGCGCGAGTGGCCGTGGACCCGAACAGGACGCCGCCGGCCAGCAGGGTGAGCAGGAACAGGGCCACCGCGACCGATCGGCCGCGGGGCGTCAGGCGAAGAGCAGCGGGGCGGAGTCCCGAGGTCCGCCCGAGTTGAACCAAGTCCTCGAGGTCAGCCGCCGAGGGTGTCGGGACCAGGGTCAGGTGCGTGGCGCCGTTGATGGTGCCGCTGATGACCGTATTGCTCATTGGATGGGCCTCCTTCGTGCCATCTGCTCCCCGTCGCATCCGATCGAAGCGCAGCCCACCGACAATTCTTCGAACAGGCTTTCGATCGAACGCATGAGCGAAGTTGTACACGTCCCGGCCGACACTTTCGAGATTCATCGAACATATGTTTGATCGTGTCGGTCCTGGGCGCTACGTTTCGAGCACTGGACGAGCCCCTACTTCAGGAGGAACTGGTGGCCCGATCGCGCAAGGGTGAGCCCGCCGGCACCGAGGCAGCGCCCGTCGGCGAGGTGCACACCCTCCCCGACGGCCCGCCCGACGCGGACGGCCTGACCACCCGCCAGCGAAAGGTCCTCGAGGTGATCCGGGACTCCGTCGAGCGGCGGGGCTACCCACCCTCGATGCGCGAGATCGGCGAGGCGGTCGGGCTGACCTCGACCTCCTCGGTCTCCCACCAGCTCATCACGCTGGAGAAGAAGGGCTACCTGCGCCGGGACCCGAACCGGCCGCGCGCGGTCGAGGTGCGGCTGCCCGAGGGCGTGGCGCCGGGCCCGAACCCGGAGCTTGAGGACGAGGAGACCATGCGCGCGGCCCGGCCTGCGGCCGCCTACGTGCCAGTGGTCGGGCGGATCGCAGCCGGCGGCCCGATCCTGGCCGAACAGGCCGTGGAGTCGGTGTTCCCGCTGCCCCGGGAACTGGTCGGCGACGGCACGCTGTTCCTGCTCAAGGTCAGCGGCGACTCGATGATCGACGCCGCGATCTGCGACGGGGACTGGGTCGTGGTGCGTCAGCAGCCGGTGGCCGAGCCCGGCGACATCGTGGCCGCGATGATCGACGGCGAGGCCACGGTGAAGACGTTCAAGCGGCGGGGCGGCCACGTCTGGTTGATGCCGCACAACCCCGCGTACGAGCCGATCCCGGGTGACGAGGCGACCATCCTCGGCCGCGTGGTGAGCGTGCTGCGCAAGGTCTGACGCTCGCTCACGATTTCTCTGACGCCCCGTCTGCCTCGGCTGACGGGGCGTCAGTGCTCTGGGTGATGCGGCGTAGCGCACCGAGCGCGACCTCACGGTCGGTGGTGTACCAGAACGGCGGGAGTGAGGCGCGCAGGAACGACCCGTAGCGGGCGGTGGCCAGCCGCGGGTCCAGGATCGCGACCACGCCGCGGTCCTCGGTGCGACGGATCAAGCGGCCCGCCCCCTGAGCCAGCTTCACCCCGGCGTGCGCCGCGGACACCGACATGAACCCGTTACCGCCGGCGGCGTCAACCGCACGCGCCCGGGCCGCGGACAGCGGCTCGTCGGGTCGCGGGAACGGAATGCGATCCATCACCACCAGTTGACATGACTCCCCCGGCACGTCGACGCCCTGCCAGAGCGAGAGCGTGCCGAACAGGCACGTCTCCGGCTCGTCGGCGAAGCGGCGGACCAGATCGGTCAGCGTGTCGTCGCCCTGGCAGAGCACCGGAACCTTGAGCCGCTCGCGCAGCTCCGCGGCCGCCCATTCCGCGGCCCGGCGCGAGGAGAACAGCCCGAGGGTGCGGCCGCCGGCCGCTTCCACCAGAGCTTCGAGCTCGTCGAGGACGGCGGTGCTCAGCCCGTCGCGGCCCGGTGTGGGCAGGTGCTTGGCGACGTAGAGGATGCCCTGCTTGCCGTAGTCGAACGGGGAACCCACATCGAGGCCACGCCAGCGCGGCAGTGCGTCCTCGCCCTCCTTCGGGGTCTCGTCCTGCGCCTCGGAGGACGGCAGCCCGACGCTGCGCGCAGCCGTGTCGAAGCCGCCACCGACGGCGAGGCTGGCTGAGGTGAGGACCACCGTCCGGGTTTCGAACAGCGCCGAGCGCAGGAGTCCGGCGACCGAGAGCGGCGCGACGCGCAGAACCCGGCCCCGGCGTTCCTCCACCGCGAGCCAGGCGACGTCGTACTGGGTCGGCGCGGCCAGTTTCGCGGCCACCTCGCCGATCTCCTCCAGCCCGCTGCGGGCGATCTTCTTGGCCAGCAGCGATTCCGGGCTGTCGTCCTTGGAGGTGGAGATCGAGACCAGCGCATTGCGGGCGGCGTCGCGCAGGGCGCCGAGCTCGGCGGACAGCAGCGGCGGCACCGGGTTCAGCGGGCCCTCCGGCATGGTGCCGAGCGTCGCGCCCAGACCCTCGGCGACGCCGAGCAGGATGTCGACCTGGCGCTCGTCCGCGACCCGGGCCGCGGCGCGGGCGACCCGCTCGATGGCGTTGACGGTGATCTCGGCGGTGGCCGTCGAGGAGACCCGGTCGACCAGGTCGTGCGCCTCGTCGATGACGACCGCGCCGTGATCGGGCAGGACCGGGATCGACTCCAACGCGTCGATCGCGAGCAGCGCGTGGTTGGTGACGACGACGTCGGCCTCGGCAGCGCGCTCGCGGGCGAGCTCGGCGAAGCACTCCGCGCCCTCCGGGCAGCGGGTCGCGCCCAGGCACTCGCGCGAGGTCACCGAGATCTGCGCCCAGGCGCGGTCGCCGACCCCGGGCACCAGGTCGTCGCGGTCGCCGGAGTCGGTGGTGGCCGCCCACTCGCGGGCGCGCAGCACCTCCTTGCCCAGCGGACTGGAGGCGGCCGGGACCTCGAAGAGCGCGTCGCCGTCGTCCTGCGGCACCCCACCGCCGACCCGGTGCTTGCAGACGTAGTTGTTGCGGCCCTTGAGGATCGCGAACTCCGGGCGCCGGCCCATCAACGGCTCGGCGGCCTCGACCAGGCGCGGCAGGTCGCGGCGAACCAGCTGGGCCTGCAGCGCCAGCGTCGCGGTGGAGATCACCACCGGGCGCCGGTAGAGCAGAGCGGGGACCAGATAGGCCAGCGACTTGCCCGTGCCGGTGCCGGCCTGGACGAGCAGGTGCTCCTCGGAGCTGAACGCCTTCGCGACGGCGTCGGCCATCGCCAGCTGCCCCGGCCGCTCCGCGCCGCCGATGTCGCCGACCGCCGCCTCGAGCAGTTCGCGGACCGACGGCGTCCTGGGCACCGCCCGAGGTTAGATCACCGGCGCCCGTTCCCCACGAAAGCGCACATCCATACGTGGATAACCCCGAACGCTGCGCTCCCCCGTGAGCCCTCGCCGTGCCCGACAGTGGACGCCGGTACCTCGGCCTGAGCGCTTCTGGTCGTGGAGGGCCGGGGCCCGACGTAGGGTCTCGGCAGGACCGCCCGTCCGGCCGAGGGGAGCGCATGAGGGGCGAGCACCGCCGGGCCTCGGCGCCGGTGAGAACGGGATGGCGCGGCCGCGCCCTGGTGGCCGCGCTGGCGGTGGGCGCGCTGTCCACCGGCTCCGCGGTCATCGCGTTGACGCCCCATTCGGATTCCGGGGCCAGGCTTTCCGCCAACGACACGCCGGCGGCGACCTGCGCCGACCCGGCCACCATGCCCCTTCGCGCGGCGGTGGCGCAGGCGCTGATGGTGGGGGTCGTCGCCCCCGACCGTAAGGAACTCACCCTCCTGACCAAGGTCCGGATCGGCGGGGTGTTCCTGCACGGCGACGGCACCGAAGAGCTCACCGACGGCCGATTGAAGCGCCTCGCCGCCCCCGGGCCGGTCGGGGTGGCACCGCTCGTGGCGGCCGACGACGAGGGCGGGCGCGTGCAGCGGATCGCGGGCCTGGCCGGCTCGATGCGCAGCGCCCGGAAGCAGACACAAACGCTCAGCGCGGACGAGGTGCGGGCGCTCGCCCGTAAGCGCGGCGAGCGGCTGCTGCGCTACGGCATCACCATGAACCTGGCCCCGGTAGTCGACCTCGGCGGCTCCAACTCCGCGATCGGCGACCGCTCCTACGCCGCCCGAGCGGACAAGGTGACGCGCTACGCGGGGGCCTTCGCCGCCGGGCTCCGGGACGCGGGCGTCCTGCCGACCCTCAAGCACTTCCCCGGCCACGGGCGGGCGGTCGGCGACTCGCACCGGGGGCAGGCAATGACCCCTTCGGTCGCCTCGTTGCGGGAGCGGGACTGGGTGCCCTACCGCACCCTCGGCGCGACCGGCGTCGCCGTGATGGTTGGGCACCTCACCGTCCCGGGCCTGTCGACGCCGGGCCTGCCCTCCTCGCTCGATCCCGCCGTCTACCGGGCCCTGCGCACCGAGCTCGGCTTCAACGGACTGGTAGTCACCGACGAGCTGTCGGAGATGAAGGCAGTGCGCGACAAGTTCGGCCTGCGCAAGGCGCTCCGCCGTGCGCTCGCCGCCGGTGCCGACCTCGCCCTGTTCTTCGCCGAGCCCGATCGGGTGCCGCGGCTACTCGACCGCCTGGAAGCAGACGTCAAGCACGGCCGACTCCCCGAAGCGCGCGTCCGCGAGGCCGCGGGTCGGGTGTTGGCCGCCAAGGGCTGTGGCCAGGGCGGCTGAGTCTCGGCTCGGATCGCGCGGTCAGGGTCCGCGGTCGGGTTCGTCGCCTTTGAGTCCGTTGCGGAGGAGTTTCAGTGGCTGTTTCGGCGGGCCGTTGGAGCGGGTCCACCCAGGGTGAGGCAGTGCCTTCGGGGTGCCCGTCCTCGGCGATCCGGATCTGCCAGCCCTGATGATGAAACAGATCGTGATGGGGCCCGCTCGGCGCGTTCGGGTTCCCCGTCCGGGTCGAGCACGGCCTCGATGTGCCGGCCCAGGCGGGTGATGTGCCCGGCATGCAGACCCGCACCTTCGCGCAGCAGGAACTCCTGCGCCTGGGTGAACTCCGCCGCCGAGGCGTGCGGCTCGATCTTCCGCAACGCGGCCGCGGCCGCGCGGGCCTGGCTGGCGTTGATCTTGCCCGCGGCCAGCGCGGCGGCGGTGTCGGTGGCCTTCCGGGCCAGCAGGTCTGCGGTCTTGACCCGCGAGCTCGCCTCACCCGGATGCAGGGTCAGGAGCTGGGCCAGCCAGGCCCCGGTCGAGTGCTGACCGTGCTCGGCGGCCAGGCCCCGCACATCGGCCTCCCGCACGAGGGCATGCCCGACCGCCGCGGTCGCGGACTCCAACCGGGACTGCGCCCGCAGCAGGGTGATCAGGTCCCCGGCGGTCGCGGTCCACACCTCATCCGCGCCCAGCATCCCGGCCGCTTTGCGTGCGTCATCAACGGCGTTGGCCATCAAGGCCACTGCCGGATGCACCCCACCTACCGCTCCCACGGTCATGTGCTCACTCTACCCTGATTCGAACACCAGTTCTACATATCTGCTTGAGTGCAGTACGATTTCGGGTGTGAGCAAAGAACGTCCGGTAGGCGGAGTCGACTACCCGCGCACGTTGCAGGAGTTCCGGGACTGGTTCCCGAACGATGACGCCTGCGTGGAGTATTTGGAGCTGCTGCGTTGGCCGGAGGGCTTCACCTGTCCTGTCTG
>NZ_JACDFE010000318.1 GCF_013815995.1 Sporichthya sp.
CGCAGGCGTCATCGTTCGGGAACCAGTCCCGGAACTCCTGCAACGTGCGCGGGTAGTCGACTCCGCCTAGCGGCCGTTCCTTGCTCACACCCGAAATCGTACTGCACTCAAGCAGATATGCAGAACGCTGGGACAAGTTCACCGACCGCCTGGCCGGGTTCAACATCGAGATCTCACTTGCCGGGGTTGTCAAGGTGACCGGGCAGCCCCAAGCCGCGACCGAGAGCACGGTCGTCACCCAGGACATGCTCCGGGCCTTGGTGATCGATGCGACCGAGCAGCTGACCGAAGCCGGTCGGGCGGGGCTGATGCTTACCTTCGACGAACTCCAGGAGGCGCCGGTCGAGGACCTGCGCGTGCTGGTCAATGTGCTGCAGGAGCTGACCGTGTCCGGTCATCCGGTGGTGACGGTCGCCGCCGGACTACCCGCGCTTCCTGAGCGGCTGATGGAGGCGGGTTCCTTCGCCGAGCGCTTCGCTTTCCGGCGCATGCACAACCTCACCCCGCAGGCCGCGATGACCGCCCTGTTGACACCGGCGCAGCGGCTCGGGGTCCGGTGGGCCGAGGACAGTGCCGAGGCCGTGGTGATGCTCTGTGGCGGTTCGCCGTATCTGCTGCAGCTCTACGCTGACGCGGCCTGGCGCGCGGCCGAGCCGCGGGCCGGCGCCACGGTCACCCCCGACCAGGTCGATGCCGGCGTCCAGGACGCCGAACGGGCGCTCTGGGACGGTCAGTACCGCGGCCGGTGGAACCGCGCCACTCCGGCCGAGAAGGACCTCCTCGCCGCCATCGCGCTGAGCCTCGGCGACGAGGGCTTCGCGCGCACGGCCGACATCAGCGCTCAACTGGGAAAGTCGGCGTCACAGCTCAGCCAGTCCCGGGCGGACCTCATCGACAAGGGCCTGGTGGAGGCTGTCGGTCACGGGCAGCTCGCATTCACCGTCCCCGGCTTCGAACGCTTCGTCCGCGCGGTTACCGGCCCTGACGCCCCAGAACCCCGGCCCGGCCGGCATCGGTCCCCGTCGCTCGACACCGGTCGCGGACCTGAGCTCGGCAGCTGACGGTTCGTCAGAACAACGCCAGCGTCTGCTCCGGCGGCCGAAGCGGACCCCCCGGGTGCCGTTGACCCAGGTCGGCTGGACCCTAACCGGGGGTCGCGCGGTGGCGGGATCGGCTCCAGGGGTGCGCACACACTAACCTGCGGCTCCGTGCGGTGCACCAGGAACGCCGCGAGCGGCGGCTGGCAACTGTCCGCCGGCACAGCGGGATCCTCACCGGCGCGTACGGCCCGGACTACTTGCGTGAGCTCCGCGAGGAATGGCCGGCGTGATCGTTCTCGACGCCGGCGTGCTCATCGCCTACCTCGACGCGGACGACGCACATCACGCCGTGGCCCAGGTGCTGCTGGCGGAGGCCATCGACGATGAGTGCGGGGCCAACCCGTTGACCTTGGCCGAGGTCCTGGTCGTTCCCGCTCGTCTCGGCCGGCTCGAAGCAGCGCAGCTGGTTCTGGACGAGCTGGAGGTGAGGGGGCCTTCCCGCCGGATACTGCGGTTCGCCTGGCCCAATTGCGGGCCGAGACCGGGCTGCGGATGCCGGACTGTTGTGTTCTGCTCTCGGCCGAAGCCACCGGAGCCACCGTGGCCACCTTCGACGATCGCCTCGCTGCCTCGGCCGAGGCCCGCAACCTGGCGGTCCGTCGACGCACCCAGAGCAGCTGATGGACAGTCACGGACAGGTCCGGAAACACGAACGCCACGCCCTTGCGTCGCTTGCGCTCCACCACGGCCGCCATCAGCGGTCTCGTCCGCTCGGTCTCATGGACCTCTGGGTGCGCGCGAAGGCCCTAGGTCGACAGCGGCCGTCCAGCGGTGTTTCCCCGATATGTTCCCCAACGACCCTGCACGAGAAAGCCCCCGACCAATTCATACAGGTCAGGGGCCATATCCCATACGTGCGCGAGGGGGGACTTGAACCCCCATGCCCCGGAGGGCACTAGCACCTCAAGCTAGCGCGTCTGCCAATTCCGCCACCCGCGCGCATGCGCTCCGGGAGCCGGATCGCGGCGCCGGAAGCGGGGCAACCTTAGCACCGCCGGGCCGGGCGCCGAGTGCGCGCGCCTCCGCCGGAGGGCAGGATGGGGGGATGAACGCCAGCCCAGACACCAGCTCCGACACCAGCGCAGCGCAGGCCGAGGTCGTCGGCCTCTGCCAGGACCTGATCCGGATCGAATCGGTCAATTTCGGAGACGGCTCGGGGCCGGGCGAACGAGCGGCCGCGGAGTACGTAGCGGAGAAGCTCTCCGAGGTCGGGCTGAGCATCGACATCATTGAGTCCGAGCCCGGCCGGGCCAGCGTCGTCACCCGGATCGCCGGCGCCGACAGCTCCCGCGGCGCGCTCCTGATCCACGGCCACATCGACGTCGTCCCAGCTTTCGCCGACCAGTGGACGCTGCCCCCGTTCGCCGGCGAGATCAGCGACGGCTGCATCTGGGGCCGCGGCGCGGTGGACATGAAGGACACCGACGCCATGGTGCTCGCGGTCATCCGTGACTGGATGCGAAACGGCACCGTTCCCCCGCGGGACATCGTGCTGGCGTTCGTCGCCGACGAGGAGGCCGGCGGCACCTTCGGCGCCCGGTACCTGGTCGACAACCACGCCGACAAGTTCGAGGGCTGCACCGAGGCGATCAGCGAGGTCGGCGGGTTCTCCCTCACCGTCGGCGGCAAGCGGCTCTACGCGATCGAGACCGCGCAGAAGGGCATGGCCTGGATGCGCTTGACCGCGCACGGCCGGGCCGGGCACGGGTCGATGATCGCCGAGGACAATGCCGTCACCGCGCTCTGCGCGGCGGTCGCCCGTTTGGGGGCGCACCAATTCCCGATTCGCATGACGAAAACCATGCAGGCCTTCCTCGACGAGGTCGCGGACATCTTCGGGATCACCCTCGACCCGGACGACATGGACGCCACCGTCGCCCAGCTCGGATCGATGGCGCGGATGATCGGTGCCACCCTGCGCAACACCGCCAACCCGACGATGCTGACGGCCGGCTACAAGACCAACGTCATCCCCGGCGAGGCACACGCGATCGTCGATGGGCGGTTCCTGCCGGGCTACGAGGAGGAGTTCCTCGAGCAGGTGCAGGAGGTCGTCGGGGAGAACATCGAGATCGAGATGCTGCACCACGACAAGGCGCTGGAGACCACCTTCGACGGCGCCCTGGTCGACGCGATGGTCGCCGCCCTGCTCGCCGAGGACCCCGAGGCCAAGGCCATCCCCTACACGCTCTCCGGCGGCACCGACGCCAAATCCTTCTCCGACCTCGGGATGCGCTGCTTCGGCTTCGCCCCGCTCCGGCTGCCGGCGGACATGGACTTCTCCGGCATGTTCCACGGCGTCGACGAGCGGGTCCCGATCGACGGCCTCGAGTTCGGCGTCCGCGTGCTGGACCGCTTCTTGAGGACATGCTGAGCCTGCGCACCTGCTGAGTTCTAGGCGGTGCGGACGGCGCGGATGACGCGGCGGCGCAGGCGGACCCGGCGGCTGCCGTCGGCGAACAGGCGCAGCCAGTCGAGCTCCCAGTGCCCGTACTCGGCCTCGTCCGTGAGGATCCGTAACGCCGCTGATCGAGAGGTGCCCCGCGGCAGGTACAGCGTGCGGAACTCGTACGTGGTCATCAGCGCACATTGTGACGCAGCGGCCCCAGCTAGTGGTGTGTCTCGCAAATAACTAGGTAGTAGTTCGATACTCTCGATCCGTGAGTCACGCTGCAGCGGCATTGACGATGACGGGGGTCCAGCGCGAGACCCTGGACAAGATTGCGCGGTCGCAGA
>NZ_JACDFE010000006.1 GCF_013815995.1 Sporichthya sp.
GTTCCCGGCCCAGCCCGGCCCCGAGCCGGTTCAGGCGCCGGGCACAGGACCGCGCAGCTACTTCACCCGACGGGTTGCGGTCTTCGCCGCGGTCCTGTTCGTGGTCGCGATGACGGTGGCCATCCCGGCGCAGCGCTACGTGGCCCAGCGTCAGAACATCTCCGACCTGCGCTTGCAGGTGGCCTCCGGCACCGAACGGGTCGCCGAACTGGACAAGGCGGTGGCCACGGCCAACGAGCCGTACGCCATCGAGCGCGAGGCGCGGCGGCGGCTGCACTTCGTCATGCCCGGTGAGCTGGCCTACCGCGTCACCGACCCGCTGCTGGTCGAGCAACAGCAGGCCGCCAAGGCCGAGGCCGACGGCGCCTGGTGGGGCCGGATGCTCGAGTCGGTGAACGAGGCCGCCCGGCCGGTCGAGGAACTGCCCACCGGGCAGTCCGCGCCGCAGTAGGTGGTGCCGTAACCGTGGGCCTCGCACCGGAGGACGCCGGGGCGGTCGAGGCTCAGCTCGGCCGCCCGCCGCGGGGCGCCGTCGACGTCGCGCACCGCTGCCCGTGCGGGTTGCCGGACGTGGTCCGCACCCGCCCGCGGCTCGAGGACGGCACCCCGTTCCCGACCACGTTCTACCTGACCTGCCCCTCGGCGAGCGCCGCGATCGGCACCCTGGAGGCCGGCGGGCTGATGCGGGAGATGACCGCACGGCTGGCTTCCGACCCGGAGCTGGCTGCCGCCTACACGGCCGCGCACGAGGACTACCTCAAGCGCCGCAGCGAGATCGCCGAGGTTCCGGAGATCGAAGGCGTCTCCGCCGGCGGGATGCCGACGCGCGTGAAGTGCCTGCACGTCCTCACCGGCCACGCCCTCGCCGCCGGCCCCGGGGTGAACCCCCTCGGCGACGAGGCCCTGGAGCTGCTCGGCGCCTGGTGGTCCCGCGGCCCCTGCGTCGTCGCGCCTCCCATCGCGTAGCGCCGCCCGTCGCGCGCTGCCTCCTGCCGCGTTGCGTCCGAAGCGGCGTGAGCTATAGCGCTCGCTCCTTCGGACGTCCCCTTCGCGCGCCGACGCCAGTCGCGTAGCGTCCGACGGAGGGTGAGCTATAGCGCTCGCTTCTTCGGACGTCGCGGGGGTGCTCGATGCGGGTGGCGGGGATCGACTGCGGGACGAACTCGATCCGGCTGCTGATCGCCGACCTCACGCCCGACGGGTTGGTCGACGTCGACCGCCGGATGCTGGTGGTCCGGCTCGGGCAGGGCGTGGACGCCACCGGGCGACTGGCCCCGGAGGCCCTCGAACGCACCTTCGCCGCCGCCCGCACCTACGCCGAGGCTATCCGGGAGGCCGGCGTGGACCGGGTCCGGTTCGTGGCCACCAGCGCCACCCGCGATGCGGAGAACGCCGCGGAGTTCCGGATCGGTATCGCCGAGATCCTCGGCATCGAGCCGGAGGTGATCACCGGCGAGCAGGAGGCGGCGCTGTCCTTCGCCGGCGCCACCGATGGCCTGGCTAATGACCCGCAGGGCGGTGGGCTGGCCCGGCCCTACCTGGTCGTCGACGTCGGCGGCGGATCCACGGAGTTCGTCCTCGGTGATCTCGTTCACGGCCGGGGCACGGTGCAGGCCTCCCGCTCCGTCGACGTCGGCTGCGTGCGGATGCGTGAGCGTCGGCTGCACGGCGACCCGCCGAACGCCGTTGAGATCGCCGCGGCCACCGCGGACATCGACGCCGCCATCGACCTGGCCGCCGAGGTGGTCCCGCTCAAGGAGGCGCAGACCCTGATCGGGGTGGCCGGCACCGTCACCACGATCGCCGCGATCGCGCTCGGGCTGGAGACCTACGACCCGGTCGCGATCCACGGCTCCCGCATCCCCGCCGTCACCGTGCACGAGATCGCCGCCCGGCTGCTCGCCGCGACCCGCGAGGAACGCGCCGCCATCTCCGTCATGCACCCCGGCCGGGTCGACGTGATCGGTGCCGGAGCGTTGGTCGTCGACCGCATCGTCACCCGCCTCGGTGACCTGGACCTGGTCGTCTCCGAGCACGACATCCTCGACGGCATCGCCGCCTCCATCGCCCGCTGATGAGCTGGGGCTGGTGGAGGGCGGCCGCATCAGACGTTTCAACCCTGTCGCTCAGTTGCGCGATCGCCGACGTAGCGGGGTTGCGGTGATCGCGGAGAGGTTGCCGTTCGTCGCGCCCGGGACCGGGTGGCCGGACGACCCGGCTTCCGCCGACACCCCGGCTGCGTCTGACCCGGCCGCGGTCGCCGAGCTGGCCGCGATGGCGCCGGGCCTGGCAGAGCTGACGGCGCGTCAGTCCGTGTGCCGGGCCTGCCCGCGCTTGGTCGAGTGGCGCGAGCAGGTCGCTCTGGAGCGACGCAGGTCCTTTGCCGACGAGGCGTACTGGGGCCGGCCGATCGCCGGCTGGGGCGAGGATGAGCCGCGGGTGCTGATCGTCGGCCTCGCGCCGGCCGCGCACGGCGGCAACCGGACCGGACGCGTCTTCACTGGTGACCGCAGCGGGGACTGGCTCTTCGCCTCGCTGTACCGGGTCGGCCTGGCCGCGCTCCCGACCTCGACGCACGCCGGCGACGGCCAGCGGCTCATTCACGCCCGGATGGTCGCCGCGGTCCGCTGCGCTCCGCCGCTGAACAAGCCGACCAACGACGAACGCGATGCCTGCCGGCCCTGGCTCGACCGCGAACTCGACTTCGTCCTGCCGCACCTTCGCGTGGTGGTCTGCCTGGGCTCCTTCGGCTGGGACGCGGCGCTCGCCACCCTCGCCGCGCACGGCATCGCGATCCCGCGGCCGAAGCCGAAGTTCGGCCACGGCGTCGAGGTGCCACTCGAAGGCCCCGCCGGCGACCTGCAGCTGCTCGGCTCCTTCCACCCAAGCCAGCAGAACACCTTCACCGGCCGACTGACCGAGCCGATGCTCGACGCGGTTCTGGGGCGCGCGGCCGCTCTCGCTCGGTAGCGTGGTGGGACACCCCGCCCGGGTGGCGTAACTGGCAGCCGCGGCGAGCTTAAACCTCGCTTCCCGAAAGGGAGTACGGGTTCAAATCCCGTCCCGGGCACCGCGCTGACCTGCAGTGATACCGATTTCGAGGAGTCCGGGCCCCGCCGTCGACGGGCCCCAGTTGCAATCCCAGTTGCAATTCAGTTGCAGGCCGCGGGGCACCGCACGCGGCCGCCGCCGTTCAGACCCTGCGGAAACGCGACCGGCGTAGCCTCAGCTATGGCCTTCGAACGGATCAGCCGGGACCCGGATGTCATGGGTGGTGTTCCCTGCATCACCGGCACGCGGATCCCGGTGGCGACCGTGCTCGCCTACCTGGCCGAGGGACAGACGCCGGCGGACCTTGTCCGTGACTTCCCGCAGCTCATCCCCGCCGACGTGGTCGAGGTACTGGGCTTCGCCGCTGGGACCGCTGGCCCCTGAGCCCCTGGTCAGTCCCACAGCGCCCGGCCCATCCGCTCGGCGGCCTGGCGGGCGAGGGTGTCGGTGACGTGTGTGTAGCGCTTGGTCATCGCCAGGGTGGAGTGTCCCAGGATCTCCTGCACGACCCGGATGTCGACGCCCTGTTCCAGTAGGAGGGTGGCTGCGGTGTGGCGGGCGTCGTGTAGTCGCGCATCGCGTACGCCCGCCACCTTGAGCAGGTCCTTCCAGGCCCGCCAGTCCTGCTCCGGGCCGAGGTGCCGGCCATCGGGCTGGGTGAAGACCAGATCGAGGTCGTGCCACAGCGGCCCAACTGCCCGTGCTGCCTGCGGAGCGGCGCGGTGCCGGACGAGCTGGTCGGCCAGCGGCGCCGGCAGGACGAGGGTGCGGGTCTTGCCGCCCTTGGGCTCGTGGAATCCCCACTCACCGCCGCGGCGCTGGGGGCAGTGCCGGGCGTGGGCGGTGCAGCCCGACCCGCACCGGTCCCGGTGCCGGCTCTCGGCGCAGGCCGCGGGCTGGTCGCAGCCGTGCTGGTACGGCTCTTGCCTGAGCTGGAAGACCGGATCTGCTGACGGTCGAGGTCGACGTGCTGCCAGCGCAGGCCCAGCGCTTCGCTCTGGCGCAGCCCGAGGGCCAGGGCGACCGACCACCGGGCGGTGTTCGGCACCTCGGCCGCGGCGGCGAGGATGCGCCGGGCCTCAGCAGCTGTCAGGGGCGACATCTCCGGCTCGCGGTGGCGGGGCGGGTCGACGAGGGTGGTGATGTTGCGCCCGACGATGCCGCGGCGCATGGCCATGCGATACGAGCGGCCAAGGATCTGATGGACCATCAGGACGCTCTTGCTCGACAGGCCCGAGGCGGCCAACTCCAGGTACAGGGCGTCCAGGTGCTCCGGGCGGACGCGGTCGAGCCGGTGCCCGCCGATGCGGGGGATGATCCACCGCTCGATGCGGGGCCGGTACACGGTCTCGATGGTCGTCGTGGACGCGGTCCGCGGCGCGATGGTGTCCAGCCACACCCGCAGCCACTTGGCCACCGTCGGCGCCGGTCCCAGGGCGCCGAGCTGACCCGCGTCGCGCAGCCGTTCCAGCTCGCGTACCTTCACGGTCAACTCCGCGCGGGTGCCGGCCATGCGATGGCGGCGGTCGGCGGCGCCGTCGGGTCGGATCCCGACCGTAACCCAGCCGTGCCACTGGCCGTCGGCTCCCTGATAGATCGAGGAGCGGCCGTTGGAGCTGCGGCTCACCGCGGCACCCCGGCCTGCTCAGATCAGCGGCATCGGGCAGCTCATAGCGCTTCTATTCCTAAAGCGGTATGGTTGTGCTATGGAGATCTCGGTGGGGGAGGCGGCTGCCCGGCTGGGGGTGAGTGAGCGGCGGGTGCGGGAGCGGATTGCCGTTGGCGACCTGCGGGCTCGCCGGGTGGGGCGAGCTTGGGTTCTGGAGGAAGCACAACTGGCGCGCTCTGATCGGCTCGGGCGTCCGATGTCGCGACGGGTGGCGTGGGCGTTCCTGGACCTGCTCGCTGGCGGGAGTGGGGACGGCGTGACCCAGCCTGAGCAGTCACGGCTGCGGCGCAAGCGTGAACTGCTGCTCTCGAGTTCGAACCCAGCGGCGTTGTTGCGTTCCTGGCTCCCTTCCCGGGCTCTGGTGCAGCGCTGGTCTGCGGCGGCTGCCGATCTGCCGGCGCTGCGGGACGACGAGCGGATCGTGCTCTCGGGGCTCAGTGACGTTCGTAGTGGGCTGGCGGCGGCCTCCGTGGTCGAGGGCTACGTCGTCGCGCGGGACCTGGACGACCTGGTTGAGGAGTATCTGCTCTCGGCCCGCGGCGAACCCAACGTGGTTGTCCACGTGCTCGACGAGGACCGTGCGGTCTCGCGCCCGCTGCCACTGCCCGTGGTTCTCGCCGATCTGGCCGACCACGACGGGCCCCGAGAAGCCGCGGCCGTCGAGCGGCTCCTGCGGCACCTATCGTGACCGTGGTGATGCCGCCCATGACGGCGGCGCAGGAGCAGGCGTGGCTGACGCTGTTTCAGTTGACCGCGTGCCTGGGCCGGAGCTGGTGCCTGGTCGGTGGGCAGATGGTGCATCTGTACTGCGCCGAGCGGGGCTTCACGCCGAACCGGCCCACTGAGGACGCCGACGCCGTGCTCGACATCCGGGCCCAGCCCAACATCCTGGCCCAGTTCACCCAGGCACTGATTGACCTCGGCTGGGCCACGGCCGGGGAATCACCCGACGGGCACCAGCATCGATGGGCCAAGCCAGTGGCGCATGTGGCGACGGAATCGTCGGCGCAGATCGACGTGCTCATCCCGACCAACGTGGGCGCGCGTGCGGCCGGCCGACGCGGAGCAACTGCCGGCACGACCGTGCAGACGCCCGGGGGACAGCAGGCGCTCGATCGCGCCGAGCTGGTCACCGTCGATGTCGCCGGCACCGTCGGCGAGGTGCCACGGCCGAACCTGGCTGGGGCGCTGGTGATCAAAGCGGCCGCCTACCGGAACCGGCTCGACCAGCACCGTGATCGGCACCTCACCGATTTTTCCGTGCTCGCCGCGATGGTGCAGCGCAGCGACAACCTGCCAACCACCCTGCGGCGCCGGGACCTTGACCACCTCCGTCCCGCGCTCACCGATCTCCGGCGGCGACCCGAACTCACCGCCGCCGTACCCGGGGCCGACCGAGGCATGGACGTGCTTGCCCGCATCGTCGGGTTGTGACACCGACCCCGCCTGGATGAGGTCGGGTCTGCCGCCGTTTCCGGGCGCGCGATCCCTCGAAGCAGAGCGCTGAACTGCCGGTCCCGTGACATTAAATCTGACGTTGAAATCCGGCGACCGTGGTGGTTCACGCGGGCGGAGAGGCAGTTTCTGACCCCAGGGCACACGCTCAAGAGGCCCGGTGCGGTGCTCGGCGTGCGCCTTGTAATCGAGCGGTTCCCCGCGGCGACGTCCCGATGTGGAGGTCGTCCCGGTGTTGATCTGCGTCCCAGGCGCGGCCCGGGCGTGGGTGACGCCGAGGTCGCTGGCGGGCTTGCAGTTGCAGTTGCAGTTCCAGTTGCAGTACGGCCGCGTCCGGCCTGATCCACCCAAGTCCGCCGAGGCTCCTGACCTGCGGAAACGGACTCTGATGGACCATCACAAACCCATCGAGGCGACCTTAAACCTCGCTGACCGAAAGGTCGTACGGGTTCAAATCCCGTCCTGGGCACACTGCTGACCTGCGGAAACGCCGAATTAAGTGCGATGAGCAGGCGTAGTGATCGCGCCGGTGGTAGCAGTTCTCGCGACGACGGGTCGTCGCAGACGAGTGGTCGTGTGGGTCGGCGGGCACGTTCCAGCGCCGAGTGGTGAGAGTGCCGTACGGTCGCGTCCGCCTGCGTCAGCTGCGGTCGAGGTCCAACGCGCGGAGGGCGATGCTCTCGTTGTGCTCGAGGTGCTCGTGCATCGCCGCGGAGGCGGCCTCCGCGGCGCGTGCGCGGAAGATGTCGACCAGGTTGTGGTGATAGTAGCTGTGTGAAACTGTGCGCTCCGGCGGCGCCTGGCCGCCGGCGTCCGACTGCACATCCGGACTACGATGTGCGATAGTTGACTTTGGTGACGAGGGTGGGGACGGTCGACGTGGTGCGGCAGCTAGGAGACCTGGAGGCCGTCGTCATGGACCGGCTCTGGGCATGGGGTCGTCCTGCCTTGGTGCGCGAGGTCCTTGAGGATCTGTCCCTCGACCGCAAGCTGGCCTACACGACGGTCATGACCGTGATGGACAACCTGCACACCAAGGGCGTCCTGAGCCGGGTTCCCGATGGCCGCGCCTACCGCTACACCCCGGTCCGTAGCCGCGCCGAGCACAGCGCCGAGTTGATCGCCGCGGTCCTCGCCGACAGCGAGGATCGGACCGCGCCCCTGCTGCGTTTTGTGGAGCAGATGACTCCGGCGGAACTGAACCGCCTCCGCGCCGCCCTTGACCAAGCTCCGGCAGCATCCTCTGGTGGGTTACCTGCTCGATCCCGGCGCAAGGGTGGAGCTCGATGACGGACAGCCTGGTCCTGCTCGCCTATGCGATCGGTGCGGGCACCGCCGGAGCGGCGCTGCTGCGGCGGTGCGCCTGGCCTCAGCGCGCACCGCGCCTGGGTGTCGCCGCGTGGCAAGCTCTCTCTGGGTCCGTCGTGCTGGCGTTGCTGCTTGCCGGAATCACTGCTGTTGTCCCGCTGCGGGCGATCGTGACCACGAACCCCGCTGAGGTGCTCCACACGTGTCTGATGGCCTTGCGCGCCCAGTACGACACCCTCGAAGGCGCGGTGTTGCACGCGACCGGGCTCGCCGCCACGCTGGGATTTGCCGCACGCGTGACCTACCTGCTGACGACGGGATTGCGCGACGCCCGGCGGCTTCGCCGCGAGCACCTGACGCGGTTGCACCTAGTTGCTCATCGCGATTGCACCCTCGACGCGTTCATCGTGGATCACCCCACTGCTGCGGCGTACTGCGTACCCGGGCGCGAGGGAACTATCGTGCTGACTACCGCCGCCGTGTCCGCCCTGGGTCCTGATGAACTAGCGGCCGTGCTCGCCCACGAGCGTGCGCACCTGCGGGGCCGGCACCACCTCGTCCTCGCCGGCGCAGCCGCGCTGGCGGGAACCATGCCGCTGATGCCGGGCTTGCGTTGGGCCCAGGCCGAACAGGCGCGGCTGTTGGAGATGATCGCCGACGACGACGACGCCGCGGTCGGTGCCGGGCGATTCACCGTGGCCAGCGCACTGGTCCACCTGGCGGAAGGATCCGTCCCTGCCATGGCGATGGGCGCGGCCGACATCGCCGCAGTGGCGCGCGTGCGGCGGCTGGTCAATCCCGCGCACCGTCTCGGCCTCGCGCACCGCGCGGCGATCGGCGCGGCGGTAGTGGTGACCGCGGCCATGCCGATCGCGATCGCGGCGACTCCGGCCTGGGCCGCAACACACGCGGGCTACTGCTCCGCTCCGACGCTCGACCGGACGGCCTGAGGCTCGGACGGTTGCGCTACCGCTTGACGCCGCGGGGATAACCGAATGTGCGCGTGATCAGGTGATACGGCGCGGTCAGGGTTTCCCGCAGGATGCGGTGCTCGCCGTCGAGCACCAGTTCGGCCTGGACCAGCTCCGCGGGAAAGCCGACACGCAGGATGATGTCTCCGTCGGTTGTCCTGCCCACGATGACGGCCTGGGACGCGACCCCCGATCCGTAGAGTTCGCTCTCCAAGAACTCCGCGGCGGTTCCGCGTAGCCGCATCACCGGGGCGGGCCCCCGCGCTCGTGTCGCTGGTGACGCGCTCCTCGATGACGATGCTGCCCAGCTTGCGCATTGCCGCTACGACGGCGCGCAGCTCGTCACCCCCGGGGCGAGCGGGCCATGGCAGCGTCAGCTGCACGGTTCCTCCGGGCCATCCTTCGGCTCGGGCCCGAAGGCGCACCGTGTTGACGCCGTCGGGCCAGCGGATCGCGGTGACGAAGCATCCGGGTCCGCAGCTCAACCAGGCCAACGGCTGCTCCGCGCCCGCGTCCGTGGTGAGGGTGCCGGATAGGTCGTAATGGTTCCGGTCCGCGGTGTCGACGGCCCTGTTACCGAGACGCGGTGCCGACAGGCGCACGACCAGCTGTCCCTCGCTCGCGGTCGCGCTCACGCCGATGGCTCCGGCGCGAGCACCGAGGGGAACGGACAAGCCGACAGGAGGTGGCGGAATTGGCAGCGCGGAACCTCCGAGGGCGCGTGGTGTCGGCAGGGAGACGAGGAATGCGGTGAGCGACACGACCAGCGCCAGCACCCCGGTCTCCGCACCGAGGATTCGGACACGTGGTGAACGCTGCGTGGCCGGGGCGGACCGAGCACTCAGGTGGCGTCGGGCTACCAGCGCGAGGACCGTGACCACACCGACGAGCGCAACCTTAACCAGCAACACGCGGCCGTAGGCGGTGGTGGTCCACGCCGACCACGGGACCAGGAGCAACGCGCTCAGGGTTCCGCTGACCACTACGCCCGCGAACAACCAGAGCGCCAGCCGGGCGTACGCGCCGAGCACCGCCCGTGCGTGCGTGCTCCACCCCAGCCGGCGCCAGCGGACCATCACGATCACGACGAAGGTCAGCGCACCGACCCAGATCGAGGCGGCCAGGACGTGGACCGCGGTGAGCAGGGCTCCCCATCCAGGTGCAGCTGTCGCAGCGTGGGCGCGCAGACCCTCGGCGAGCACCACAGCCATGAGCGGGATTCCTGCCCAACGCTCGCGCCGCGCCGCCGCAAGACCGCCGGCGACCGCGAACGCCACGATCTCGGTCAACGCCGCACGACCGGCCCGCCCGTCGAAGAGTTCCTGCAGCGAGAGGCTGCTGGCTCCTCGCCACAGGCTGCCCTGTCCGAGGACCAGCGCAGCCAGGCCCAAGGCATCGGGCCGGGTGCCGGTCGCACGCCCGTCGGGAGGAGCCCTGCCTCTGGAGGGACAACGCTGGCTCAACGACCTGGCCGCTATGACCGGCACGGTCGTGACGTTGACACCGAGGCCCACGCCACCGACCCGGCGCTCGACTCCGGCGCCGCCGTCGAGTGCTCGCCCGGTCGATCGCCTCCCCGGGAGCGCGACCGATCAGCCTCTGAGGCGGTCGACGACCGGATCACCCCGGTTCCGGCCGGCCGCGACCCGCAATATCGCAACTAGCAACTACATTGCTTAGTAGTATACATCAGGACAGCTGGAATCTTGACTGCCGTCGCCCCCGCGGCGCCGTGCCCACCTCTTTCGTGATGGACCGTCAGGGTTGGAACGCTGCTCGCGGGATCGGTCGAAGCACCGCAACTCAGTTGGGCGCCGTGATCGAGACCCTCCTGGTAAAGGTACGCACCGCACCCTCGTCGTCAGTTTGATACTATTGACCTTAGTAGTAACCGCTCACGAAGGTTCCTTCGCGGGCGCGGGCGCCAAACCCACAGGAGAAGAAGATCATGGTAGAGCTGCTCAGGAGCCTGGCCATCCTGGCCTGTCCGGTCGGTATGGGGGCGATGATGTGGTTCATGATGCGCGGCCGCGGCGGTTCGTCGCAGACCGCGCCTGCCCAGGTCCCTGCCAACAGCGGTGAGTTGGCCCGGCTTCGCGCCGAGATCGACCAGCTGCAGGCGGCGCAGCGCGACGCCAATCCCAAGGCCTCGCCCCGATGAACTCGCTTGTCCTGCCTGTCGCGACCCTGCTGGCGGCCATCGGCCTGACCTACGTGTTCTGCATCCGGCCCATGCGCAAGGTCCGGTGCGCCACGACGCGGCCCTCGGCGCCGGACGTAACGGCAGGCCGGGGCTCCGAGCAGGCGGAGATCGAGGCGGCCCGAGCGCAATTGGCTGCCCTACGCGCCACCCAACCCGCGTCCCGCGACACCGATGCCCATGTCGGGAATGACTGACCCGCTAACCACCGATCGGTGTGCGGTCCGAAAAATCCGCCCCCACGGGGAGTTATCGCTTTTCATGTCTACGTTGGCGTTTTTCGCCACAGGTTTCTCGACCGGGTTGGTGGCCGGCGGTGCCTCGTGGCGCGGCCGTTCCAAGGTGCCGCCGCGGACGCGATCCGGCTGGCCCGGCCCACGCTGGGGACGATCAAAAGCAATCTGGTGTGGGCCTTCGGCTACAACGTGGCTGCCCTTCCGCTGGCTGCGGGCGGTTTCCTCAACCCCCTCATCGCTGCGCCACGATGGCCTTGAGTTCGGTGTTCGTCGTGAGCAACAGCCAGCGTCTGCGACGCTTCCGGGCGCTGAGCGTCTGACCGCAGCCGGCGGCTACGGCAGGCCTGCTAGGAGGACCTGTCGCAGATCGTTGATGCTGGGGGCGCCGCGCAGGTCACCGTGTTCGTCCCGGTACAAGCGACAGGACACGCTCGGCTCGATGTTGGTCCGGGGGAACGGGTCGCGGCCGTCCACCAGCAGCGTCGGCGAACCGTGCATCCCGAGGACTACCGCGTCTGCGTGATCCACGATCAGCTGTAGGGACACCGTCACGTCCGCAAGTGCGGCCAGCACCTCCTGTGCTCGCCGCGCGAGGAGTTCCGCATTCGGGCAATCCGCGACGTGCAGTACCTGAACCTTCATGGGCCATCCCAGCACCGCGTCGTCCCGAGCGCGCGGCTCACGACGACCGGTCGGCGTATCGGGTGGTGAAACTTGTCCCACCGTCGGTGCTCTGCAGTATTCCGCGCTCGGCTGCGACGTAGAGGGTCTGCGCGCCGTTGCGTACGTCCACCGTTAACGCCTCGGGCTCGCCCGCGATTGTGCCGCGCTCGGTCCAGCCCGCACCGCCGTCACGGGAATGGTGCACTGCACCGTCAGTGTCGATGCCGTAGAGGGTGTCTGGGCTTGCCCAGGCCACGACGACCAAGGTGGGCGCCCCCGCCACGGCGGCCCAGGTTCGGCCTCCGTCGGTGCTGCGCAAAAGGCCGTCGGATGTCGTCGCGAGGATGTTCTCCGGATCCTGCGGATCGACGACGAAATCCCGCATCGGGCGCGTGCTCCGAGTTTCCCACTGCACGCGGTCGGGCGAGACCATGAAGGTGCCGCTGCCGGATTCGTAGCCGTAGACGCGGCCGTGAACGGCATGCAGGGTGTGGAAGTCGGCCTTGCCGCTCAGACTGAGCGGAACCCAGGTATTCGCGCCGTCGGTAGATTCGATCAGGCCGAGGCGAGAGGGCAGGTTCTCCCGCAGGTCGGGGTGCCCGGAGCCGAGGAAGGTGTTCGGGCCGGTGATGGTGAAGCCCATGGTGTCCTGGTAGCGATTGGCGACCCGGGTTGCCTTGCCGGTTGCGGGTATCCGGAAGATCCCGAAGTGGCTGGCGGCATACAGCACGCCGTCGGCGGGATCGACGCCGAGTGCGTGCACGTGCTCCAGACCGAGTTCGGGGTAGTCGTCGGCGGACAGGGGCTGCTGCCCGGCCGCGGTGTCCTTCGAATCGCCGTTGGTGACCACCAGCGTGACCGCCGTGCCGAGGAGTACGACCAGGGCCGTACCGATGGTAGCGACCAGGGCCCGCCCGGGCACCCACCTCATCGTGTCGCGTCCAGACGTCGCATCAGGCGTCGAGGAGCTTTTGAATGCGGGCGAGTTCCGCCTTTTGGGCGGACTCGATGTCCGAGGCCAGCGCGGTCGCCGCGGGGTTGCTTCCGGCGTCCTGCGCACTGCCCGCGATCGCGAGGGCACCACGGTGGAGTTCGAGCATGAGAGTGAGGAACAGTCGGTCGAATCGTGCCCCCTTGGCTGCGGTCAGCCGCTCGATCTCGCCGCCGCTCGCCAGGCGCGGCAGCGCCTCCGGCATGATCTCGGCCAGCTGTTCGGGGCTCATCTGGGTGAAGTCCATGCCAGGCATCCCGGCCATCAGCGGCGCGCCCCAATTCGCGAGCCACATCTGCATCGCCTCCACCTCGGGCGCCTTCCCCGCCACGATCGCCGCGGCCAGTTTCTTGACCTTCGGGTCCTTCGCGCGCGTCGCGGCCAGCGAAGCTATCTTCACCGCCTGCAGGTGATGCGGGAGCATCAACTGAGCGAAGTTGACGTCGGCGACGTTGAAGTTGGAGTCAGCAACGGGTTGCGCGGTGACGCCTTCGCCACCGCCACCGCCACAAGCGGTCAGCACAGCGGCGGCCGTGAAGGCGACGAGCGCTGCGGCGGCCGTTCGGGGCAGTCGTCGCGTAAAGCTCATCGGCCCTCTCTTCTTCGTCTGGTCGTGTGGCTGACGCACCCGGCCGAGATTGCGCCGGCGGCCGGGCGGTTACATACTACGGATATTAGTACTATGGGCCGTGTTCAATGCCGCGCTCGGTTGCGTCTGGGCGTCGGTGGCGCCGAGGTCGCTGGCGGGCTTTCAGTTGCAGTTCCAGTTGCAGTACGGCCGCGTCCGGCCTGATCCACGTAAGTCCGCCGAGGCTCCTGACCTGCGGAAACGGACTCTGACGGATCATCACAACCCATCGGGGCGACCTTAAACCTCGCTTCCCGAAAGGGAGTACGGGTTCAAATCCCGTCCCGGGCACCGTCTCTCACCTGCGCAGATACCAAATGACAGGGGCGCAAGGCCGTCGCCCGAGCCCGTTGGGTTGCAGTTGTGGGTTGCAGTTGTGGGTTGCAGTTGTGGGTTGCAGTTGGGAGAGCCGCGGTGGCCGCTGCCGCCGCCGTTCTGCGCAATCCTGTGGACGTCCCGCGCGGTCGGCGTACACTGGATGATCGCCTGTTGCGCTGAGCTTCAGGAAGTGAGCCCGAGACCCGTCCGGACGGACGTGGCGCTCGGGCTTCGCGCTTTCCTGGGTCTGGTCAGACTGAGCGGACGGCGCCCAGGATCGGGGCGATCCGCCGGCGCCAGTCACCGGAACGGCCCAACACCACGCAGCAACGTCCGGCAGGGCGAGTAGCGGTTCGGTGTGGGCCCGCGAGTGCACGTAGCGGATGGACTCTCGCGCGTCGGCGGCCCGGACAGCCTCGATGAGTCGCTGACTGTCGAAGCTCACCAAGGAATCGTTCTGCTCGATCACTACCCGCGTGTCGCTGCCGGCGGCGGCGAGGTCCTCGACCAGTGCAGTCAGACAGGCGGCTCGGGCGGCTCGGTCGGTCGGGTACCGCCTGGCGGCGTCGTAAATGGTCGCCGTCAGCCTGGGTTTGAGCGAATGTCCGTCCCGGCCGACGACGCCTCGGCGGCCAGTTTGAGGATCTCGTCCACCGACCACTGGTCGTAGCCGTGAACTCCGTACTTGCTGGCCAGCACTTTGCCGTTGGGTGCCACGAGGAAGTCGGCCGGGAGTCCGCGCGGGCCACCGTTGAAGTCGAAGGCAAACTTTCTCCGTTTGGCCAGCAGACCACGCACTTCCGCCCGCCATGCGCCCGGGTGCAGCGGAGCTCGCCAGGACGCCTCGACGCCGAACTCCCGATAGAGGCGCTTTTCTGGGTCGCCTACCACCGCGAACGGGGGCGGATCGCTCTGGTGGGCGAGTAGCGAGGTTGTCGAGGAGTGAAACAGCACGACTTCACGGATGCCGGCGGCTTCGATCTCGGCATAGCGTGCGCGGAGGGCCTGCAGGTGCAGATGACACATTGGGCATCCGGCAAAGCGCCGGAACTGCAGATGCACGAGCATGTTCGGGTCCGGAACCAGCACGGGCTCGCCGTAGATGCTGATCAGCTTCCGGGTGCCGACGTCCGCGCCGGGCGCAATCCGGCGGCTCTTCTGATTGACCATCAGAGCTTTCCCTTTCACAGCGGATGCCGCCCGCTGAACGCGACGACTCGCTCGGTCGGGGTCGCCCCGGTAGCCGCTTGCACCTCCGGCCCGAACCGGCCTTTCGGTCGCATCATCGGCACCAGTTGCGAGCCGACCGCTTCGGCGAGCTGCGCCTCCTCCTCGCTGAATTCGACCTTCTCCCCGATCGCGACCGCGAGGTCCCAGCTGTGGAGCAGGGTCGAGTAGGTGATGACCGCGATGGCCTGCGCGGCCGGCACGGTGCCGAGCACGATTGTCACCGGGGCGTCCCAGTCCGATACCGCGCCCCATGCGGCGTGAGAGCGATCCACGATGCGCCGCGCCGCGCCCTTCGCGTCCCCATCGAGAACGTCGTCGCCACCGAAGACTTCAGCCTCGGTCGGACCGCGGCCTCCGTCCAAGGTCGCGGAAAACAGCGCCATCGTCTGCAACGTGTGACTCAGCATCGCGCGGACGTCCCACCCGGTGCATGGGGTGGCCCGGCCCAGATCCTCGTCGTCCAGCAGATCAACCAGCCCCAGCAACCGTGCATCAGCGCTCTTCAACAGCTCCAGTTCGGCCACTTCGAAACCTCCGTAGTAACGGGAAAAACGATTTGTACCGTTACAATAGGCCGTCGATGCACTACAGGCAACGGCTGCGGGCCGACCCGAGAGAATCCTGATGTGAGCGACCCCCCCTCGCCGATCGCCGGCCTTTCCTTGGCCGTCGATTTCGTCAACACGGTCTGGGTCACGGGGGGACGCACCGTCGACGTAATGGAATCCCGCCATGGTCTGCGGCAATGGCTGGATGCGGTGGCGGAACGGTTGGCGCAGGATGGGTGCCGGGACACGCTCCGGGCATCTGAATCGCTGCGCCGGGCCCTGCTTGAGGACCGGCAGCAGATCCGGTCGCTGTTCGACGCGGCCACCGGCTGGGGTCACATCTCGACCGGCACCCTTCGGCACATCAACGAATGCTCGCGGAGCGCGCCGATCTGGATGGAGATCGCGGACGACCAGACCAACGGCATGCGCGTGAGGCGCCGCCGGGCGGCTGGGGCCGACTCCGATATCCGGGCAGCGTTGTGCGACGACGCGCTGCAGGTCGTGGCCACCGGTCAGGTCCGGTCTTGCGGGGGACCCGGTTGCATCGGGTATTTCGTGCCCGCCCCGCGCCAGCAGTTCTGCTCACCGCAGTGCAGCACCCGCGCACGGGTCACGCGGCATCGGGCCGCTGCCAAATCCGGCCAGGACCGACCTCAGACCGGCCGACGTTCCACGGCTCCGGACTAGGACTAGCCGCCGAGACCGGGGCCTCGGCGTAGGCCTCCGGATGTCACGTCGACCGCATCGGTGCGCGTCCCCGGCGCAGCACTGACGGGTTGCAGTTGGGGTTGCAGTTCGCCCCTGTCCGCCGGCGCGCACGAGGGTCGCCGGACGGCCCAATCCTGTGGACGGCCCGAACGTTCGGCGTACACTGGTGATCGCCTGTTGCGCTGAGCTTCAGGAAGTGAGCCCGGCAGCCATCCGGACGGTTGGTGAGCCGGGCTTCGCGCTGTCTAGACCCGGCGGACGTCGGTGACGATGGGTTCGATCGGGCGCCGCCAGTCACCGCCCTTGGCCCAGCACCACGCGATGGCGTCGGGGATCGCGAGGAGCAGTTCGGCCTGGCCGCGCTGGTGCTCGTAGCGCAGGCTGTCGCCGCAGTTCGCCGTCCGCGTGAGTTCGATCAGCCGCTGAAGGTCCCAGCGCAGGAGCGAGTCGTCCTGTTCGATCAGCAGCCGGGTCGCGCCGCCCCGAGCGAGGTCGTCGATGAGCGCGCCCAGGCAGGCTGCCCGCGCGTCGAGTTCGTGGGAGTACCGCCGGCACGCGTCGTAGACCGTCGCCGTGATGGCGCTGCCGCAGATCGCGGCTACGATCACGCGCTTGCGCGGGTCGGACTCCTTCGTCATGTGTACGCGGCGCTGGCCCTTGAGGACGAGCCCCCGTACCAACTGGCGTAGGTCGTCCGTCAGGTCTGCCGCTCCGGTGTGGGCGGCGACGAGTTGGTAGCCCCGCTGCTTGGTCTCATCGACGAAGACGTGGGCGACCATGCGAGCACCTTCTCAGCCGCCGACGACGATCTCCGACCGGCCGTCAGTCCCACAGCGCCCGGCCCATCCGCTCGGCGGCATCGCGAGCCAGGGTGTCAGTGACGTGGGTGTACCGCTTGGTCACGGCCAGCGTGGAGTGGCCCAGGATCTCCTGGACCACCCGGATGTCGACGCCCTGTTCCAGCAGCAGCGTGGCGGCGGTGTGGCGGGCGTCGTGCAGCCGGGCGTCCCGGACTCCGGCGCGGGCGAGCAGAGCCTTCCACGCCTCCCAGTCGGCGCGGGGCTGGATCGGCCGCCCGTTCGGTTGGGCGAACACCAGGTCGAGGTCGGTCCAGGTGTCGCCCGCGATCAGTCGTTCGGCGGCCTGGGCGGCGCGGGCCTGCGTGCGGGGAATATGCATGAGGCGGGTCGCGCGCCGCGTGGTGGTAAGCGGCGAAACCATCCATGATGGTCCGTCAGGTGTCTAAGTTGCTGGCTGGCATCACCGAAACACCGCACCGGCGAGGGCAGCTCTACCGGGTGCGCGATCAGGCACGTGTAGTCCAGCCGGGATCGGCTACTCGCTCAACGACCGGAAAAGTTCAGCCGTCTCGTCTCGTCGCCGTGCCCGCGGTTGCCCGCCCCGGAATGATTGACCTCCATCGAGTACGAGCTCGTCATGTCCACACCAGGCCGCCGGGGCGCCGGACCCAAGCTGTCACCTGGTCGTGCGGCAGACCCTCTCGGACCGTCGGCCCACGTCAGTAGGTCGTGGTTGGTGCGGGCTGACGGGCGAGGCCCCACAAGGCGATCTTGACCATGTCGTCCACGAACTTGTCGGGGTCGGTACCTGGCTTGACCAGCATCCAGTCGAAGGTCACCAGCCCGAACACCATGCCGACGAGGATGCGCAGCACGCTGTCCAGCCCGTCCGGGGAGAACCACCCGCGACGGCGGGCCTCTAGCTCGCCCATGAGTTGGATCCGGTGAAACATCTGGTCGACCGAGAGGCGCAACTCTGCCAGCGTCTCGTCATCGACCTCCTTCCACGCCGAGATCAGGCCGGCCAGGACCTCGCCCTGGGTGGTGAGTTGCTTGTAGAGATCACCGATGTACGACCGCATCATTGCTTCGTCGCCCGTCGGGCCCTCTCGCTGGGTCAGCCACACCGCGGTCAGGTTGTCCAGGAACGTCATGAAGGGCTGGAGCGCCGCGGAGGAGAAGATGGCGGCCTTGCTGTCGAAGTGCCGGTAGAGCACCGAGAGCGAGACGCCGGCGCCTTGGGCGATGTCACTCTTGGTGGTCGCCGCGTATCCCTTCGCCGCGAACAACGTGCGCGCGGATTCCAGGATGAGTTCGCGAACCTCCTCCGGTCGTCGCCGCTGCTTGCGCGGAGGGGGCGGGACCGTCGCACGGCTGGGTGCCCCGGTTGAAGCGGTCATGGGTCGCTCACAGCTCCTGACTCGCCCGCCGATGAGGCCTCGCCTGAAAGATGATCGTACCCCTCTAAGGGAAAGAGTATCCCTTGACTAGCAAGGCGGTGTGCCTTAGCTTCCATGGGACACGGTTTCCCGATGAGCAGCGAGGTGACGGTAATGACGCCGACACTGACAGGTCGTCAGGGCGAGATCCTGCGCTGTATCGGCGACTTCACCACGAGTCGGGGTTACCCGCCCACGGCCCGTGAGGTGTCGGACGCATGCCAGCTGGGGGGACCTTCCGGGGCCCACCGCATGCTGGAGACCCTTCGGCACAAGGGATTCCTCGAGCGGGCCGAAGGATCCAGCCGGAGCCTGGTCCTGAAGACGCCCCGCCTCGACTGCACGTCCCTGGACACCGGGGATCTGTTCCGTCTGGTGACGGTGAGCGAACTCCACCGCATCTTCGCGGATCTCAACCTGAGGATGGCGCTCGCATCGGATTCGGCCCGGACGCGCACCTACCTGATCAACGAGGCGCTGATCCGTACTACGAGGACCAACGTCCTCGTCGAATCCTTCTCCCAGGTCGGCCTGCGCGGAGTGGACGTGAAGGACCACCTCCGCCCTCTGGAATCCGCTCTCGCTCGCGCCTCTGGCGACGCGTGGGAGGACTTCATCGTCGATCAGTGGACCTTCAACAGCGTCATGGCGTCGCTGAGCAGCTCGGTGGCGGCTGCAGACTTGCGGCTTCACGCCGTCCTGTGGCCGGACATCCGCATCGGGCAGGCCGCAACCGCCGCCGCCGGGAGCTGGATCCGAGACTTCCTGACGGCTCATCCCGCTCGCGCCCGGGACTGCGCCCAGCGGGCCAAGGTGGTAGCAATCGGAACCGCCGAGATGTTGATGAGCCTTGATGCTGCCTATGGCTGGGGTGAGTTCTCCGTCAAATTCGACCCGTCGCAGGTCGAGGAGTACGCGCCGCTCTGCGCCTGACCGGGTTCGTCCTGGGCTTCACGCTCGTCGGCGACGGCGCACGCGAGGATCTCGAAGACCCACGTGACATAGGCGCTGCTCGGGGGACCGTCGGCCGGCGGCGCGACCTGCAGATCCCTGACCTCCTGCGCGAATACCTCCCACACCTCTTCGCCCGCCTCCTCGCTGCCGCGCGGGCTGGTCACCGCTGTCGGGGTGCGTCGTTCGAGAGTGGATGCCGACTGTCTCTTCCGTCCGGTGTCGACGCTAGGTTCGCCGAGCCCGTGCGGCAATGGTGACCATGCGTTCCATCGGACTCAGCGGCGTGCAGGTGGCAATTTGTTCACGATTGACCGGACCCGTATGTGCGGCCATCGTGGCGGGAACGACCCGAAGGGGTCGGCGACGTAGCTGACGGACCATCCGGTTAGTGCTGACGGTGTGCGAGCCGCGTCTTCGATGTCGAGGGAGAGCTGCTCGTGAGCTTCTCGCTGCGAAGCCAAGTGGCGATGATCTGGTGGGCGATCGGCTTCGGGGCGATCTTCGGGCTCAGCTTCGTCTTCCTTCTGCACATGGTTCCGCCGCCGAACGCCGACATGGACAGTGCGGAGCTCCAGCGCTGGTACGAATCGAGAGCGGGCGAGATCAAGATCGGGGCGACGATCTCGTCCTACACCAGCGGGTTCATGGTGCCGCTGTTCATCGTGATCGGTGCGCAGATCCGGCGTCACGAACAGGGATTCCCGGTGTGGACCTGGGCCACGATCATCGGCGGGTCGTTGACGTCGCTGTTCCTGGTGTTTCCACCGCTCCTGCTGGGTGTGGCTGCGTTTACCCCCGGCCGGGACCCTGACGCTACGGCGGTCATCCACGAGTTCGCGGTGCTGACCTTGATCACCACGGATCAGTACTTCGTCTTCCCGTGGATCGCCCTCATCGTGATCAGTCTGCGACCGAGCACGGTCCCAGCGTCGCCGTTCCCCCGGTGGTACGGCTACTTCAGCCTCTGGATGCTCACGATGGTTGAACTGGGGGCACTGGCCTTCAACTGGAAATCGGGCCCGTTCTCCTGGCGTGGGCTCCCGTTCTACTTCCCGTTCGCCTTCTTCGGGGTATGGATCGCCCTGACCGCTTACCTGTTGCTCCGCAGCATTGCCGCGCAGCGAGCACTCCTGGCCCTGGACGAGTCGATCGGGCCGGCGAAGCCCCCATCTGACGCCGATTCAGACTCCGCAGCGATCGCCGGTGATGAACGAATGGTCACGATGGCGGTGCCCGGCACCGGTTGGTTGGCTTCAAGTCGACGCGCGGAGGAACTTCAGCCGACCGCAGTCGAGATGGGAGACTCCCGGTGAAGCCTTGGATGGCCGCACGCCAGCAGGTTGCCGCGGGCCGCGCCGCCACCACTACCGCGGCCACGGGCCTGGTGCTGGTCGCCGTTGGATCGATCGTGCTCGGCTCAGCGCCGGCCGCCCGAGCGGACGCTCCCTACGACGGGTTGGCGCGCGCAGTCGGCATCGACGCCACCCTGACCAACCCCTCCATACCGGCGGGGCTGATCATCGAAGGTATCGGGCCCCAGGCTTCCGCCCACCAGTCCAGCGTCGGCATCGGCGACGCCAACGCGGCGTTCCCGTACTTCGGAGATGTCATCCCGGGCGTGCCGGGTGTGCTCGGCGGGATCTTCGGGCTCCCGGTGCCGCCCTATCCGTTGATCGCATCGTCCGGCAAGGGCGGGCCGCCCGCGAACACCAGCTACCCCGGCGTGCAGTTGCACGCCGAAAGCAATGCAGGGAACACCATCGCTTCTGCCGTCGCCGGCCAGGAAGCCTCCGGACTCACGTCGCTGGCCCGGGTGGATCGCCTGGACGACGGCAGCGTCCGAGCGCTGGCCGACACCGCCGGGAACGCTCTCAAACTCGGCGGTGCCCTCACCTTGTCCCAGTACCGCTCCCACGCAGAGGCGATGGCGGATGCCGGCACCGGAAAGCTGGTGCGCACGGCCTCGCTGAGCATCGGCCGAATCTCAGTTCCCGGGCTCTCGTTCACCATTCCCGAATCGACGCCAGGAACTGTGCCGTTGCCGGTTCCCATTCCGGGGGTTCCCAACGTTCCGCCGGCGACCTTCCCCCCCGTCCCGTTGCCCATGGCCGGTCAGACCCTGGCCGAGCCGGACATCGGTTTGGTCGATGGGTACTTCGTCCTCACCCTCCCGGCCGAAGGCGCCGACCAGAAGTACGTCCTCGACGCACCGGCTGTCCTCGACGCCTTCAAAGCGGCTGGCGTCACGATGGCGTTCCAGGCCTCCCAGCTGACCGAGTCGGGGATTGTGGCGCCCGCCTTCCAGTTCACGACGACCCTGCCCTCCCCGCCGCCAAACATCTACTACTCCGGGGAAACGCCGGTCACCTTCAGCTCTGGCCTCACGGTGGCCCAGGTCGATCTGCGGCTGGTTCCCAGCGCGGGCGCTCTCACCGCGGACGGACTGAGTTCGGACGCGCCGGCGTTGGGCCTGCCCTCCACCGGGGTGGACAGCATCGGGATCGGCGGCGGGTTGCCGCCCGCGGCCGGCGCCGTCCCCGGCCTCGGGTCGGTTGCGGGCAACTCCACGCCGGTGTCCTCCGGGCTGATCCCTGCGGGGAACGCGGTGTCCCTCGACTTCGATGCAGCCGGCATCTACCTCGCCTTGGTCGCAACCGGGTTGCTCGCCTTCCTGGCGGCCACGGCCCTTCGCGTGATGGGAGTGCGTTTCCGATGGGGTTCCTGAAGTACATCCGCGCCCAGTGGGATCGTTCGGCAGCCGTGCTTGCGGCCGTGATCGGCCTGGTCTCGCTCCTGCTTGGCTGGATCGGCACGAGCGGTACGGAGCACCTGGCCAAGCAGATGCCCTACATCGTGTCCGGGGGCATGGCCGGCATCTTCTTCCTCGGCGTGGGCGCGGTCCTCTGGATCTCCGCCGATCTGCGGGACGAGTGGCGTGAACTGCGTTCGCTCGGTGCCCAGTTGCGCGAGGAGAAGCTCGAGCTGCGACTGGCCGTGGACGGTGTCCAGGCCGCGACCTACGACCGACCGGTGCCCAGCCACGCGGGCGCGGGCTCGTGACTGAGGTCGCCGTCCCTGCGGTCCCGCGCTACCTCGCCCAGGAGACGCCCTGGCGCAAGGCCGACAGCCTGCTGTCCTCGGCGGTGACCCTCGTCGGCCTGGTCGGGGTGGGGATCGCCTGGGTCGGGGTCAGTGGCGAGGCGGACTTCGACAATCAGCAGAGCTGGCTGATGGTGGCGATCGGCGCGGGCGTCATCCTCGGGCTGGGAATGTCGTGGTGGCTCCTGGTGGGTTTCCGTGAGGTTCGCCGGGCCCAACGCGAGTTCGTGGCGGACCTGCGCCTCACCCGGAAGCTTCTGCCCACGACGGGTGAGCCGGCCCTGTCCCGGGCGGCGCGACCCGCTGCTGTCGCGCCGGCCCACTCCGACGACCTCGTGACCGGTGAGCGGATGACCCTCGTCCACCGGTCCACCTGCCCCATGGTGGCGGGCAAGCCGATCGTGAACCTCGACCGCGCTCAGGCCGCCGCTCGGCGACTCGACGAGTGCAAGGTGTGCCTGCAATGAACGAGTACATCCCGTACATCATCTTCGGGGTCACCTCCGGGGCCGTCTTCGGGATCTCCGCGATGGGTCTGGTCCTGACCTACAAGACCTCGGGTGTGTTCAACATCGCCCACGGCGCCGTGTGTGCCGCCGGCGCCTACGTCTTCTACTCGCTGCGCCAGCAGGCCGACCTGCCCTGGCCGGTGGCCGCCGCCCTCGTGGTGTGCGTCTTCGGGCCGCTGATGGGGATCGTCCTGGAGCGTCTCGCCGTGGCCTTCAGCGGCGTCCCCACCGCCTTCAAGATCGTCGGGACCGTCGGATTGCTGGTGGCCCTGCAGTCGCTCATCACGCTGATCTACGGGAGCACGAGCCGGGTCTTCGACCCCTTCCTGCCCCAGGGGGAAGCGTTCTCGGTCTCCGGCACCAAGGTGAACTACGAGCAGGTCATCATCCTGTTGCTGGGCTTCGCGGCGGCCGGCGCCCTGGTGACGTTCTTCCGACTGTCCCGGCTGGGAACGGCCATGCGCGGAGTCGTCGACGATCCAGCCCTGCTGGACCTGACCGGCGATTCTCCGACCCGGGTTCGCCGGTACGCGTGGATCATCGGATCGTCGTTCGCGGCGATGTCGGGCGTCCTGTTCGCGTCCACGCAGGCCCAGATCGACGTCAACGTCCTGACCCTGTTGGTGGTGCAGGCGTTCGGGGCCGCCACCATCGCGCGCTTCCAAAGCCTACCGCTGTGCATCGTGGGCGGGATCGTCGTCGGGCTGCTCCAGAAGCTCGTGAGCAAGGAGATCACCGCCTACCCGGATCTGCAGGGACTCGACCTGGCAACACCGTTCATCGTCCTGTTCATCGGTCTGCTGGTGATTCCGCGGCGCAAACTCGTCGAGACGGGCCGTCAGATCCGAGCGAAGGCCGTTCCGCCGAGCCGCGTCCCCCGCCCGTTCCGAGCGGCCGGGTACGGGACCACATTGCTCGTCGCGCTCGCAATCCCGCAGCTGTGGTTCGTCGGTGCGCACCTTCCCGCCTACAACCAGGCCCTCACCCAGGTCACCCTGTTCGTCTCGCTCCACCTGCTGGTCCGTACGTCCGGACAGATCTCGCTCTGCCACTTCGGGTTTGCCGCCATCGGAGCGATCGGGCTGGGCCATATGCAGGGCTATGGCATGCCTTTCGCGCTCGCCGTGATCATCGGTGGGCTGCTCTGCATCCCGCCCGCGCTGCTGATCGCCATCCCCGCGATCCGCCTGTCCGGCCTCTACCTCGCGTTGGCCACGCTGGGCTTCGGGATCATGCTCGCGCAGTTCTGCTACGGCAAGAGCTACATGTTCGGCTTCGGCAGCCTGGCCACCGAGCGCCCGGCGGGCTTCAGCGATGACGAGACCTACTACTACCTCCTGCTGGGGGTAGCCGTCGCGTCGGTGATCGCCGTGCTGGTCATCGAGCGCTCCCGGCTCGGTCGGGTGCTGCGCGGCCTGTCCGATTCCCCGGTCGCGCTGCAGACGCTCGGACTCTCCGTCAACGTCGCCCGCGTCATCGTCTTCTGCATCTCGGGCTTCATGGCCGGAATCAGCGGGGCGTTGTACGGCTCGCTCTTCGGCTCGGTCAGCGCGTCGACGTTCAACTACGTCAACTCTCTGGTCATCCTGGCCGTCCTGGCCATCTCCGGTCGCCGGGTCATGTCGGCGGCGATCGTGGCGCCGGTGTTGCTCTACGTCATCCCGAACTACATCGGCGACCCCGACATGAACACCATGCTCCAGATGGCGTTCGGTTTGGCGGCCATGTTCGCAGCCGCGAATGCTCAGGGTGGATGGGACGTGCCCTTCACCCGCCTCGCGGAGCGATCGAGCGATCGCCTTCGGGGGCCCGCCGAGGCCCGGCTTCGACGGCTGGAAGCACATGACGGCCCGTCAGACAAAGCACAACCCGTTCACGGACCTCGGGTGCCGGTCACTCGCTAGGTCCACGGCCGTGCGGTTCACCTTCCTCTTCTCCCAAGGGTACGGACTTCGATGTCAAACACCATCCGCAGTCGTCAGATGCTCGCAGTGGCAGCCGTTGTCGGCGTGCTGGTCGCGGGGTGCGGTACCCGCGTCGCCGACGACCGCATCATCAGCGCGGAGGGCGGCGCTGCGGGTGTCGCGGTGCCGGCGGGGGCAACCTCGACCGGCGAGACGGTCGTCGCGGCGACGACCGAAAGCGGCCCGGCGGTCGCGGCCCTGACGCCCCAGGGCGCTGCGGCCCAGGGCACTGCGGCGACGAACTCCGCTCCCGAAGCCGCAGCCTCCGCGGGCGGGCAGTCCGCGGCCGCCAAGGGCTCCACCCCTCAGGTGGCGAGCGGACCCAACGCGCCCTGCACCACCAAGCTCGCTCCGATCGTGATCGGACAGACCCTGGTCAGTTCCGGCGTGGTGGGCGCGGCGCTCGGCAATCTGCGGCTGGGACTGAACATCTGGGCGCAGGCCGTGAACGCCCGGGGTGGTGTGCAGTGCCACCCGGTGCAGGTTTACAGCATGGACGACGGGTCCGATCCGGCGCGCGTGCAGTCCAACATGAACGAGCTCGTGAACAACAAGGGTGCCGTGGCCATCCTGGCGGCGGGTGATCCGATCCCCGACACCGCCTTGCAGAGCTCGGCCGAGCGACTCAAGGTGCCCGTGATCGGCGGCGACCTGAACTCCGTCACCTGGACCAAGAGCCCCTATCTCTTCCCGCAAGGAGGGGGAGCCTTCGCGTCGTACGCCGGCGGGATCAAGGAGGCCGGGGAGGCATTCAAGGGACGCCGAGCCGGCTTGATGTACTGCGTGGAGGCGAACATCTGTAGCGCCATCGCCGGGAACTGGGATCAGATCGCCCAATGGGGTGGGCTCGCACAGGGGGCGGCAAAGGCGGTTTCCATCACCGCCACCGACTACACCGCCGAGTGCCAGGTCATGAAGAACGACGGCGTGGACACCCTGCTGACCGCGGTGGATGGATCCGCGGTGTCCCGGATCGTGCGTAGCTGTGCGGCGCTCGGCTACCGGCCGGCGATCGTGACGCCGGCGCTCGCCATCAACCCCCAGGTTGCGGCCGACCCCAACGCACAGAAGAACACCCTGTGGCTCGGCACCTCCGTGATTCCGTTCAACTCCACCGATACGCCCGCCGGCAAGGAGTTCAACCAGGACGCGGCCCGGTACGCACCGGGCACGGCGCTGGACCAGTCGACCGTGATGGGCTGGGTGTCCGGCAAGCTCTTCGCGGCCGCGATGGGCAAGGTCCACACCGACACGCGGACCCAAACGGTCACCTCGGCGACGGTGCTGAAGGGCCTCGGGCTGATCAAGAACGAGACTCTCAACGGCGCCGCACCGCCGCTGACCTTCACCGCGGGCAAGCCCACTCCGCCGACCAACTGCTACTACATCGTCTCGGTGTCCGAGGGTGGCTTCCGCGCTCCGAAGGGCGGGCGGATGTCATGCTTCTGACCCCGGCGGAGTCCGGTCTTCAGCTTAAGGACCTGGTGGTGCGATTCGGCGGCCTGGTGGCCGTCGACACCGTGTCCCTGCACGCGCCCGCCGCACGCCTGACCGGGCTCATCGGCCCGAACGGCGCGGGGAAGACCACGACGTTCAACGCGATCACGGGCCTGAACCGTCCGACGTCCGGCCACGTCCGGCTCAACGGCCAGGACATCAGCAAACTCCCGCCCCAGGCCAGAGCGCAACGCGGCCTCGGCCGCACGTTCCAGCGGATGGAGCTGTTCGATTCGCTGACCGTGCGGGAGAACGTGGCGCTTGGGCGAGAAGCAGGCATGGCGGGGTCGAACCCGCTGCGCTTCCTGCGCTGCGGTGCGGCCGAGCGCCGCCAGGTGCGAACTGCCGCGACCGAAGCGATGGAGCTGAGCGGGATCACAGCACTCGCGGATCGGCGCCCGGCCGATCTCTCCACCGGCCAGCGCCGGCTCGTGGAGCTGGCCCGGGTCATCGCCAGCGGCTTCGGCATGCTGCTGCTCGACGAACCCAGCAGCGGACTCGACAAGGCGGAGACCCATCGGTTCGGCGAGACCCTCCGGACCCTGGTCGATGAGCGGGGGGTGGGCATCCTCTGCGTGGAGCACGACATGGCGCTCGTGATGAGGGTGTGCGACTACATCTACGTCCTCGACTTCGGCAAGCCCATCTTCAACGGCACAGCGTCGCAGGTCGCGGGAAGTCCCATCGTCAAGTCGGCGTACCTCGGCAGTGAGGCTGTCGAAGAGGCACTGGCGGGGAGGTCCGCGTGACGCTGGTGCTGGAGAACCTGGCTGCGGGATACGGCGGCACCACCGTGCTGCGCGGCATCAATCTGGTGGTCCCGCCGTCCAGTGTGGTCGCCCTCCTCGGGGCCAACGGGGCCGGGAAGACGACCCTGCTGCGGGTGGCCTCCGGCCTGCTGAAACCCAGCGCGGGACGGATCCACCTGGAGGGGCGGGACGTGACGGGCTCGTCGCCGCATCAGCTCGTTCGCCGCGGCGTCTGTCACGTCCCGGAGGGGCGCGGAGTGTTCCCGAGCCTCACCGTCCGGGAGAACCTGGTCCTGCAGTCGGTGGCCGGAAACGAGTCGGACGCGATCGCGCGGGCCGTGAGCGCGTTCCCGCGGCTGGGGGAGCGCTTGTCCCAGCTGGCGGGGACGATGAGCGGCGGCGAGCAGCAGATGCTCGCCCTCGCCCGCGCCTACATCCAATCCCCGCGCCTCATCCTGCTCGACGAGGTCTCGATGGGACTGGCACCGAAGATCGTCGATGAGATCTTCGAATTCCTCGCCATGCTCGCCCAGTCCGGGGCGAGCCTGCTGCTCGTCGAGCAGTACGTGACTCGAGCCCTCGAGGTTGCCGACTTCGTCTACCTGATCAACCGCGGAGAGATTGCCTTCGCCGGCGAGCCGAGTGAACTCGACGCCGCGGATGTCTTCAAGGCCTACGTCGGCGTCGGACTCTGAGGCAGCAGCCGTATCTCAACCCACCAGAGCGGAGCTTTCCCATGTACGACGTCATCGTTGTCGGCGGAGGACACAACGGCCTCACCTCGGCCGCGTATCTCGCCAAGGCCGGCAAGAAGGTCGTGGTGCTGGAGGCGAATCCCAAGGTCGGCGGGTTCGTGGTGACCGACGAGGTGCCCGGCGCCCCGGGATTCCTGATGAACACCTACGCGATCGAGTTCCCCTTCCGGCACATCCGGCCCTCGGTGGTCGATGAGCTCGATCTCGCCCGGCACGGGTTGCGATGGATGCACCCGGACCCGCACAACACCCACCTCGGTCCGGACGGCACGTCGTTCTCGCTGTACCGCGACCTTGATCGCACGTGCCAGTCCATCGCCAAGCTGTCCCAGCGCGACGCCGAGTACTACGCGAGCTGGATGAAGCCGGTCATGGACATCACCTACGCGGCGATCCCTTACCTGCTGGACCACCCCACCCGGCCGAGCCCGAAGACGGTCGCCAGCCTGCTCCTGCGCCTGGCCAAAGCCCGGAAGAATCTCCTGCCGGGAGCCCGGATCCTGCTGTCGTCCCCCCTGCAGATCCTGGACGGCTTCGAGTGCGAGGAACTCAAGGCGTTCTTCGCCATGAACGTCGTCACCGGCGCGTTCCGCCCCCTCGACGAGCCGCTGAACACCTCGATCTTCATGTACTTCGCCTTCCTGCACCTCTTCCCCCTGCAGCGACCCGTGGGCGGCGCCGGGGCGTTCTCCGAAGCGCTGGCGGCGGCGGTCCGCTCCGAGGGCGGCGAGGTCCGCACTTCCGCTCCCGTCGCGCGGATCCTGGTCGAGGGCGGCCGAGCCACCGGCGTGGCCCTCATGTCCGGTGAGCAGGTGCGGGCCAAGGAGGTCATGGCGGCGATCGACCCCACCTCGCTCTTCACCAAACTGGTAGGCCCGGCTGACCTGTCCCCCCGGACGCAGGACGAGGTCAACCGCATGCAGGTGCTCTCCAGCGGTATCAGCCACTTCAAGGGCGACATCGCCGTGGACTGCCGACCGACCTTTCCCAAGCACGACATCGGCGATGAGCACCTCGGTGGGCTGAGCTTCACGCCCAGCGTCGACTACGTCCAGCGGTTGATGAACAAGATCAAGGTGGGCGAACTCGCCGACGAGATCCCGTTCTACATCGCGATTCCCTCCGTGCTCGATCGGAGCCTGGTTCCCCCGGGCAGCCGGGGGGAGAGCATCTTCGTCTGGGTGGGTGCGGTGCCCTACGAGCTGTCCGGAGGGAAGACCTGGCCGCAGGCCAAGGCGGACTATCTCGAGCGCGTCATCGATCACCTCGAGGAGTACTCGCCCGACATCCGCGGCAGTGTGATCGCCGCCCACGCCAGCAGCCCTCGCGACTTCAACGAGCCCTGGGCGTACCGCGGCTCCTCGCGCGCGGTCGACCTGATCCCCTCGCAGAGCGGCCCGTGGCGGCCCAGCCCGTCGATCGCCGGCTACCGGACACCTATCGACGGTCTCTGGCACACCGGCCACGGCGCCCACCCGATGTCGGGGACGAACGGCTGGCCGGGACGCACCGCCGCGCACACGTTGCTCAAGGCAACCCGCAACCACCCGCTTCGCCGTCGCAAGCCCTGAGGTCGCCCCCGACCCTCGACCGTCGCATGACCCGACCAGAGCATGAATCCGAGGAGCCCTCCATGCCCTTGACCGAGCAGTCGATCATTCGCGCCGCCCCGGGCCGGCCCAGACTCGATGCCGCCGTCGAGTCCTGGCACGGGCATCCCCGGTCCGACCATCCACGGTGGAACGAGTCGGCGTGGTTCGGGTTCATGGTTCCCGAGCGCAACATCAACGGCTGGCTCTACTACTGGCACCGACCCCACATGAATCTGTCAGCCGGCGGCGTCGCCATCTGGGATGGCAACGGCGACGAGCAGCACGATTGCCTCTACTTCGATTGGTTCCCGTTCTACACCCATCCCACCGAGGGCGATCACTTCAACTTCACCCTCAACGACGGTGCCGACACGACCCTGTCGGTCGCCTCACCGCAGCCGTTGGAGACCTACGAGGTTCGCTACGAGAAGCGTGAGGTCTCGCTGAACCTGTCCTACCGCGCGCTGGCCGAGGCGCAGGCCGACGACTTCGGGGCGTCCGACTCGGTGTCGTTCGGATCGTTCCACTACGACCAGCTCGCCCACGTACAAGGGACGATCGTCATCGACGGCGACGAGATCCCCGTGGACGCACCGCACATCCGCGACCGGTCCTGGGGGGTCCGCCATGCCTTTCCGCCCGGCTTGCGTGGCGGTCTCGACCTCGGCCACGCCGACGACGGCAGCGTGTCCTTCGTCGCGTCGATGTTCTCCAGCGAGTCACTGGGGGAGGACCTCGAGACGACGGAGTCCCTGACCTACGGCCATTTCGTGATGGACGGGACCCTGAGCACCGGCGTCTCCGGAAGCCGGACCACCTACCGCGACCCCGATGGGGTGGCCCAGCGGGTCGTCATGGACATGCAGGACGCCGAGGGGCGCTCGGTCCATGCCGAAGGACGACCGACCAACGTCCTGCACTACGACATGTTGTGGCGGACCGACTGGTCCCTGATGCGGTGGGACACGATCAACGGTTCCCCCGGGTACGGCGAGTGTCAGGACTTCGCCGACCGGGCCCTCTTCCGGACGCGCCGCCGGCGCAAGCACGCCCTCGCCGCCACATCGTCCGGAGGACGCTGAGATGGCACTGCTCACCCGAGGAGATCTCGAGCAGACCCGCTCGCACCTCACGTCCTGGTTGGCCGTCAAGCTCCCCGACGCGGGCGAACTTGAGGTCAGCGAGCTGTCGACGCCGGGATCGAGCGGATTCTCCAACGAGACGATCTTCTTCCGGGCGTCGTGGACCGCGTCCGGCCGCCGGGAGGAACGCGAGTTCGTAGCCCGGTTCGCGCCCAGCGGGCCGCAGCTGTTCCCCAACTACGACCTCGCCGGTCAGTTCCAGCTCATCAAGACCCTGGCGGAGGAATCCGCCGTCCCGGTGCCGCGGATGACGTGGCTGGAGACCGCCGCGAACGTGTTCGGCGAGCCGTTTTTCGTCATGGAACGGGTGCACGGCCGGGTGCCCGCCGACGACCCGCCGTACATGGCCCAGGGATGGGTGACCGAACTGTCGGCGGACGAGCGCCGGTTGATGTTCGAGGCCGGCCTGCAGGCTCTCGCGTCTGTCCATGCGGTGGACTGGAAGGCGTGCGGACTGGAGCAGCTGGACCGCCCAGGGCTGGCCTCCTCGCCGCTGGCCCAATCGGTCGCGTACTTCGAGAACTACTACGACTGGGCCCGCGCAGGTGATCGGCCGCATCCGGTGATCGACGCGACCTTCGCCTGGGTCCGGGAGAACCTCCCCTCGGTCGAGCCAGACGTGGTCCTGAACTGGGGCGATGCCAGGCCGGGGAACCTGTTGATCGGGGACGACCTGTCGGTGGCCGCGGTCCTGGACTGGGAACTCGCCTGCCTCGGGAGCCGTGAACTCGACCTGGGCTGGTGGATCTTCACCCAGACGATGTTCTCCGAGGGCTACGGCATCCCGCTGCCGGCCGGTATCCCGGACGCCGCCGAAACCGTCGCGATCTACCAGGCGATCACCGACTACCGGGTGCGCGACCTCGACTTCCACGTTCGCTACGCGGGGCTGCGCAGCGCACTGATCTTCGTCCGTTACTGCGCGGTCATGATCGAGGTCGGCGCCCTGCCCCCGGACTCTGACCTGGTCGACAACAACCCGCTCGTCCAGACCCTGGCCAAGGTGATGGGCTTCGAGTCGACTCAAGGCGATGTGACCGCGCTCCAACTGAATCGCGCCCAGAACTGAGACAGCCGGGCGCTGGCACCCCGGAGCCGTGCGACAACCCCAGGGCGTGGTGCAGCCACCAACACGGACCGCTTCGGGTCGAGGTGCTCGCTGGGGTTTCAAGTTGCAGTACGTCCCCGCCTGCCCGGCAATCGATGTCACGCCGATGTCACAACCGGTATCTGGTCGTGGCGGATCCTCTCGGACAGTCATGGACCGCGACAGGCATGTTCCCGCAGGCCACCGCCCTCGACGATTGGACCGCGGCGAACAGGCCCGAACGTCGCGCACGAAACTTGCCGCTCGGCCGAGGCGGCCGCACCTGGCGCGTTCGCCTCGTTCGACCAAGTGCTGTACCAGCGCACGCCATCCCGTAAGGAGATCGACTTCATCGGCCCGAGGCTCGCCCCCGTTGCCATCGAAGGCAAGTACACCGATGCCGGCCGCTGGGCCGGCGAAGCGGTCACCGTCAACGCGAGTGAGCACCTGGGCGTTTTGGCCACCCGCACGGTGCTCGACACCAGCGCCACGACCGAGACGGGCGCGTGGGCGGTCCCGGCGTCATTCCTGGCGTACTGCATCGACATCTGACGATTGCTCAGTCCCAGAGCGCCCGGCCTATCCGCTCGGCCGCCTGGCGGGCGAGGGTGTCGGTGACGTGAATGCGTTGTCCGTCAGGTGCTTTCAGGGTGCGGGCGGAGCACACTGTGGACTGTTTCGTCCGCAGACGTCGACTGCACCAGATACAGGATCCAGCTCATGGGCGACCGGGTGCGGGAGGCCCTCGAGCGCGACGAGCCCTACCGCGACCTGGGCCCGGACTACTTCACCAAACCCGTCGATCGCCAGGCCCAGACCCGCCGGCTCGTGGCACAGCTCGAACGCCTCGGGCACACCGTGGCCCTCGACCACGCCAGCTGACCCACCCTCACCCGCGGGCCGAGGAAGGACCCGCACCCCGCCAGAACGACCCGGGCTGCGCCCGGGAGCTGCCGCGCGCCTGGCTGAGGTTCATTCACGGATCAGTGCGGGTTTGAGAAACCTGGTCGGCCGGATCGCGCGCGGGTCAGTCGGCTGCGGTGATTGGCGCGATGGAGCCGAGGTTGTCGGCGGTGTAGCCGGGGAGTTGGGCGATGGCGGTGCGGGTACTCGCGAGCCGTGCCGCTCGGATGATGGGTTCGGCGGCGCCAAGAGCGTCGCCGGGCAGGACGAGGTCGTAGTGCTCCCAGGTCAGCGGGATGAAGTCGAGGTCGAGGTCGACGGCGGCCGCGCGGAGTGCGATGCCGGCGTCGGCGATGCCGGAGGCCACGGCCAGGGCAACCTCGAGGTGGGAGTGGAACTCGGGGCCGCCCACATTCTCCGGGGCGATGCCGGCCTCGATGAGGACCTGGTCGAGCAGCACCCGGGTACCTGCGCCTTGTTCGCGTTTGGCGACGCGGCGGTCGCGCAGGTCGGCGGGCGAGCCGATGCCCTGGGGGTTGCCGCGCGGAACGAGGATGCCCTGTTCTCGTTGCCACAGGCTGAGCAGGTGAGGGTCGCGTCCGCGTAGGAGCGCGCGGGCGAAGGGTGCGTTGTATTCGCCGGTGTGGTGGCGCAGGTGGATCGCGGCGCCGTCGGCGTCGTGAGCGGCGAGCGCCCGCAGGGCCGGAAAGCTTCCACGGGTCCCGGCCGCTCATCGGGGCGCGGAAGGCCGGTCTCACTTTTGGTCTCATTCGCCTCCGCCAGAGCCGGTCCACCGGCGCTTCTCGTTCGCTCCCAGCACGCTCAAACGACCTTGCTGGCCCCCGCCGAGTCACCGGCCTAGCCCGGCTACTCGCAGACGATCCCGTCGCTGTCGGCGTCGCGGTACCAGCCGTACTCGGGGTCTTCGCCCTCGACGTACGGGCCGTAGCCGGCCTTCTTCGCGTCCGTGCAGTACGGGAAGCGCGGGTCGGTGCCCGCCGCGGGCTTGGGCGTCTCGACCGGTGCAGCGGGCGCGGCCGAGCCGAGGCCCGGCGGCGGGAGCTCGACCGGGCCGTAGGACGGGGCCTTCTCCCCAGGGCAGGTGTCGAGGATGCGCGACATCGCGTCCCGCTCGGCCGGCTTGACCCACAGCTCGTACTTCGCCTTCACCGCGATCTGGCGGGCGATGTAGGTGCAGCGGTACGACGAGCGCGGCAGCCAGGTGGCGGCGTCGCCGGCGCCCTTCTGGGAGTTGGCCGGGCCGTCGACGGCGAGCAGGTTCAGCGGGTCGTTGCCGAACGCGATCCGCTTACGTTCATCCCAGCCCAACGCGCCGCTCACCCAGGAATCCGCGAGCGCGACGACGTGGTCGATCTGCACCGCGGTGCTGGTCGTCTCTCCGCGCAGGAAGTCGATCCGGGCGCCCGTGTAGGGCTCGGGCTCGAGCAGGCCGGAGGCCACGACGCAGTCCCGGGTCCCGGGCTTGAACACCAACGAGCGCAGGTCGCGGCGCAGGATGTCGTTGCGGGTGTCGCAGCCGTTGCGGTCGACGTCGGCCCAGGCCTGGCCGTACTCCTCACGCTCGTACCCGGTCTGCGCCGCGCGGCCCTTCACCGCGAGCGTCGCCAGCAGGGCCCGGGCGGTGCCGGAGCCGGGTGCCGCCGAGGAGGTCGGCTCCAGGGCGGTCGGCGCCGGGGCGGCGGTGTCGTCGGCGGAGGGCTCGTCGTCCGTGGGCACAGCGGTCGCGGTGGACTCAACGTCGGACGCGGAGGTGGCCGAGGGCTCGACCTCGGTGACGTCAAGGGTCCGCTCGGGGGTGGCGATCGCGGTCGGGGGAGCAGGCGCGGCGCCGGTCACCGACCCGGAATCGGAGCCGCACGCGCCGAGGGCGAACACGGCTCCCGCCAGGGCGAGGGCAGCGAGGGTCGGGCGGCGTCGGGTCACGGGACCCATGATCGGGGCCGCAGGTCGCGATAACGCGTCGTGACGCCAAGAGTGGTCCGAACGGATGAGTGCCCTTGTGCCCGGACGGCGGATCCGTGAAGGGTGAATCAGGAGCAATCTGGACACCTGGGGCAACGCAGCTCGTGCGCATTCGACCGTTGGGGAGCGGTTGGCGCGCGAAGCGCAGACACCCCGTTTCGCGACACCACTGTCAAGTACGCGGCGAAGAGTGCCGAGTACGTCACGATGGGTACCGGCGCCAGCCGGCCTGAAGGGGGCTTCAGATGAGCGGAAAGACCAGGATCCTGGGTAGGGGCCGGTCCCGCGGCGAGCTCGTGGCCGAGGTATCCGAGGCTGTGACGCCGGCACCGGCGGCGCAAATCGTCGGCCAGCGCAAGCCCGAGGACCCGCTGCAGGACGCGCGTGACCTGGAAGACGCCGCCATGGCGTACTCCGAGGTCGTGCACGTGCTGGGCGCGATCACCAAGACCACCCAGGCCGGCGAGAGCACGCACGGTGGCCTGAGCCTGGAAGAGATGGCCGTCAGCCTGGACCAGGCCTGGGCGCGCTGGGACACGGCGCAGCGGCGCCTGATCGGCCAGCAGCGCACCGGCTGAGAAAGCAACAGACACCAGGAAGGCCCCGGACCAGGTCCGGGGCCTTCCTGCGTTTCCGGCGCACCTACCTCACGCTGCGGCGTGGCGCGAGCACGATCATCGAAATTTTGTGATACCCATTAACGCGTATTCGTGCAGGTAGATGGCACTTTTTGATCAAGCCCCGGTCGAACAAGGACGCCTGACAGCGGGTGAGGCCCAGATGAGCGAAATCGTCAGCCCGACCGACTACAGCGCTGCCTTGATCCCCAAGGACGATCACCGCACGTACCTGACGGTCGGCGGCCACGAGATGGACCCGGACACCGAGGAAGAGACCCACTACGTGGTCCTCGGCCTCACCGACCAGGCCGACACCGACGAAGCCGGGCGCTACCTGGAGCTGTCCAGCTACCTGCTCCCGGACGAGGCCCGCCGCCTGGCCGCCCTACTCATCGCGCAGGCCGACGCCGCCAGCGCCGCCCAGCCGTGAGGCCGGCCCCCGAAGAGCCCCAAACGTCGCAGCCCTGAGGCTCAGCTCACAGGTCCGCCGCGGAACCCCTGAGGGTGGCTCCGCGTTGACGTGCTAGCAGGCGTCTACGCTGGGAAAACAGCCCAGCACCCTGCGGGCCCACGGAGGTGCCCCTCTCATGCAGAGCTCGAACCCGGTTCTCTCCCGCCAGGACGTGTTCAGCCGGAACGGCTACGCCACGTTCCGTGACGACCCGCAGCCCGCCCCGGGGGCGATCAGCTACACGAGGGCGCCGTCGGGTCCCCCGGCGCCGCCGTCGTCCCGTCCCATGACCGTCGACGACGTAGTCGCGCGCACCGGCCTGCTGCTGGTGATTGCGATCAGCACCGGCGTTCTCGCCTGGGCCGCGGACCTCGGCTTCGGCCTGGCGATCGTCGCGATGCTGATCGGCTTCGGCCTGGCGATGGTGAACGTGTTCAAGAAGGTTCCCAGCCCGCCGCTGATCATCGCCTACGCGGCCGTCGAGGGCGTTTTCCTCGGGGCGTTCTCACACGCGCTTGAGGCGAGCCGGCCGAACCTCGAAGGCGTCGCGATCCAGGCCGTCGCCGGCACCGCGATCGTCTTCGCCGTGATGCTGGGGCTCTACAAGAGCGGCCGGGTTCGGGTGACCGCCCGGATGCAGAAGGTCGTTCTCGCGGCGATGCTCGCCTTCGTCGGCCTGCTGCTGTTCAACCTGGTGTTCAGCGCGTTCGGCAGCGGCGTCGACACCTGGGGCGGCCCGATGGGCGTCGCGATCGGTGCGATCGGTGTGTGCCTCGGCGCGTTCATGCTCGCCATGGACTTCGACCTCGTCGAGCGCGGCGTCCGCGCCGGTGCGCCGGAGATCGAGGCGTGGCGCGCGGCCTTCGGGCTCACCGTCACCGTGGTGTGGATCTACATCGAGATGCTGCGCCTGCTCAGCAGCCTGCGCGGCGACTGATCACAGCGACAAACGACAGCGGCCCCCGACCTGAAGGTCGGGGGCCGCTTCGCGTTGTGGGTGCTCGCTCCGCTTCGAACTGCTCTAGAGGAACGAGCGGTGCGCGCGCTTCAGATCGTGCTCGTGCACGATCGCGGTTGCGTGGCCGTGGGCGATGCCATGCTCGTCCTGCAGCCAGGTCACCTTGTCGTCGAACCGGAGGAAGGACGGGCCGTCCTCGAGTTCGCGGAACCACTCGGGAAGTTCGCGACCTGTGCGCTCGGGAACTCGAGCCAACAGGTTTTGGTGCGTCTCCTCGGAGTGGTGTAGGGACATGGGACCGCCTCTCACGTCGCGTAATCGGGGTAGACCGAACGTACGAACGAACTGGGCTTGCCGGTGGTACCAGGGTGCCTGTCACCGCCCGGACGCACAAGGTTTGCGCGCCGGTCGACTGGGGCTTTTCCCGTGAAAATTAGGCGGCCCCGCCCGCGCCGTCGGCGGGCGGGGCGCAATGGCAGTCATACCCTCGGTTTCCGTGACCACACGGGGCCATTCGGAGGAGGCAGATGGCCATGCCCTGGACACCCTCGGTCACGCCCTGACCGACGTCGCCGACCGATTACGACGTCTACCTGAGAGCCGCCTTAACAGAGTGGCCCCAGCCGGTCGGGAGCTGGCCCAGGCGCTGGCCGATGCGGCGGCCGGCATCACCGGCCGGGACGCCTCGGCGCCGCCCGCGGAGCGCACCGTGCCGATCCTGGGCGTCTTCGCGGTCGCCGACCAGGTCGCGGTCACCGCCCACGATCTGAGCGCCGCCGGCGCCGGTCTGGACCCGGCGACGCAGATCTGGTGGGAAGCCGCGCGGCAGCCCTTGGCGGCCGTGCTGGAGGCCCTCACAGGCCAAGCGGAGCGGGTCCGCGCCGAGGCCTAAGCGGCGTTGGCGGTCGCGTCCTCGGGCAGCTCGTGCCGGCGACGGTGCTTGAGCAGCGCCCAGCGACGGCCACCGTCGGAGCGAACGGCCCCGACCGGTGCGACCTCGGTGCCCGGGCGGTCGACGGCCTCGACGGCCGCGATGGCCACCGGGAGCATTTCTTCCTCGCGGGTCGGGTCGATGACGATCTCGGCCGCCGGGACGAAGCCGAGCGCGGCACAGACCGACGGCAGCACCGCCATCGCGGCGGCGGCGTAGCCCGCGGCCGAGGGGTGAAAGCGGTCGTCGGAGAACATCTCCCGCGGATTGGACACGAAGGCCGTCGCGCACAGGTCGCCGAGCGAGACCGTCCGGCCGCCGTTCTCGACGACCACGATGGTCTGGGCTGCGGCCAGCTGGCGGCTCCAGCGCCGGGCCAGGTAGCGCAGCGGCTGGGCGATCGGCTCGATGGTGCCCAGATCCGGGCAGGTCCCGACCACGACCTCGCAGCCGGCCTCACGGAGCCGGCGGACCGCGGCCTGCAACATCGCGCAGGACAGCGAGGGCTGGATCCGGTGGGTGACGTCGTTGGCGCCGATCATGATCATCGCTACGTCGGCGCGGGCGGCGAGGGCAAGGGTGACCTGACGGTCCAGGTCGGTGCTCTGGGCGCCGACGAGGGCGACGTTGGTCAGCCGCACGGGAGCGTTCGCGCGCTCGGACAGGCCCTGGGCGATCAGCGCGGCCGGAGTCTCTTCGGGAGTGGCGACGCCGAGACCGGCGGCCATCGAGTCACCGAGCATGGCCATGGTGAGTTGGCGGCCCGGGCCGGAGCCGTAGAGGCCGTCGGCGAACGCCGGCTCGCCCTTGGGCTTGCCGACCCAGTGCCGTGCCAGCTTGGCCTCGGTCATCAGCACACCGGCCAGCGCACCGCCGGTGAGTGCTACCCCGGTCGTTCCCAGCGCGGCTGCCTGCAGCAGCCGCGTGCCCAAGTTACGCGTCATCGCGCACCTCCTCGACGTGCGAAGAGCCCCCCGGCTCGATCGTTCGTCCGGTCCTCAACTGGTGATGTGCCACCCGTTGTGCTCCGGGTCACCAATGTGGGTGCCGGGCCTAGGGTGACGTTGGGCAATTGACATTCCGTTGCACAGTCCTGACGAAGGTCGAGACGTTCGGGTGATCCATCAATCGGCCGATCGGCCTTGGAGGTAAGCGCGTGCGCTACGTGGAGTCACTGATCGACCTCGTGGGGAACACCCCGCTGGTAAAGCTCCATCGCGTCACCGAGGGACTGGCTCCGACCGTGCTGGCGAAGGTCGAGTACTTCAATCCCGGCGGGTCGGTGAAGGACCGCATCGCCACCCGGATGATCGACGCCGCGGAACAAAGTGGGGCACTTCTCCCGGGCGGCACGATCGTCGAGCCCACCTCCGGCAACACCGGCGTCGGGCTGGCCCTGGTCGCCCAGCAGCGTGGCTACCAGTGCGTGTTCGTGGTGCCCGACAAGGTCAGCACCGACAAGATCAACACCCTGCGCGCGTACGGCGCCGAGGTCGTGGTCTGCCCGACCGCCGTGGCGCCCGAGGACCCGCGCTCGTACTACCAAACCTCCGACCGGCTGGTCCGCGAGATCGCCGGCGCCTGGAAGCCCGACCAGTACTCCAACCCGAACAACCCGCGCTCGCACTATGAGACGACGGGGCCGGAGATCTGGGAGCAGACCGACGGCCGGATCACGCACTTCGTCGCGGGCATGGGCACCGGCGGCACCATCTCCGGGGTCGGGAAGTACCTCAAGGAGGTCTCGAACGGCGCAGTGAAGGTGATCGGCGCCGACCCCGAGGGCTCGGTGTACTCCGGGGGCACCGGCCGGCCGTACCTGGTCGAAGGCGTCGGCGAGGACTTCTGGCCGAGCACCTACGACCAGGGCATCGCGGACGAGATCTACGCGATCTCCGACGCCGACTCCTTCACGCTGACCCGCCGCCTCGCCCGCGAGGAGGGGCTGCTGGTCGGAGGCTCGTGCGGGATGGCCGTCGTCGGTGCGCTGCGGGCGGCGGAGAAGGCCGGCCCGGACGACGTGATCGTGGTGCTGCTGCCGGACTCCGGGCGCGGTTACCTGTCGAAGATCTTCAACGACGAGTGGATGGCCGACTACGGCTTCATCTCCGCGGGCGGCGAGGTCACCGTCGGCGAGGTGCTGGCCCGCAAGGCCGGCAGCCCGGTCCCGGAGTTCGTGCACATGCACCCGAACGAGACCGTGCGCGAGGCCATCGACGTCATCCGCGAGTACGGCGTCTCGCAGATGCCGGTGGTCCGCGCCGAGCCGCCGGTGATGGCTGCCGAGATCGTCGGCTCGGTCGGGGAGAAGGACCTGCTCGACAAGCTCTTCGCCGGCGCCGCGTCCCTGTCCGACCGCCTCGAGCAGCACATGAGTAAGCCGCTGCCGATCATCGGCTCGGGCGAACCGGTCTCCGTGGCCGTCCACGAGCTCGAGCACGCCGGCGCCCTGGTCGTCCTGGTCGACGGCAAGCCGCGCGGCGTGATCACCCGACAGGACCTACTGGGCTACCTCGCCTCCTAACAACGGATGTCATCCGTTGGGTCAAGCGTCGAGGAGTTCGACGGCGATCGCGCTGGTGCCCTGGCCGGTCTCGGTGACCCGGACCTCGCCCTTGGCGTCGGCGAAGGCGCCGGTGCCGCCGGTGACGGCGAACCGGCTCTGGGTGGGGGAGTTGGGCATGAACGAGTTCAGGCCCTGAAAGGTCAGCACGTCCGGGCCGATCTTGGCGACGCCGCCGCACTGGACGCTGACCGCGAGCGGGGTGGCGGCACCGGCCTCGCGCACCACCCGGACGAAGGTGCAGGTGGTGTCCGCGCTGCCCACCAGGGCGCCACCCTCGGAGAGGGACTGGCTGAGGAAGAACTCGTCGCCGAGGCTGGCCGACCCGACCGGACGGATGTCGCGGTCCTTGCTGTCCTGCTCCTTGGCGTCGAACACCCGCGGCGTCGGCCCGACCACTGTCGCGTCGTCCTTGCGGGCGAGCGCCAAGGGGCCGATGACCAGTGCGGCTGCGGTGGCCACACCGACGATGGTGATCAACTGCTTCTTCATCGAGAGCTCAGCCGGTGATGATGTCGACGGTGTAGGTGCCCTTGTCCTTGCCGCCGGCCTTGCGCAGCGTTCCGGCGGCCCCGGAGTACTTGCCGGTGCCGCCGGTGACGGCCAGCTCGAAGTTGCCCCCGGGGTCGGTGAGGTCGGTCAGGCCCTGGGCCGCGATCTGACCGTCCGTCAGGACGATCGTAGCCACGCAGTGCGAGCGGGCGCTGGTGACGGGCTTCTTCGCGCCCTTGGGCTTGGACGTGGTCACCGAGGTCAGCGCGCACTCGAGGCCGGACAGGCCCACGGTCTTCCCGTCCTTGGTAAGGGTGTGGGAGAAGATCAGCCGGTCACCGGTGCTGGCTGCCGGGACGCCGACGTTGAGCCGGATGCTCTGCACCGTGACCGCGCCGAACTGCATCGTCAGCGGGGCCCCGTCCGGACTATCCGCCGCGCGCGAGTCCCCGGCGCCGGACGCCAGGATCGCGCCCAGCACGACCGCCGCGACCACGCCGCCGCTGCCGATGCGCCTGAACTGCCCCATGTGCCCTCCGATGCTCGGGCGCATCATGGCAGGGCAGAGCCAGTCCACGCCGGTGGGCTCGCCGAAGGGTGGAGCAGGAGCGGACCGGCCTAGTAGGCGTAGGCCTCTTCGATCCGGAAGGTCGCGCCGGCGAGCTGCTCGGCCATGGCGTTGTCGACGAGCTCCAGCACCTGGACCTCGGCGAACTGGCCCGGCCGCAGGTTCGCGGCGGTGCCGATGTCGGTGGTGATGACCTCGCCCTTGTCCGAGATCGCCACGATGGTGATGTCGACGGACCGGGTGAGCGCACCGGTGTTGACCACCTGGAGCGGCAGCGTCGTCGCGCGGAGGCCGGTCGGGTCGGTGTAGGTCCGCAGCTCACCGATCTTCACCGAGACGCCGGGGATGACCTCGCGGGACTGGCCCATCTCGGCCAGGTCCCGGGCTTCCTGGTCGTTGCTCGCGACGTCGGTGTCCCGGACGTCCGCGGTGGAGGACTCCGCCGAGGTCGGCGCCACCGCGGCGCTGTCGGTGGCGGAATTCTTGGAGTAGGCGGCGGCGCCGACGGTGACGCCGGTCGCGACGGCCAGGAGGAGGGTGACGCCGACCGTCATCCGGGCCGCGCGGCGGACGCGGGAGCGCCGGGGCTGCGTGACCTGGGTGGGGGTCGGCCGGTAGGGCGGGCGACTCATGCCGGAGGTCCTTCGCGGGAGAAGCGACCAGAAGCGGCCCGGGGCGTGTGATCCCAGGGCTCTCCTGTGAACGGTGTGGCCTACGCAGGATCACTCGAGGAAGGGAAAGGTTCGCCCAAAGCCGAGTACTTTTCGGCGGAGCTGTCGGAAATGTTCATTAACGCCCAGGAACGTCCCGATACGTCCCGGGCGGGCGGCGGTGACGCAGAGTGCTGTTGAGCTGAGTTCAGGCTGGCTTGGCAGAGCTCAGGCAGCGGCGGCGACCGCACTGCCCAGCCGGACCGGGACCGACGCCCAGCCGTGCAGCAGCCGGGTCGGACGGCGGCGGGCCGGTCCGTCAGCGGCCAGGTCGGGGAAGCGGTCGAAAAGCTTGCGCAGCCCGATCTCGCCCTCCATCCGGGCCAGGGCGGCGCCCAGGCAGTAGTGCGGGCCGGCGGAGAAGGCCAAGTGGTCCTTGGCGTTGGCCCGGGTCACGTCGAAGGTGTGCGGGTCGGTGAAGACCGCCGGGTCGCGGTTGGCGCCGGCCAGCATCAAGGCGACCAGGACGTGCCGGGAGATCGGCACCCCCTCCACCGTGGTGTCGCGGACGGCGTGACGGGCTGTGTTCTGCACCGGTGAGTCGAAACGCAAAGTCTCCTCGACGGCGTTGCGCCACAGCGACGGGTCCGCGCGCAGGATCTCGAGCTGCTCGGGGTGCTCGAAGAGCAGCACCGCACCGTTGCCGATCAGGTTGACGGTGGTCTCGAACCCGGCCGCGAGCACCAGCCCGGCCAGGGCGGTCAGCTCCTGGTCGCGAAGTTCGGTGCCATCGTCCTGACCGGCCAGCACGACTCGGCTGAGCAGGTCGTCGCCCGGATTCCGGCGCAGCTGGGCGCAGTGCTCCCGCAGCCAGTCGTTCAGCTCGGACAGCGCCTTCTCCGACCGGCGGAACTGGCGGTAGGGCAGGCCGATATCCAGGCTGGCGGCCAGGTCGTCGCCCCAGGCGAGCAACTGGTCCTGCATCGCGAGCGGGACGCCGAGGATCTTGGCGATGATCTGCACCGGCAGCAGGTGGGCGTACTCGGTCACGAGGTCCACGCGGCCGCCGCCAGGGTGCTCGCGGGCGAGGCGGTCCAGCAATTCGCTCGCGACGGTCTCGATGTCGGTGCCGATCGCCTCCACCGCGCGGGCGGTGAATGCCCGGCTGACCAGCTTGCGCAGGCGCATGTGGTCCACGCCGTCGATCACCAGCAGGGACGGCGGGTCGACCGGCCCGGGATTGCGCGGGTCCCGGGCCCACTTGCCGATCGCGGCCAGCGGGCGCGGCAGGGCCTCCAGGGGCAGGCCGGCGCCGAAGTCGTCGCTCTTGAGGATCTCGCTGATCACGCCGTGGCGGGCGGTCACCATCGCGAACGCGCCCATCACGACCGGGCCCTTGGCGCGCATCTCGTCGTAGATGGGGTGCGGGTCGATGCCGCTGCCGCCCGTGACCAGGCGCCCGTGCGCGTCGCCGCGCTTCGCGCCCTTCTTGATGGCGACCTGCGCCAACCCGTGCCGCACGCCCCACCGAACTGCCGACTTGACCGCCATGGCGGCCTCCCTGCCTGGGTCCTAGTGGACTTACACTGTAAGTCCAGGGTGGTCCAAGGTCAACGACCTGCGCGCAACTGGGTGACCGTCTGGATCATCAGGTCGAGCCCGAACTCGAAGTCGGACTCGTCGACCGCGAACAGGTCCAGGCCGAGGTTGTTGATCCGGGGAAACTTCTCGATCCCGGGCGGCTCGGACAGTTCCCCGCCGGCCTCCAACTGCATCGCTTCGATCGCGCGCGCCCGGTGCCCGGCCGTGGTGGTCGCGCCGACCGCGTAGGCGACAAAGGCGCGGACCACCCGGAGGGCGTCCCGGCCGGTGAAGCCGGCCTGCTCGGCCATCTCCAGGGCGTACTCCAGTGGTTCCAGTCCGACCAGGGAGGCGGGGGCGCGGGCCATCATCAGCTCGATGCAGCGCGGGTACTGTTCGACGACGTCGCGGAACGCGCGCATCAGCACCCGGGCGCGCTGCTCCCAGGCCAGGTCGGGGTCGGTGGGCAGCAGGATCTGGGCCCGGACGTGCTCGCCGATGGCGTCCAGCAGGGCGGCCTTGTTCGGCACGTGGTTGTACAGCGACATCGCAGCGACGCCGAGTTCGGCGGAGATCCGCCGCATCGACGCGGCCGCCTCGCCCTCGGCCTCGATGAGCCGGATCGCGGTCGCGACGATCGCCTCCCGGGACAGCCGGGCGCGGTCGTTCTCGACGATGCCGGCCACCTCTGAAGTATGGCGCGACTGGATTCCGGCACCACATCCCCCGGGTATACCCGCGGGCGGATGTCCTGGCCTTCTCGGCCCCACGATGTGAAGGCCCCCGGCCATCGCGGCCGGGGGCTTCGTCGTGTCAGGGTGGCGACGGAGCAACGGTGCCCATCCTCGGAGGCGACATGACCGGTCGACGTGACATCGAATTCGACGCCGAGGGCGTCACGCTGCGCGGTTGGTTCTACGCCGCCACGCCTGGCCCCGGCCCCACCGTGGTGATGGCGCACGGATTCTCCGCGGTGAAGGAGATGTACCTGGACGCCTTCGCCGAGGTCTTCGCCGCCGCGGGCATCAACGCACTCGTCTTCGACCACCGCAACTACGGCGCCAGTGACGGCGAGCCCCGCTGCGAGACCGACCCGTGGGCGCAGGTGCGGGACTACCGGACCGCGATCACCTACGCCGCCACCCTGCCCGAGGTCGACTCGGACCGGATCGGGGTCTGGGGCTCCAGCTACTCCGGTGGGCACGTGCTCGTGCTCGGCGCGATCGACCGGCGGATCAAGGCCGTCGTGTCCCAGGTGCCGTTGGCCAGCGGTTCGGCGAACATCGGTGAGCTGGTGCGCGCGGATCTGCGCGCCGGCTTCCGGGCGATGTTCGACGCCGACCGTGTCGCCCGCTTCGCCGGTGAGCCGCCGATGTACGTGCCGGTGGTCGCCGAGGACCCGATGGCGCCCTCGGCGCTACCGACCGCGGACTCCTGGGCCTGGTTCACCACGACGGGGGAGAAGCGCGCCCCGTCCTGGAAGAACGAGGTCACGCTGCGGACGGTCGAGATGCTCGGCGAGTACGAGCCCGTCTCTTACGTCACCCGGATCAGCCCGACCCCGTTACTGATGCTGGTCGCGCGCGAGGACCACCTGACGCCAGCTCACCTCGCGCTGAAGGCGTACGAGCAGGCGTTGGAGCCGAAGCAACTGGTGCTCCTGCCCGGCGGGCACTTCGACGCCTACGTCTCGGGCTTCGAAGGCGCGTCCGGCCCGGCCCGGGACTTCCTCGTCAAGCACCTCTGATCGGGCAGGCGTAGCCTGCAGAACACGTGAGGTGCGGTGCCCCAGGCACGCGGACCTGGTTCTGACCAGTCCAGCGGGAGTTCAGATGACCACGCCGACATCCAGCCCGACCCAGGCGACCGACCTGTGCCACTGCGGCCACACCGACACCCAGCACGACGTGGTGGCCGCCCGGTACTGCCGCGTCACGCTGTCCGAAGCGCTGGCGCGGCCGTGCACCTGCCCGGTGGGTCCTGACGTCGTGGCGCGCAGCTACGACCGTCGCTAGGAGCCTGCTGAACAAGGCCGGGTGGCGGGGCGCACCGAGGCGCTCGAGGCGCGGTCAGACCCGAGGGTCGACAGGTGTCCGCCCCGCCGGGTCTGAGATTGCCAAGGCCTGTGCTGGGCGGTC
>NZ_JACDFE010000319.1 GCF_013815995.1 Sporichthya sp.
GGCCTGGACCAGGCCGCGCAGGGCGAGCATGGCCCGGGTGTGCAGCTGGCTGACCCGGGACTCGGTCACGGCGAGCACCTGGCCGATCTCGGCGAGGGTGAACCCCTCGTAGTAGTAGAGCGCGACGATGATCTGGTCCCGCTCGCGCAGGTCGCGGACGTGGCGCAGCAGCGCCTCCTTGACCGCGTCGTCCTCCAGGGCGGCGCCGGGGGCCGGGGCCTCGTCGACCACGACCAAGTCCTCCATGGCCGCGATCGAGGTGTAGGCCACCTTCGCGTAGAGGCCGTTCAGCGCCTTGGGCGTGATGCCCAGTTCGGCGGCGATCTCTTCCTCGGTCGGGGTGCGGCCGAACCGCTCCACCAGCACCGCATGGGCCTTCTCGATCGCGCGCAGCTTCTCCCGCACCGAGCGCGGGACCCAGTCCTGGGAACGCAGCGCGTCGATCATCGCGCCCTTGATCCGGGGCACCGCGTAGGTCTGGAACTCCAGGCCGCGCTCGGTGTCGAACTTCTCGATCGCGTCCATCAGGCCGAAGACGCCCTCGGAGACCAGGTCGTTGCTGTCCACGTTCTGCGGCAGGCCCGAGCGCAGGCGGCCGGCGACGTACTTGACCAGAGGTGCGTACTGCACCACCAGGCGGTTGCGCAGCTCTGGAGACCCGGTGGCCTTGAACTCCACCCAGACGTCGCTGATGTCCACAGCTGCAAGCCTCCCCTGACCAGCTCATGTCTGGCCTGGCAGCGGCCGACATGAATGACACTACGCGTTTGCCCTAAGACGCTCTGTCAATCACCGCAGCCTCATCCGAACGGCCGATGGGGGCCTCCACCGAGGGGTCCGGATCGAGATTCTGTCCGGAAACGGGCCCCCGGGGATGAAACCGGGACCCGGACTACTGCGTCTGACACCTCGAAACGGACAAACCGGGGTCGGAGGGGACGACCGGTTGGACCGTTCGAACGACTCTTACTCGCCGTCGAAGGAACGAGGCTTACCGTGAACACCATGAACGAGACCACACCGATCTTCGACGCGCTGATCGCGAACCTGGGCAACCCGGTTCCGGTTCCCGCGATCGACCGCTCCTACGCCACTCTCCTCGCCCAGGCGCTGTCTCCGACCGGCTCTGTTCCGGCGCCGGCGAGCCCGCGGAAGTCGGTTGCAACGGCTGGGCGCAAGTCCGCCAGCTGAACTCGTCGGCCGGGTGAGCCCGGCCGCGGATGCTCGACGCCTCTCCCGCCCTCACAGGGCGGGGAGGCGTTCGTGCGTTAACCGACCGCTCGCCTGGGCACTTGTCCCGTGGTCGGATGGTGTCCTGCGCCACCGAACACCTGTGTTGTAACGGTTCGGCACGGTTTGCGAGACTGCAGTTGGCTGCGGCACACCCCCGCCGCGCCCGGAAAGGGACACCATGAGCGAGTCCGCGGGGACGAACACCCTGTCTGTGACCGACAACCGCACCGGCAAGACCTACGAAATCCCGATCGAGGACGGCGCGATCAAGGCGAGCGCGATCCGTCAGATCAAGACCGATCAGCCCGACGATCAGGGTCTGCTCTCCTTCGATCCGGCCTTCACGGCCACCGCGAGTTGTCGCTCGGCGATCACCTTCATCGACGGCGACGCAGGCATCCTGCGCTACCGCGGTTATCCGATCGACACCCTCGCGGAGAACTCCAGCTTCCTCGAGGTCGCGTACCTGCTGATGAACGGCGACCTGCCCAACGCCGACCAGCGGTCCGAGTTCGAGCACGCGATCACCAACCACACGTTCGTGCACCAGAACGTGAAGAAGTTCATGGAGGGCTTCCACCACGACGCCCACCCCATGGGCATGCTCGTCGGCACCCTCGGCGCGCTCTCGACCTTCTACCCGGAGGCGAAGAACTTCCGGGAGCCGCTCAACCGCCGCCTGCAGATGGCGCGGCTGATCGCGAAGATCCCGACGCTCGCGGCCTACGCCTCCCGGCACGCTCGCGGGCTTCCGTACGTCTACCCGGACAACGACCTGTCGTACGCGGGCAACTTCCTCTCGATGATGTGGAAGATGTCCGAACCCAAGTACGACCCGGACCCGATCCTCGAAAAGGCCCTGGACGTCCTGCTCATCCTGCACGCGGACCACGAGCAGAACTGCTCGACGAACGCGATGCGCGCGGTCGGCTCCTCGCACGTCGACCCGTACTCGGCGGCGGCCGCGGCCACCGCGGCGCTCTACGGCCCGCTGCACGGCGGCGCCAACGAGCAGGTGCTCAAGATGCTGCGCGAGATCGGCGACGTGAAGAACGTGCCGGCCTACGTCGAGCGGGCCCGCAAGGGCGAGTTCCGCCTGATGGGCTTCGGGCACCGGGTCTACAAGAACTACGACCCGCGCGCGACGGTCGTCCGCCAGATCGCCGAGGACGTCTTCAAGGTGACGGGGCTCAACCCGCTCCTCGAGGTCGCCGTCGAGCTCGAGCGGATCGCCCTGGAGGACGAGTACTTCGTCAAGAAGAAGCTGTATCCGAACGTGGACTTCTACACGGGCATCATCTACGAGGCGATGGGCTTCCCCGCCGAGATGTTCACCGTGCTGTTCGCGATCGGACGGATGCCCGGCTGGCTCGCGCAGTGGGAGGAAGGCCTGCTCGACCCCGAGCAGAAGATCGCCCGCCCGCGTCAGCTCTACACCGGTCCGCCGGAGCGGGGCTACCCCGAGCTGCAGGGCCGGCCGCGCGCCAGCCACGACCTGTTCGAGCCGCCGGACATGCCCATCAGCGGCGACTGATTCGACCTGGCTGAACCGAACGGCCGGCCCCTGGGACCAGGGGCCGGCCGTTCGCTTGGTGTGCTGTGGGTTGTCGGGACGGGCTACTTCTTGGTGATCTTGACGGTCTGACCCGCCGGGTCGACCTTGACGATCTTGAGCGTGTAGCCGCCGGCCTTGTTGGCGACCTTGAGGCTGGAAACGACCGACTGGCCGCCGATCGAGACCGACATGCCGTCGACGTAGAACTTCACGGCCTGCACGGTCGTCCCGAAGGCCTGGGCCGAGTCGCCCGCCTTCGGGAAGGTGATCGTGCAGACGTTGCCCTTGCACTTGGCAGGAACGGTGTCGCCCGTCGGGACGACGGGGACCTCGGGGGCCGGGAGCCCCCCGGGCTCCTCTGCGGAGCTTGAACTGTTGGCGTTACTGGAGAGCGTGCCGAAGACCAGCAGGCCGGCGACGCCGGCCATGACGATCGGAAGCACCGGGGATGATGCCAGGGACGTAGTCATGGGCGGATCCTAGGCTGAGTCCAGGGGGCCCGCATATCCCAAAGCTGCTTCACAAGATGCGTCAAGCGGAGAACAGGGCAGCCCCGGGAAGATCGTCTTCATGACCACCTGTGAGGGCTGGAGATCCAGATCCAGGATCAACGCCGAAAGTTTCTCGGCTCAGGTGTTTGGCGCCGCTGGAGCGGGCACAACCGGGGTAGACCCGTCGGCCAAGCCAGGCCCGCGGGTCTTTTCCTGCTGGAGCGTCAGGTCCTGACTACGTCAGGATCGGCCGGGCGCGCGGCGTCTCGATTTCGCTCCAGGCGTGCGCGAGGCGCTGCAGGCCGGCCTCCACCAGAGGCCGCGGGCGGTCCACGCAGATCCGGATGTGCGGGCTCTGCCCACGTCCGGCCAGCGCCGCCGAGCCCGCCGCGACGTGGACGCCGTGCCGGCCGGCCACTGCCACGAAGGGGTCGGAGTCGGCGACCGGCAGCTTCGCCCACAGCACCGACCCGCCCCGGGGAGCGACGACCTCCCAGCTGGGCAACTCCTCGGCGAGTTGGGCG
>NZ_JACDFE010000127.1 GCF_013815995.1 Sporichthya sp.
CAGTACACGTCCATTCGCTACACCGAGCACCTCGAACTCGAAGGGATCAAACCCTCGATCGGGTCGGTCGGCGATGCCTACGACAACGCGCTCATGGAATCCACGATCGGGCTCTACAAGACCGAATGCATCCGCACCACGGTCTTCCACGCCGGGCCCTACCGCACGATCAACGACGTCGAGTACGCCACCGCCGGCTGGGTCGACTGGTACAACAACCGGCGCCTGCACAGTAGCCTCGACTACATGGCCCCGGCCGAATACGAGGCAGCCCACTACGCGGCCCTCACCGAGGAACCGCAACCCGTATGAGAGCGGCAGAGAACCTGGGGCGCTTCAATTCAACGTGTCGTCGGGTAGCGGCTGGCCCCGGATCATGCCGCTGAGCTCGGCGTTCGTGTCGACCGGCGTCGTGGGAGGTCGATGGGTGTCGGACTTGTTGATGCCTTTTCGATGCCTCGCCTCGGCGCTGATGCGGGCAGGCTATCGAGTCACTGACCGGCGGGCCCCTTTGGAAGCAGCACTGCTGTTGTCGGTGTTCCTTGGAGGACTGACCCCGCTCCCATCGGGACAAGCGGAACGGGTGGATTTGGCCTCCCGGGACAACCCTGTGGAGCTGAGCCCGGCTAGCTCTTCCCCGGATGGTCTGAGACGACAAGTGCTCCCCGGCACAGGCCGAGGCCGAGCCAATGACAGGGGGGGCTTCGACTCGGACGCTTGGCCGAGGAGCGAAGGGAGGTTCGGACATGGCCTACGAAAGCCTGCGGAACAAGGTGGCCATCGTGACCGGAGCGGCCGGCGGGATCGGCCGGGAGACGGCCCATCGACTGGCCGCCGAGGGAGCGAAGGTGCTCTGCGTCGACATCGACGACAAGGGCGCGCTGGCCACCGTCGATGAGATCACGGCCGCCGGCGGCACCGCCGACGCACAGGGGGCGGACGTCTCCTCGGCCGAGGATGTCGAGCAGGCGGTGACCCAGGCGGTGACCCGCTTCGGAGGGCTCGACGTCATGGTCAACATCGCCGGCGTCGAACACTTCGCCCCGATCACCGAGATGCTCGAAGCCGACTTCGACCGGGTGCTGCGCATCAACCTGAAGGGCACGTGGCTCGGAACCAAATACGCCGCCCTGGCCATGGCCGAGCGGGGCGGCAGCATCGTCAACATGTCGTCGCTGGCCGGGCTGGTGGGGTTCCCCGGCCTGACCGCCTACTGCGCCTCCAAGGCGGGGGTCGTCATGCTCACGAAGACGGCGGCCGTCGAGCTGCGCCCGGCCGGCATCAGGGTCAACGCCATCTGCCCGGCCTTCATCGACACACCGATGCAGCGACGGGCGATGAGCGTCTTCGACCAGCTGCTCGGAGCCGACGGCGCGTCCCTCCCCATGATCGAACGGATGCAGGGCCGGATGGGACAGCCGTCCGACGTCACCGGAACCATCGCCTTCCTGGCCTCCGACGACGCCGCCCTGACCACCGGAACCACCTTCGTCATCGACGGCGGCACCAGCGCCTGCCTGTCCTGATCTCGAACCCGAAGAGGGAGAACCATGCAACTCGGGATGTTCCTCATGCCGTGCCACCCCCCGGAGCGGCCGTTGGCCGACGGGGCCCGCTGGGATCTGGACGTGATCCGGCGGGCCGACGAGCTGGGCTACACCGAAGCCTGGATCGGCGAACACTTCACCGTGGCCTGGGAACCGTGCCCGGCGCCCGACCTGCTCATCGCCCAGGCGCTCATGGAGACGAGCCGGATCGTGCTGGCCCCCGGAGCCCACCTGCTGCCCTACCACCATCCCGCCGAGCTGGCCCACCGCGTCGCCTATCTCGACCACCTCGCCCAGGGGCGACTCATGCTGGGGGTGGGCGCCAGCGGGATCCCGTCCGACCACGCGCTCTTCTGTGTGGACGGCGCGGCCGGCGTGAACCGGAAGATGATGTGGGAGGCCCTCGACATCATCCTCAAGTTGTGGACCGACCCCGATCCCTTTGTGTTCAAGGGGGATTACTGGACGGTGGCCCGACCGGAGCCGATGGTCGGCGGGCTGATGCAGTCGCACATCCGCCCGTTCCAGACGCCGCATCCCCCGATCGGCATCGCCGCCCTCACCCCCCGGTCGGACACCCTGCGGGTCTGTGGCCAGCGGGGCTTCATGCCGCTCAGCCTCAACCTCGGCGACGACTACGTGCGGGACCACTGGGAGATGGTCGAGGAGGGAGCGGCCGAGGCCGGCCGTGTGGCAAACCGGTCCGACTGGCGGGTCGTGCGGGACGTCTTCGTGGCCGACACCGACGAGGAGGCCTTCCGCTGGGCGGCCGCCAGCCACATGGGACGGATGACCGAGGAATACTTCCTGCCGGTGATCCGGGCCTTCGGTCTGATTTCGTTGCTCAAGCACGACCAGGCCGTACCCGATGACGAGGTCACCGCCGACTACCTGATGCGGAACTGCTGGCTCGTCGGGTCCCCGGACCGGGTCGTGGCCAGGCTGGAGCAGCTGGCCGCCACCACCGGGGGCTTCGGAACGCTGCTGCAGCTCAGCTACGACTACATCGACGACCCCGGACCCTGGTTCCACTCGATGGAGCTGATGGCGAACGAGGTCATGCCTCGCGTCGCCCACCTCTGACATGGGCACTGCACGCGACACCATTCGCTACGAGCACCTCGAGACCGGTGTGGTCCGCATCGTGCTCGACCGGCCCGAGACCCGCAACGCCCAGGACAAGGCGATGCTCTACGCGCTGAACGAGGCGTTTGACGCGGCGGCGGCCGACGACGAGGTGAAGGTGGTGGTGCTGGCGGCCGACGGACCCCACTTCTCCTCCGGCCACGACCTGCGCGACGCCAGTTCGCCGATGACGCCGTTCCGGCCGGTCGGCTGCTGGGGCGGGTTCGACCTCCCCGGCGCCGAAGGCTGGTTGGCCGTTGAGGAGGAGATCTACCTCGGGCTGTGCTGGCGGTGGCGCAACTTCCCCAAGCCGACCATCGCGTCGGTGCAGGGCAAGGCGATCGCCGGCGCCCTCATGCTGATCTGGGTCTGCGACCTGGTGGTGGCAGCCGACGACGCCAAGTTCTCGGATCCGGTGGTCGCCTTCGGGGTGGGGGGCGTCGAGTTCTTCGCCCACCCCTGGGAGCTGGGGCCCCGCAAGGCCAAGGAGATGCTCTTCACGGGGGAGGCTGTCACCGCCGCCGAGGCCCACCGGCTGGGAATGGTGAACCACGTCGTCCCCCGATCCGAGCTGGAGGGGTTCACGACCGACCTGGCCCGCAGGATCGCCGCTCAGCCGTCCATGGGCCTGAAGCTGGCCAAGCAGGCCGTGAACCAGACACTCGACGCCCAGGGCCAGTGGACGGCGCTCCAGGCCGCCTTCGGGCTCCACCAGCTCGCCCACTCCCACAACATGCAGCGCTTCGGGTCGCTTCTCGACCCCGCCGGCCTAGGTCACTTCGGGGGTGCGCCGCCGGTCCCGGTTGGGCCGCGGCCGCCAGGCCTCGGCGATGTCGAGGTCGCGCACGTCGCCCAGGCCGAGGAGGTCGAACAGGGCCGCCATACCTGACGAACCCTCAGTTCGGACGGCGACGTCGGTGGAACGAAGCGGGGCGTACCCCCGAGCTCGGGGGTACAAACCGAGCGCCTGCGCCTGAGCGGCGAGCTCGTCGACATCCCGCTTTCGCCGGGCGTTCTCGACCTCGCGGTAAGAGCAGGACATCAGCCAGCTCGACGAAACCAACGAAACCAACGAAACCAACGAACGAAAGAAACCGAAACGAAGAAGCGTGAGTAGGCTCCCGGATCGGGTGGCTTGGGGCAAGGCGATAAATGCCGCTATCCAATACTCCCGATCGGGCAAAAGACGCGCTCGCGCCGCCGTGATACCAATTCGATGGACGGCCGGCCGACGACCGTCACGGTGAAAATGGGAGGAACATTGACAACCAATGAGCAGGTCGTCCGCGATTTCTGTTCGGCCTGGCTGCGGCGAGATCTCGACGAGATTCTCTCCTACGTGACCGACGACATGATTTACCACAACATCCCGGTCCCGGTGGTCGAAGGACGCGAGAACGTTGCGCAGGTATTCAAGACATTTCTGGACCTGATGCACCACCTCGATCTGGAAATCACCAATCTCATGGTCGACGGCGACAAGGTGTTCACCGAGCGGATCGACCGGATGACCGCTGCGGGGGGGCACACCGACCTTCCGGTCGGGGGCTACTTCGAGCTGCGCGACGGAAAGATCGCCGTCATGCACGAGTACTTCAACCTGGCCACGTTCGAGGACCAGGTCGGGTTCAAGATCACCGCGTGACGGGGGCCGCCGGGCCCACTCAGCTGGGGATGGTTGGGCCGGGCGGTCATCGGTACCATCCGCGTGACAGGACGGGATCCTCGACATGTCGCGTGAGCGTGATCTGAGCCGCGGTCACCCGAGGTACAAGGTCGAGCTCGACCGCCTGGCCAACGCCCTTGTCGCCGACCTGGAGGGCGTCTCGGCGGCCGTCGTGACCAGGGTTCTGTCCGAGATCCCCGAGCTCGGAAGGCCCGACAGTGAGGAGTCGTGGGAGACCACGATGGCCAGCGGCCTCGGCAACATCGGCGCCCTGATGTCGATGATGACCTATGGCGTCCCGGCTAACGCCGGGATCGAGCCGCCCGAGGGCGCGCTCGAGTTCTTCCGGACGATGATCAGCCGGGGTGCGGACATCACCACCATCTTGCGCGCCTACCGGATCGGCCATGCCGAGCTGTGGAATCAGTGGATGAAGGTCGTCTCGGAGGGGATCGAGAGCCTTGAGGACCTTCCCGAGATCATGACGGTGTCGTCGGCCCACATGTTCGGCTACATGGACTCCGTCTGCGAGCGGCTCGTGGCGGAGTACGAACCCGAACGTCGGCGTCAGCTCACCAGCGCCGCCGCCCTGCGGGTGGCCACCGCCCAGGCGATCGTCGCCGGCGAAGACGTCGACGCCGACCAGGCCAGCCAGCGTCTGAACTACCGGCTCCGGCGGCACCACCTCGCCCTCGTCCTCTGGCCGACGTCACGGCGGATGGAGGCCCAGGGCACCGAAGGGCTGGAACGCACCGCCTTCGCCCTGGCCGAGGAACTCGGCACCGAGGGGCCGCTCCTCGTCCCCGCCTCGCGGGGTTGCGTGTGGGCCTGGCTCGGCGCGGCCGACGCTCGGCGGCTGGCCCCGGTCATCGCCGCCAAGCCGCCTCCCGCCGGCGTGGCCGTCGCCGCCGGCGCCATCGGTTACGGCCTCGACGGGTTCCGGGAGAGCCACCGCCAGGCCGGCGAGGCCCGCCGGGTGTGCGGGTTGCGGGACCGACCTCCGACCGACATCGTCCACTACCGCACGGTCTCCCTCATCTCCGCCCTGTCCACGGATCCCAGCGCGGCCCAGCGGTTCCTGGTGTCGGAACTCGGTGAGCTCAACGCCCCCGAGGAGTCGACGCGCCGGCTGCGGACAACGCTGCGGACGTTCCTGGAGGTCGGCAGCAGCCACGCCCGGGCCGCCCGGGTGCTCGGAATCCACCAGAAGACCGTCGCCTACCGCGTCCACCGGGCCGAGGACCTCCTGGGCTATCGAGTCGTTGACCGGCGGGCCCCTTTGGAAGCAGCACTGCTGTTGTCGGCGTTCCTGGAGGACTGACCCCGCTCCCATCGGGACAGCCCCCTGAGCGAGCGCGGCGCGACCTGGCTTGGGTCGGAGGCGATAAATGCCGCTCTCCAATACTCCCGATCAGGCAAAAGACGCGCTCGCGCCGCCGTGATACCAATTCGAGGGACGGCCGGCCGACCACCGTCAAGGTGGAAATTGGAGTACACCACCTCGCCGGAGGAGCCGACCCGGCCGGCGTCGGAACTGATGTTGATGATCCGGCCCCACCCCCGTTCGGTCATCGAGTCCAGCACCGCCCGGCTCACAATCACCGTGCCGATGAGATAGTTCACCTCGACGATGCGGCGCCAGGTGTCCTCGGTGGAATCCACGAACGGCTCGATGACGTCGATGCCCGCGTTGTTCACCAGAATGTCCACCGGACCCCGGTCCAGATCGCCTGCTCGATAGCTGCGCCGAGAGGGTCGGACCCATGTCAGATCATTGACCGGTGAAGTTCGGCCGGCGACGCGCCAGGAACGCCGCGAATCCCTCGCGCCCATCGGCAGACGCGAACAGAGCGGTGGTGGCCCGACGTTCGGCGACGATGCCGTCGGCAAGGCTGGTCGGGGCCGTGGAGAGCAAGAGCTCCTTGGTCGCCGCGTGCGCCAGCGGTGCTCCATCTGCGAGCTCGCCCGCCAGGGCGGCGACGTCGGTGAGGAGTGCATCCTCCGCCGCAAGGCGGTTCACGAGCCCGAGCTGGTGCGCTCGTTCGGCATCGAGAAGTCTGCCGAGCATCAGCATCTCCGCCACGACTCCGTGCGGGACGAGCCGGGGCAGACGTTGAGTGCCGCCGGCTCCCGGCAGCACGCCGAGCTTTGCCTCGGGGAGTCCCAGGCGGGACCCCGTGGTGGCGACCCGGATGTCGCAGGCCATCGCGAGTTCGAGGCCGCCGCCCAGCGCGGCCCCGTGGATCGCAGCGATCACGGGCAGGCGGCTGGCTGCCAGGCGATCGAGCGCATTTGCCAAGCCGTGAATGAACGCTTCGAACTGCACGGCGTCGGCAAACCCGCCGATCTCGGCGATGTCGGCGCCGGCGCAGAAACCACGTCCCGCGCCGTGGACGACCAGCGCCCGAATGGTCGCGTCAGATTCGATCTCATCGAGGTGCCGAACCAGGCTGGCGTAGGTGCCGGTGCCGATCGCGTTGAGCTGATCGGCACCCTCCAGCCGGATCCAGGCGACGGCGCCCTTGCAGGTCAGGGATGTGGTGGTGGCCATCTCGCTATCAGACCATCGTCAGGCCGCCGCTGACGGACAGGGTCTGGCCGGTGATGAAGGCCGCCCCAGGACCGGCGAAGAAGGCGACTGCGGGGGCGACGTCCTCGGGGGTTCCGATGCGTTTCATGGGTACCGCCTTCGCGAGTGCGTCGAACATGCCCTGGTTGTGGTCGGCCACCTGCTGCAGCAGTGCCGTATCGGTGGGCCCGGGACAGACGGTGTTGACCGTGATCCCCTTCGTGGCGACCTCGCGGGCGAGCGCCTTGCCGAAGGCGACGATCGCGCCCTTGGTACCCGAGTAGACCACTTCGCCCGAGGAGCCGACCCGTCCGGCGTCGGAGCCTATGTTGACGATTCGCCCGTAGCGCTGTTCGAGCATCGAATCGAGAACGGCGCGAGTGACGATCACGGTGCCGAGGTAGTTGACGTCGACGAGCGTTCGCCACGTTTGCTCGGTGGAGTCGACGAATCGCTCGATCTTGTCGATCCCGGCGTTGTTCACCAGAATGCCGATGGGTCCCAGTTCACGGGCGGCTCGAGTCACGAGTTCGGCTACGGCGGCGCTGTCGGAGATGTCGGCGGAGTAGGCGCCGTGACCGTCGCCGAGGTCTCGAGCCGTCTGTGCGGCGGCCGCGCCGTCGACGTCGCATACGGCGATCGTGGCCCCCTCTGCCGCGAGGGCGCGGCAGATTGCGCGGCCAATTCCGCCGGCTCCACCGGTCACCAGGGCCACTCGGCCGTCGAGGTCGCCCATGGGTCAGGCCCCAGCCGTTGCAGCGGCGAACACCGGAGCGCGCTTTTCCCGATGCGCCGCCAGGCCCTCGCGAACCTCCGGTCCGCCGAACCCGATGAACTCGAGGCCCAGAGACGCCTCGAAGGCCGGGCCCAGCATGCGGTACCAGTGGTTGAGACTGTGCTTGGTCCACCAAATTGCCGTCGGGGCCCCCTCCGCGAGCTGTCTCGCGATGCGGGTTGCGGTCTCGACGACCGCGTCGTCGTCGACGCACTTCGAGACCAGGCCGATCCGCTCTGCTTCTTCGCCCCGCAGGGGCTCACAGGTCAGCAGGTAGTACTTCGCCTTGGCCATGCCGGCGAGCAGGGGCCAACAGATCGCGGCGTGGTCACCGGCCGCGACGCCTAGGCGGGTGTGCCCGTCGATGATCTTGGCGGTGCGCCCGACCACCGAGATGTCGGCGAGTACCGCAACGACCAGGCCGGCCCCCACCGCCGGTCCGCACACTGCGGACACGATCGGCTTGGTGCAGTTGATGACGTTGAAGACCAGGTCGCGGGCCTCGCGCATGATCCGCATCCGGCTGGCGTAGTCGTTGACCATGTCGTCGAGCAGGTCGAAGTTTCCGCCCGACGAGAAGGCCGACCCGGCACCTCGCACCAGGACGGCGCGAACGCCGTCGTCGCGCTCGACGGCAGGCCAGACATCGGCGAGATCGCGATGCATCTGCGGTCCGACGGAGTTGAGCCCCGGTGCCTCGAGCACGATCTCGAGCACTCCTGCCGCGTTCAGATCGAAGTGCAGACTCGGGAACTCGGCGTACCAGTGCGACATGTGGCTGCCTCCGCAGATATAGCTGAATGAGTTGACTATGTGCCCGCTAAGGGCAGCGTGGGGCGGTCAGGACCGGGCTGCCCGAATCATCTGGCCGGCGATGACCAGTTGCTGGATCTGACTGGTGCCTTCGTAGATCCGGAACAGCCGGGCGTCGCGGTACAGACGCTCCACTGCGATCCCGCGCATGTACCCGGCCCCGCCGTGAATCTGAACCGCGCGATCGGCCACTCGACCAACCGCCTCGCTCGCGAAGTATTTGCTCGCCGCCGGGCCGAGCCTGACGTCGACGCCGTCGTCGAAGCGACGGGCCGCGTCGAGAACCAGAGCCCTCGCGGCCATCGTGTCGGTCTTGGAGTCGGCCAGCATCGCCTGGACCAACTGGAATTCGGCGATCGGCGTGCCGCCCTGCTGCCGCGCCAATGCGTAGCTCAAGGACTCGTGTACGAGGCGTTCGGCCATGCCGACGCAGAGGGCCGCAATGTGCAACCGCCCGTGCGCCAGGGCACGCATCGCGGTGACGTACCCGGCCCCCTCCTCGCCGCCGATCATGGCCTCGTGGGGCACCCGGACGTCCTCGAGGATCACGTCCCCACACCACGCGCCAGCTTGGCCCATCTTTCGATCCTTCGGGCCGATGCTCACTCCCGGCGCGAGCCTGGGCACCAGAAAGACCGAGACGCTGCGGCTCGGCGGGCCGGTGGGCGAGGTTCGCGCGAAGACCATGATCACCTCGGCCACCGGCGCGTTGGTGATGTAGCGCTTGACGCCGTTGACGACCCAATGGTCGCCGTCCCGCTCCGCCCGGGTCGTGAGACTGCCGGGGTCCGACCCCGCCTCGGGCTCGGTGAGGCCGAAGGATGCAATCCATTCGCCGCTGGCGAGTTTGGGCAGATAGGTTTCCCGCTGCTGCTCGGTTCCGCCCTCGAGCAGAGTGTGGCCGGCGATGCCGTTGTTGGTGCCGAACAGCGACCGGAATGCCGGCGTCGTCCAGCCGAGTTCCATCACGAGCTGGGCCTCTTCGTGCATCGACAACCCGAGCCCGCCGTACTGGGACGGAATCGCGAACCCGAACAGTCCCATCCGCTTGGCCGCCTCCACGACCCCGGCTGGGATCTCGTCGTTCTCGTCGATGCTCTCCTCCAGGGGGACGACCTCCTGGCGGACGAAACGCCGCACTTCCTTCAGTACGGTGCTCAGCTCATCGGCTTCCATCGCGGTCTCCTGTCCGGTCGCTCTCGCCGGGTGCCAGCCCCACGACTCGCGCCGCCACCAGCGCGGTGATCGCGGCTTCGCTGCGGCCCAGGCCACGCAGAATTTCCCGGGTGTTGCCGCCGACGTCGGGGATCGCATCCATTCGGGGGGTCCACCCCGTCGCGACTGGAGGTGGCAGCAGGGAGCGGATCGGCCCGACGGGCGAGTCCACCTGGCGCCAGCGGTCGCGCGCGTCGAGCTGGGGATGGACCAGCAGTTCGTCGGAGTGGTTGACCCGACCGCAGGCGACGCCGGCGGCGTCGAGAACCTCGATGGCCTGATCCAGCGTCAGAACGCCCAGCACGCGGGCGCAGACCTCTGTCACCTCGGCACGATGAGCGGTTCGTGCCGCGCTCGTGGCGAAGCGTGGATCGACGACGAGGTCCGGACTCCCCAACACCTGGGTCGCCATGCGCGACCACTCCCGGTCGTTCTGTACCGCCACGACGACCTGGCGGCCGTCGACGGTCGCGAAGGCCTCGTACGGCGACAGCGAGGGGTGGCTGACCCCGTTGGGTACGTGTCGACGGCCGCTGCCCTGCGTGAAGTAGATGCTGTAGCCCATCCACTCGGAGATCGCGTCGAAGAGGCTGACCTGGATGGCCCGGCCCTCGCCGGACCGTTCGCGTTGGTAGAGGGCCGCGAGGATGCTGCTGAACGCGTAGATCCCGGCACTCAGGTCGGCGATCGGGATGCCCGGCTTGGCGGGGCGCTCCGCCCAGCCCGTCGTTGCAATCGAGGCGCTTTCCGCCTGCACCACCAGGTCGTAGGCACGCCGGTCGCCGTAGGGACCGCCTTCGCCGTAGCCGGAAACGTCGCAGGCGATCAGCGCGGGGTGCCTGCCCACCAGTTGCGAGGCCGACAGCCCCAGCTTCGCCGCACGGCCCGGCGCCAAGTTCTGCACCACGACGTCGGCACGACAGATCAACTCGTCGAGGATCGCGCGACCGGACTCCGTTGTGAAGTCGAGTGCCAGCGACTCCTTGTTGCGATTGATCCAGACGAAGTGGGAGGCCATACCTGCGACCTCGTCGTCGTAGTCGCGCGCGAAGTCCCCGCCGCCCACTCGTTCGACCTTGATCACACGGGCACCCAGGTCGCCTAGATGGCGCGTGGCGAACGGCGCGCTCACCGCCTGCTCGATGGCGACCACGACGAGACCGTCGAGGGGGCCGCTCATACGTTGTCCTCACGTCGGTGACTTATATAGACATATCGATAGGTCTCCTCACATGTCGAAACCGCCGCCGCAGATCAACGTCTGCCCACTGATGTAGTCGGATTCGGGAAGGCACAGTAGGTAGACCGCGCCCGCGGCCTCCTCCGGCGTACCGCCGCGACCCAGCGGGATCATCTGTTCCAGGGCGGCGACGAGTGCGGGGCTCATCCCGACCGCGATCTCGCGATCCTCGATCTCGATGGTGGCGCCGCCCGTCGCCGGCTCGGTGAGGCGGGTCTTGATGAAACCGAACGCCACGGTGTTGACCGTGACGTTGTACCGGCCCCATTCCTTGGACAGCGTCTTGGTCAGGCCCATGACGCCGGCCTTGGCCGCCGAGTAGTTCGCCTGTCCGGGGTTGCCACCCGTGCCGGCGAGCGAGGAGATGTTGACGACCTTGCGGCAACGCACGGCGCCCTGGGCCTTCTCCGCCTTGGCGGCCGCCGCGATCACGGGCTGGGCCGCGCGCAGGATCTTGAACGGCGCCTTGAGGTGCACGTCGAGGATCGCGTCCCACTGCTCGTCGGTCATCTTCTGGATGACCGAGTCCCAGGTGTAGCCCGCATTGTTGACGACGATGTCCACGCCCCCGAACTCCTGCACCGCGGTCTGCACGAACCGCTCGGCGAAGCCGTCGGCGGTGACGCTCCCCGCGCAGGCCACAGCGCGCCCGCCGGCCTCCTCGATCGCGGCGACGGTCTCCTTGGCGGGCGCGTCGTCGAGGTCGTTGACGACCACGGCGGCGCCGTCGGCGGCGAGCTTGAGCGCGATCTCGCGGCCGATGCCGCGGCCGGAACCCGTGACCAGTGCGACCCGGCCATCCAGCTTGCCCATGGTGTTCTCCAGTTCGTGAGGGATGGTCAGGCGAGGGCGATGACCGCGTCGCCGGTCAGGGTGACGGTGCCGTCGTCGAGCGCGACGGTCAGGGCGAGAGTGGCCCGCCGCTCCCCGTCGATCTCGTCGATGGCGGTGACGACGGCGGTGCAGGTGGGTTGGGCCTTCACCGGGGTGATCGCGGCGAACTTCACCCCGTAGGAGCGGAGCCGCTCCTGCGGGAACAGATCGGTGAGCAGCCGGGCGAGGTAGGCCATCGACAGCATGCCCTGCGCGAACACGTCCGGCATGCCGGCGGACCGCGCGATCTCGTGGTCCAGGTGGATCGGATTCGTGTCGCCCGAGGCGCCGGCGAACAGCGAGAGCGTCGTGCGAGAGATCGGGTCGATCTTGAGGGCCGGTAGTTCGGCGCCGACGTCGAGGCTCACGACCCCACCCCCGGGTTCCGCACGACGATGGTCGAGGTCAGGTCCGCGACGGGTCCGCCGGATTCGTCGGTGATCGCGGTCGCCTTGACGACGAACTCCAATGCCCCGCCCTTCTTGCTGAAGACGTCCGTGATGGTCGAGGTCGCCGTCAGTCGTTCTCCCGCGTAGGCGAGCCGGTGGTACGCGTAGTGCTGCGAGCCGTGGAGGACGTAGTTCATGTCGATGCCGATCTCGCGGATCCACTTGAACGGATCGGGGTCCTCGAGCTCGATGGCGAACAGGAACGTCGGGGGGACCGGAAGGTCGCGGTGTCCGGCGCCTGCGGCCGCGTCCCGGTCGGAGTACACCGGGTCGGTGGAGCCGGTCGCTCGGGCGAACGCGGCCAGGCGGCCGCGTT
>NZ_JACDFE010000320.1 GCF_013815995.1 Sporichthya sp.
TTGCTGTGCCCGCGCCCGACCTCGTGCCGGGCCGGCCGCTGGTCGCGCCGGCGGCCTACGCCCCGCAGTCCCCGGGCGAGGTCCGCCCGCTCGACCACTCCGAGCCGACGCACCTGCGGATCTCCCGGGTCGGCATCGACACCGATCTGATGGACCTGGGGTTGAATCCGGACCGGACGCTGGAGGTCCCGCCGGACGCGGCGGACGCCCCCGCGGGTTGGTACCGCAACGCGGCCTCCCCCGGGGAGAACGGGCCCGCGGTGATCGTCGGCCACCTGGACTCCCCCGCCGACAAGGGCGTGTTCTTCAATCTCGGAGCCGTGCGCGAGGGGGACACGATCGAGGTGAGCCGCCGGGACGGCAGCGCAGTCACCTTCACCGTCGACATGGTCGCCCTGTTCGCCCGCGACGCCTTCCCCACCGCCGGCGTCTACGGCTCGACCGAGCACCCGGGCCTGCGCCTGGTCACCTGCGGCGGGAAGTTCTCCCGTGGGGCCGGCTACGAGGACAGTGTGATCGTGTTCGCCTCGCTCACCGGGTCCGACGTCCCGGCGCAGAAGCCGTCCTACACCTGGTGGAGATGAGCCCTCCGACGGGCCCGAGAGGACTATCGTCGGTGCCATGTCCGAACGAGCAGCCGAGAACGAGCCCGACCCCGGCGGCGACACCGAGATGTTCCGCGCGTTCGCCGAGCGGGAGCAGAATTACCAGCCCCAGTCCGCGTCCAAGGGCCCGATCGTGGTGGCGGTCGCCGCCGTCGTGGTCGCCCTGGTCGTGTTCCTGGTGATCATCGCGCTGGGGTAGGAGTGGCTAGGCGCGCAACCGCTCCACCGCGGCCGCGACCCGCTCGTCGGTCGCAGTCAGGGCCACCCGCACGTGACGCGCGCCCGAGGTGCCGTAGAAGTCACCCGGCGCGACCAGGATTCCGCGGTCGGCGAGCCAGTCCACGGTGGCCCAGCAGTCCTCGCCGCGCGAGGACCACAGGTACAGGCCGGCCTCCGAATGGGTGATGGTGAAGCCCGCGCCCTCCAGGGCCGTCCGCAACGCGGACCTGCGGGCGGCGTAGCGCTCACGCTGCTCGGCGACGTGGTCGAGATCCCCCAGTCCGGCGACCATCGCGGCCTGCACCGGCGCGGGGACGATCATCCCGGCGTGCTTGCGCACGTCCAGCAGCCCGGCGACCAGGGTGGGATCGCCCGCCACGAAGGCCCCCCGGTACCCGGCCAGGTTCGAGCGCTTGGACATCGAGTGGATCGCGAGCAGCCCGTGGTGCGAGGCGCCGCAGATGTCCGGGTGCAGGACCGAGACCGGATCGGTGTCCCAGCCGAACTCGGCGTAGCACTCGTCGGAGGCCAGCACGACCCCGTGCTCGCGCGCCCACGCGACCAGCGCGCGCAGCTGGTCCGGGCTCAGCACGCGTCCCGTCGGGTTGGCCGGTGAGTTGACCCAGAGCAGCCGAACCCGGCCCGCGCCCGGATCGAGCTGGGACAGCGACGAGGACAGCGACGCGGACAGCGTCTGGGACAGCGTCTGGGACAGCGTCTGGGACAGCGTCTGGGACAGCGTCTGGGACAGCGTCTGGGACAGCGTCTGGGACAGCGTCTGGGACAGCGTCGCCGGGTCGTCCCCGGTGACCGGGGTGGCCCCGGCCAGCCGGGCCCCGACGTCGTAGGTCGGGTAGGCCAGTTCAGGGTGCGCGACGACGTCGCCGGCGCCCAGGCCCAGCAGGGTCGGCAACCACGCGACCAGTTCCTTGGACCCGATCGTCGGCAGCACAGCGGTCGGAGCGAGCCCGGCGACGCCGAAGCGGTCGGCGAGGAAGCCGGCGATAGCCTCGCGCAGCGCGGGGGTGCCGGCGGTGAGCGGATACCCCGGGGCGTCCGAAGCCGCCGCCAGCGCCCGCTGGATCACGGCCGGAGCCGGATCCACCGGGGTGCCCACCGAGAGGTCGACAAGGCCGCCTGGCGCACCGGCCGCCTTGGCCTTGGCGGGCTGGAGCCGGTCCCACGGGAAATCCGGCAGGCGGGACGCGAGGCTCATCAGTTTCCCTTGGCGGTGATCAGCCGGGATGGATCGCAAGGCGGAGGAGAAGCCGTGTACGCACTACCGGCGACGACGACAACGCCGCGAGCCGCCCGGCTGACGCCGCCAAGCTACTCGGCGTGCTCCTGGGGCGGCATGGCCGCGACCATCGGGTGGTCACGCTCGGTGTTGCCGAGCTTGGCGGCACCACCGGGCGACCCGATCTCGGAGAAGAACTCCACGTTGGCCTTGTAGAAGTCCTTCCACTGGTCCGGGGTGTCGTCCTCGTAGTAGATGGCCTCAACCGGGCACACCGGCTCACAAGCACCACAGTCCACGCACTCATCCGGGTGGATATACATCATCCGGCCGCCCTCGTAGATGCAGTCCACGGGGCATTCCTCGATGCAGGCCTTGTCCTTCAAGTCGACGCAAGGCTGCGCGATCACGTAGGTCACTGGTGGGTCCTCCTCGAGCGTCCGCACCTAGTATCCCGACATCGGCCGCGCGTCCAAATCAGGGGTTGCCAAACCGGGAGTTAACCGTTGTCACCGAGTTTCGCCATCCGTTACGAGCTGTCGATCTCGGCAGCCGACGTGGGATCGCGGGTCTCGGTGCGCCGGAAGCTCCCCGAGGGGGGCCTGGGCGACGTGCTCGGTGAGCTCACGGGATGGGCGGACGGGCACCTGACGGTACGTCGCAAGGACGGCTCCGGCGTCCGGATCCCCGAAACCGACCTGATCGCGGGGAAGGTCGTCCCGGCCCGGCGGGTGATCGCCCGCCGGCACGACCTGATCGGTGACCTCGACCTGGAAGAGGTCGCCGCCCTGGGTTGGCAGGGGCTGGAGACCGCCCGCCTCGGCGGCTGGCTGCTGCGGGCCTCCGGTGGCTGGACCGGTCGGGCGAACTCGGCCCTGCCCCTGGGTGACCCCGGCCTGGACCCCGAGGCCGCGATCGACGCCGTCACCGCCTGGTACACCGAGCGCGGCCTGAGTCCGATGTTTCAGGTTCCGGTGCCGCTCGCCGCCGAGCTGGACGTCCGGCTCGGGGCCCGCGGCTGGGAGTGCCTGTACGGCCCGGGCGGCATCCACCTGATGTCCGGCGACATCGCGACCGTCCTCCAACGAGCTGAGGCGGCCGGCCCGGCGCCCACCGGCCTGCCGCCGGTGACCCTCGGCGCCGAGCCCTCCCCCGGTTGGCTCGGGGTCTACCGCTACCGCGACGGCGATCTGCCGCCGGTGGCGGTCGACGTGCTGCGCAAGGCCGCGGCGCCGGTGTTCGCGGAGGTCACCGAGGGCGGGGCGACGCTGGCCACCGGCCGGGGCGCGGTCGATGCCGGTTGGCTGGGCATCTTCGCGATGGAGACCGCCGAGGCGGCCCGTCGGCGGGGTCTGGCCGGACACGTCATGCTCGCGCTGCTCCGGCATGCCGCGGCTGCCGGGGCCCGGCACGTGTATCTGCAGGTGTCCGCCGAGAACACCGGCGCGGTAAGGCTCTACACCGAACTCGGTCTGACGGTGCATCACAAGTACCACTACCGGCGGATGTCGCCATGAGCGCCTCACGTGAGGAGTTCGCCGCCCTGATGGCCGTCCCGGACTCGTCGCTGGCCCGGGCCGCTCTGCTGATGGGGCTGGAGTCCGACCCCGATCTCGACCTCGACGTCTCCCTCGGCCGGCTGGACGCGCTGGCCGAGATCGTCGGCGCCGGCCTGCCGGGCGCGGCCGGCCCGGCCGCCCTGGGTCTGCGGCCAGCTTGGCCG
>NZ_JACDFE010000128.1 GCF_013815995.1 Sporichthya sp.
GGATACGCGGTCGGGAACGGCGCGGGCAGGCCGTGCTGGTCGCAGACCAGCCGGACGCCCGCCGCCAGCATGAGTTCTAGAACCTCGACGGCGGGCGAGCGGCGCAGTACCGCCGCCGCAGCGACGGCGCCGGCGACGTCGGCGAACGCCAGCAGGGCGGTGGCCCGGTCGGCCGGGTCCGGCAGCAGCCTCAGCCGGGCGGCGGTCACCACCGCCAGCGTCCCCTCGCTGCCGCACAGCCAGCGCGGCAGGTCATAGCCGCTGTTGTCCCGGGTCAGCCCGCTGCGCCGGGCCAGGACCGTTCCGGTGCTCAGCACCCCCTCGACGTCGATCAACTGGGCGCGGGTGTCGCCGAGCCGGACCGCCCGCAAGCCCGCCGCGTTGGTCGCGACCGTACCGCCGATCGTCGCCGAGTCCCGGCTGGCCAGGTCGACCCCGTAGCGCAGCCCGGCCACGCGAGCGGCCGCCTGCACCGCGGCCACCGTCGCCCCGGCACCGGCCCGCACCTGCCCGGAGGCCGGGTCCACCTCGACCGTGTCCAGGCGCCGAAGATCCATCACGACCTCGCCGTAGGGCACCCCGCCACCGACCAGCCCGGTGTTGCCGCCCTGGGGCACCACCCCCACTCCGGAGTCAGTGCAGATCCTGAGGACCTCACAGATCTCAGCGACATTGGCCGGGGCGACAACTGCCGGACTGAGTCCGACCCAACGTCCGGTCCAATCCGTGCCATGTGCGGACAAATTAACCGTCCGCACATACGAGGGCCCTACCGCACTGACCAGCGCATTAGCAAGATCACTCATGCTCGTCGTCTCCAGGCGGGTCGATCACCCAGCACTGGGCCCCGACACCAGTTTCCCCCCATATGGAGGACTCCACGGGAAGGCGATTTCGGGTTAGGTTGGGCGTTCCAGGTCCGGGCAGTTCCACGGTGCCCGGTTTGTGTGACGAAAGGTGCGCGTGATGCTGACCTCTCTGCGACTGGTTTGTGCGACCTCTGCGGTCGCCTTGGTGACGGCGGTCGCACCGATGGGTGCCGCCACCGCGTCCGAAACCGGCAAGAGTAAGACGGCCAAGGCGCCGATGATCACGTTCGCCATCGCCGAGGATCACACCGAGGTCGAGGGCGCGCTGACCCAGCGAGCCGGCCCGCTGCGGCTGCGGCTGCTGGCCGAGGATGACGACCACCTCCTCTCCCTGTTCCAACTCAAGCCCGGCTACACCGTCCGGGAGATGCGTCAGGACACCAAGGCCCTGGGTCGCCTCTACCGCGAGGGTGGCAAGGGCAACGCGAAGGCCGTCAAGCGCATGCAGCGCAACACGATCACCATGGGCGGCGCCAACGCCAGCCTCGGATCGGTCGCCATCGCCACGGTGAACCTCAAGCCCGGCAGCTACTTCCTCAGCGACAACGTCGGCCCGCCCGGTGGGCACCTCTACAAGCTGACCATCACCCCGGGCTCCAACTCCGCCGCGCTGCCCGAGGGCGTGCCGGTCATCACGATGACCAAGAACAACGAGTACAAGGGCGCCAGCAAGATATCCTCCACCGGCACCGTGCTGATCAAGAACGCCATCCCGCAGGGCTACCGCTGGCTGCAGGCCGCGTTCCTCGAGGTTCAGAAGGGCACCACCGAGAAGCAGGTCGCGGACCTGTTCAAGGGCACCGGTGACGGCGCCTTCGTGCTCTCCGGCTACGCCGGCGGCGACACCCTCTCCCCGGGCCAGAGCCAGTACCTGACTTACTCCGTGGAGCCGGGCACCTACGCCCTGATCTGCTTCTTCCCGGACCCGGACAACCCCGGTTCGACCTACGTCGCCGACGGCATGGTCCGCATCATCACCCTGGACTGAGGTCGATGAACCCCGAGACCCCGCTGCTGCCCGACCGCAGCGCGGACGACTCCGACCGCGGCTGGGGCGATGACACCCCGCCGGACGGGGACGCGCACGAAGATTGGCTGCGCCGGCAGCGCCCGCCGCATCACGGCGGCTGAGCCAGTCGTCAGGGGTGGTGCACGACCAACTCACCTCGACCCTGAGCAACGGTCGGCGGTATGGTCGACCCGCGCGAGAGCCCGGGGAAGCCGGTGAAATTCCGGCACGGTCGCGCCACTGTGAGTTCCCGAGTGATCGGGAGCGAGTCAGAGCACCGGCTCTCACGCCGACGCCCCAAGCAGTGGGACGCGAGATCCCCGAAGGAGCCACCCGTGAGCAGCACCACCCCCACGGCCCACACCACGACGGCTGCGACGCCGCTCGTCATTCCCACCAGCGCCGCCATGACGTGGCTGATGGGCACGACCGCGCTGGCGATGATCGTCTACTACTTCATCGGCGTTGAGCAGGGCGCGACCGCGATCTTCAACGGAGCCCAGGTGCACGAGTTCGTCCACGACGCCCGGCACTTCCTCGGCTTCCCCTGCCACTAGCCCTTGAGGCCACTAGCCAGATAGGAAAGCCACCCGTGGAGAAGAAACTCATCTTCAGCGGGCTGCTCGCCGGCGCCGTCGGCGGGTTGACCGCGTGGATTTTCGCCCTGCTCTTCGCTGAGCCTCTGATCGACCGGGCGATCGCCTACGAGGACGGCCGCGCCGCCGCGCAGGAGGCGCTGGACCGTGCGGCCGGGTTCGCGATCCCGGCCGAGGAGGGCGGCGACGTCGTCAGCCGCGGCATCCAGTCCACCCTCGGCCTGGGCGTCGGCCTGTTCGCCTTCGGCCTCGCGATGGGTGCCCTGTTCGCCGTCACCTACGCGGTCTGCCTGGGCCGTACCGGCCAGATCCGCGCCCGCCCGCTCGCGCTGCTGGTCGCGGCGGCCGGGTTCGTGACGGTCTCGCTGATCCCGTTCATCAAATATCCGGCCAACCCGCCGGCGGCCAGCAACGACGAGACCGTCGGCGACCGGGCCAGCCTGTTCCTGCTGACGCTGGTCATCGGGGTGCTGGTGGCCGTGATCGCCACCGCGGTCGGCCAGCAGCTCAAGCTGCGTCTGGGGACCTGGAACGCCGCCCTGATCGCCGGCGCCGGGTTCGTCGCGGTCATCGCGATCGCGCTGCTGATCCTGCCGCCGCTGGGTCACCTCGACGCCAACGTCGCGGCCACCGGGGCCGAACACAACACCGAGACCCCACGGGCCCTGCGCGACCCCGATGGCACCATCGTGTTCCCCGGCTTCCCGGCGGACGTACTCGCCGAGTTCCGGGTCTACTCGGTCGCCGCGCAGGCGCTGCTGTGGGCCGTCATCGGCCTGGTGTTCGCGCCACTGGCGGACCGGCTGCTCCGCAGCGGGCAGCGTCCCGGGGTGGCGCCGCCGCAGCGCGAGACCGTCGGGATCTAACGCCCCTCGAGAACGCAATCGCCGCAGTACCCGCCGCCGGGGATCTTGTAGTACAGGCAGCAGGTGCTGCGGCGAAATGCTGTCCCGGTGAAGGCGCCCAGGCCGATCAGCGGCGCCTGGTCGACCAGATGCCGGCCCACCGCAAAGGCGATCTCGGCGTGCGCGGGGGACGCAGAGCCGAGCATCCGCACCGACCCGGCGGCCGCGGAGGCGACGTTGCCCCACAGCACTCGGGCCGAGACCTTCCCCTCGGCCCCGATCGCCGCGGTCAACCGCGCCACCGGACCGTGCACGAACTGGCGGGCGAGGACAGCGGCGACCGCCTCGGCGTCGCCGGCATCCACGACCTCGCCGCGCGGGTCGGGCAACGTCAGGGGCACCGGACCGAGCACGTCGCGCCACCACAGTCCGTCGAGATCGGGGACCACGCCGCCGAGCACCGCCGCGCCGAGTGACGGCGAGATCAACCGCGAGACCAGGCCGAGATGCGCCAGCGAGGCGGCCGCGCGCTGCGGCACGTCGTCGACCGACAGGCGACCGCGCTCGGCGATGGCGCCCCGGATCGCGGCGATCCGGGCCCGCGTCACCGCGGGGTCGTCGGTGAGCTCGGTGAAGGCGCGCCACGGGGGCCCACCGTCCGCGGACGACCGCGGCGGCGGGTCGGTCTCCAGCACGAAGAAGGGCCCGAGCGCGGCCGCCGCCGCGAGCGCCCCGCTCGACACCTCAGTACTTGCCGGGGTGACCAAGCAGGCCCCGCAGATAGTTCGCCTGACCCGCGTGCTGCAGGCAGTCGTCGGCGACGCTGACCAGCCGCACACCCAGACTCACCGGCGGATCCCACGAGGCGTCGACGATGCGATCGAGATCGGCCGCGCTCAAACTGCCCAGGTACTCGCGGGTACGCGCATCGACGGCGTCGAGGTAGTCGAGCACGTCGCCCGCCTTCTCGATGCGCACCGCCGCGACCTGCTCGGGTGTATGTCCGAAGCCGAGATCGTCGGCGTCTGCGGTCATGCCGAGCCGACCGGCCCACTCACCGTCAACCCAGAGCTGCGTGGTGCCGGACTGTTCACAGATCTGATGATCCAGTACCCGCGCGACGTGCCAAATCAACCAACCGAGGTGATTCGACTCCGGTGTGGGCCGGTAGTTGAGCGCCTCGGCATCCAGATCCTGCACCGCTTCACGTGACAACGGCGCGATCCGTCCGTACAGCTCGCGCATCAGGTCGGGGATCTCCATCGTGCTCCTTCCCGCGATTCACAGCGATTGATCCGCCTGGGTCGTTGATCCTTCGTCAGATTGTGTTGTTACGATGCCCCACGTGGCCAAATCTGACGCACCGAAAGTCAAGCTCCGCACCGTCGACAAGCGCGTCGCCGGGCGTCGAGCAACGGAGACCCGGGACCGGATCCTCGAGGCTCTGACCGACCTGCTCGGCTCGATGTCGTACCGCAACGTGCGGGTCACCGACGTCGTGCGGGAGGTGGGCACCTCGCCCGCGACCTTCTACCAGTACTTCGCCGATGTCGAGACTGCCGTGCTCGCCCTGGCGCAGGACATCGCCAAGGAGTCCGCCGGGCTGAAGACGGCGGGTGCGGGTGCCCGCACCGCGACGGCCGCGGTCGATCAGGCGATCGGGGCGGTCGGCGCGTTCGTCAAGAAGAACGACGCCCTGCTGCGGGTCATCGACACCGCGTCGGCCGAGGGCGACAAGCGCTTCCAGAAGGTGGGCCAGACCGTCCTGGCGAACGCGGCCAGTGGGCTCGCGGTGCTCGGCGGCAAGACCAAGGAGGTCGCCGGCAATGCCGACGCCCTCGCCGGCATGCTGCTGGCCGGCCCGTCCGACGCCGCGGCCGCGCGCCGCCTGGTGCACTGGGGTCTCACCGGACGCAAGCCGACGGGTTGATCCCGACCGACCGGCCGCTGGGCTACTGGGCCAAGCACCTCGACACCCTGCTCGAGGAATCGCTCGACCGCGTCCTCGCACGCAGCGGTATCCGGCGGAGGCACTGGCAGGTACTGAACGTCCTGCGCGAGGGTCCGCAGACCCGCGCGCAGGTGGCCGAGGCGATGCTGTCGTTCTGGGTGGCCGCCTCGGTCACCCAGACCGACGTCGTCGACGACCTGAACCGCCGCGGCTGGGCAGAGATCGACGGCGACCTCTACCGCCTCACCGTCGAGGGCGAGGAGGCCTACTCCCGGCTGTCCCTGGACGTCGCGACGCTGCGCGCGCAGGTCACCGACGGATTCAGCGCTGAGGAGTACGCCTCGGTCGTGGCGGCCCTGGCCCGGATGGCCGCGAACCTCGAGCCGCCGGCCAACTAACCGCTAGACCAGCGGCGGCAGGGGCAGGTCGGGGTCGAGCTCGACACCGACCGCGGCCAGCGCCGTGGCCATCAGGGCCCAGGTCCAGTCCGAGAGCTGCGCAATCACAAGGTCCGCAGCGGCAGCCTCGGCACCCTGCTGCGCCCAGTGCTCGCTGACCGACTCCACCATCCCGACCACCGCGTGGGCGAGCGTCGCGGAGGTCTCGCTGGTGACGCCGACCAGCGAGAGGTAGGTGCCGAACAGGCCGGCCAGGTGCTCGGCGACCGCCCGCCGCACGCCGCCGTAGCCGTCCAGGTCGGTGGCGTCGTCCTCGGGCCGGGCGTGGCGTCGCAGGTAGGCGTAGAGGTTGCGGTTCTCGGCCAGCCAGGTCACGTGCGCGCCGATCGCGGCCCGGATCATCTGCCGGGCCGAGCCCTCCGGATGCCAGAGCGGCTCCAGCTCGGCCACGATCATCGCGGCCACCCGGCCGCTGATCGCATGTTCCAGGTCGGCCCGATCGGTGAAGTGTCGGTAAACCCGCGTGCGCGCCACCCCGGCCTCCGCCGCGAAGTCCTCCAGCGAGGCGGCCGGGCCCTGCTCGGCGATCACCTTGAGCGCCGAATCCACGAACTCCGCCTGCCGGCGTTCACGCTGGCCGGCCCACCGGGCGGCCTGGCCGGAGAGCGGCTCGGGACTGGTCACGACAGAACTCTAGCCAATTGAGTGGTACATGACGTACCGTATAGTCACAAGGTGGTACGAGGTGTACCACTCTTGCTCCTACAGGAGGTCTGATGACCCCGCCGCTGACCGGGATCGAGTTGGAGACCGAGCGCCACCGCGAGCACGTCGCGGGCCGGCTACTCACCTCCTCGGCCCGGCACTCCTTCGACCCGGTGACCGAGATCGACTGGGACGCCCCGCTCGTCGACGGTTTGCCCTACATGCCCTTCGAGCGGATGTCGCTGTACGGCACCGAGCTCTGGGAGGGCCTGCGCCACGAACAACGCGTGGAGCTCTCCAAGCACGAGTTCTCCTCGGGCATGCAGGTCGGCCTGTGGTTCGAGCTGATCCTGATGCAGCTGCTCGCCCGCTACGCCTACGACCTGGACCCGCGCAGCCAGCACGCGCAGTACGCGCTCACCGAGCTGGGCGATGAGACCCGGCACTCGATCATGTTCGCCAAGGCGTGCGAGAAGCTCGACGTTCCGCGCTACAAGCCGCACTGGCTGACCCACGAGCTCTCCCGCATCGCCAAGATGGCGATGGGTGGGCCGTCGATGTTCGCCGCCGTCCTGGTCGCCGAGGAGACCACTGACCGGATGCAGCGGGTCATGATGGACGACGCCGAGCTCCAGCCGTTGATGCGGCAGGTGACCCGGATCCACGTGATCGAGGAGGCGCGGCACGTCCGCTACGCCCGCGACGAGGTCACCAACCGGATGGCCAAGACGAACCTCGTCACCCGCGAGCTGCACCGCCAGGTCTGCGCGGTGGTGTCCTACATGATCATCGAGTCGATGATCGACCCGCGCGTGTACGCCTCGGTCGGCATCGCGCCCGGCGAGGGGCGGGCCGCGGCCCTGGCCAATCCCCATTACCGGGACACCCGCCGCTGGATGGCCGAGAAGATCACCGGCTTCCTCAAGGACGAGGGGTTGATCGGCGGACCCTCCACGATCCTGTGGAAGCGCGCGCACCTGATCTGAGATCAGCAACGCACCTGGGGAGGCTGGGAGAACGGCGCCCCCGTCCGGATGGATTCCGGCGGGGGCGTCGTCGTCGTGTCGACTGCGGGGCGCTGGTGCCGGGTCCAGCTTGGCCGGACGTGAGCCGACACCGGCCCAACCGTGGGCGAACACTGAGCGGGCGGCGGGCAACGAGTACGCGGGGAGAACGTGCGAAACTCTGGGGCGTGGAGACGCTGGCCCCGGTCCGCCTGCAGCGATTGGCCAGCTTCCTGCCCTGGGCGCTGGTCTCCCTGATCCTGCTCTGGGGTGGGCAGGTCGGCGACAACACCCTCGACCGGGTGATCGGCTACGGCGGCGCCGCGGTCCTCGCGGTGGTCTCCTACCGCGCGGCCCGGCTCCGGGTGCTGCTCGGCGACGAGGTCGTGGTGGTCGGCTGGCTACGCACGCACCGGGTCCCCTGGTCCGAGATCGAGCGCTTCCTGGTCAACGACAAGGGCCTGACGATCCGGCACAAGGGCGGGCTGGAGGAGCAGGTCCCGGCGTTCCCGATGGGCGGGTGGCTGTTCCGCTCGATGCGCGACTCGATGCGCGCCGACCTGGACCGGGTCTGCTTGAAGGCCGAGCAGGCCCGGCGGGAACGCCGGGGACGGAAGAAGAACTGATACCGCTCTGACGACCGGTCAGACCCGGGCCTGGATCACCAGGTTGACCGGCGAGGACGCGACCACCTCGAACTGCGAGAAACCGGCGTCGGTGAAGACCGATTGCAAGCGGCCCGGTCCGGCCTGGGCACCGATCCCCAGCCCCACCTCCTGGGAGAGGGAGTTCGGCGTGCAGATCGCCGCGGAGGCGTGGTAGAGCAGCGCGGCCATCGGGTTCTCGGTGATGTTGGCATCCCCGTCGAGGGCGAACGGCTCGACCAGCAGCACGGAGCCGCCGGCGTTGAGGTGCTCGCGGGCGTAGCGCGCGATGCCGACCGGGTCGCCCATGTCGTGCAGACAGTCGAAGAAGCAGATCAGGTCGTAGCTGCCGGGGTAGCCGACCGCGCTCGCGACCTCGACCGTGATCCGGTCCGCGACGCCGGCCTCGGCCGCCCGCTTGGCGGCGGTCTGGATCGATGGCTCGTGGAAGTCGAACCCGTGCACGCGGGCTTTCGGGTAGGCCTGCGCCAGCACGACCGCCGATGCCCCGTGCCCGCAACCGACGTCGGCGATCGAACCACCCGCGGTCAAGGTGTCCGCGACGCCGGCCATGGCCGGGATCCACTCGGTGGCCAGGAAGTTGCGGTAGCCCGGGCGGAAGAACCACTCCGTGCCCCCGAAGAGGTGCTGGTCGTGCTCGCCCCAGGACATCGCACCGTTGCCGCGGTAGGCGGCCGCGATCTTGTCGAAGTCGCAGAACAACGAACCCAGCACCGCCATGCCGCGGGCGAGAAACACCGGGGCGTCCTCGTTGGCCAGCGCGAGCGCGGCCTCCTCGGTGATGGCGTAGACGCCGGAGGCGTCGCGCTGCAGCAGGCCGGCGGCGGCCTGGCCCCGGCCCCACTCCTCGACGAGGCGGGTGTTGGTGCCGGTTGCGGCCGAGAGCGCCTCCGCGGTCTGCGGGCCACCGTCGACCAGTGCACGGTAGAGCCCGAGCTCATCACCGAGCCAGATGCCGAAACAGGCCATTGCACCGGTCATGTGACCGATCAGGCCGCCCATGAACTGTTCGACCTTGGCCTCGTCCATGTACTTCTCCTCCCGTGGGAATGTGCCGGTCAATTCATGATTTTCGATCGTTCTGACGCTATGACCACGGGTAGCGTCGCGGAAGTCCCACGGTCTTACCGACCACCAACGTCCCGGCCCGGCCCCTGCCGCCCCTTCGACCCCAACTGCCTGACAGGGCCTCACAGGCCCGCCTACCCTCGATTCGGGGGGAGTTGTCCATGCGTCGCACCATGCTCACCGCGGTTGCGGTCGTGCTGCTGGCCTGCCTCGGCGCGTGCACCGACGACCGTTCCGACGCCGCGTCAGATGAGGCTCTCGTGGTCCTGCCCACCGTGACCCCGGAGCCCACCCCGCTCGACCCGTTCGCGTGGAGCGACGTGGACTACGAGGACTACCTCGCCGCGGCGGACGAGCTCGGCCTGCGGCCCGAGGTGCTCCTTCCGTTGGCGGGGTTCAGCTCAGCCCTCAACGCGCTGTGTCACACCTCGGCCGAGGACCTGGCCAAGATGCGGACCGCGCAGATGGACCACACCAAGGAGACCGAGTCCTACTCCAACGCCAAGTACCTGGGCGACGAGGTGGCGCTGCGGCTCGGTCTGGCCTGCCCGCAGCGGATGACCGACTGGAATGCCGCCGGCAGCGACCGGGACGACTCGGGCGACTCCGACGCAGACGACGGCGTGAGTGCGGTCACCGACGCGGAGTTGGCCGAGGCCGTCGCCGAGGAGGCCGAAGCCAGTAGCGCGCCGGCCCCCGCCGACGACAACAACACCGATAGAACCGATGGCGAGGCGGCCGGTGAGGGCTCGTCCACGTCGGTCAGCTCACGCCCTTGATCCAGGCGCCGGAGTAGATGACCAATCCGCTGATCCCGCCGATCTGACCGAGCGCGTCCGGGTTCTCCGGGTCGAACCAGGCGAGCTGGCTCTTGCCACCGTCGCCGGTCTTGCGGACCAGTAGCTTGCTCCCGTCCGGGGTCCAGGCGATCGGCTGCGAACCACCGAGCTGCAGCTGCTTGCCGGCCACCGGGTCGAACAGGATCAGCGCCACCGAGGGGTCGGCGCCGGCCTTGCGTTCGGTGTTGTTGAGACCGACCGCGATGTAGCGCGGCCCCCAGCTCAGCTTGCCGACGTCGCCGTCGACCGGGACCTCCTTGGTGGCGCCGGCGGCGTCACGGACCACGATCGACTCCCCGCTCTTGCGTGTTCGGATCAGGGCGACCTGGCCGTCCGGACCGGGAGTGGACCCGATCAGGGTGTCGGTGGTCTGGAACAGCACGGACTTCGCCTGCTCGTCCTCGTCCCAGAGCACAGTGCGGTTGACCTCAACGCCCTCCTCGGGCACGAGCACGTCGTCGAACATGAGCGTGTGCCCGTCGACGAAGGAGGGGTTGTAGGCAAAGGGCCGCCCAAGTCCAGGGATCTCGGTGAGCTCACCGGTCACGTTGACGAACGCGAGTTGGTCGACCCGTCCGTCGGCTGCTGCCACCACAACCTGGTTTCCGGTGGCGGCGACGGCCGAGATCTTCTTGTCCGTGGTGATCCGGACCGCCGTGAGCGGATCCAGCATGATGCCGTAGAGGTCGGCAGCGAGCGGGTCGTTGATCTCGCTGGCCACCACGACCAGGTCGAACTCGCTCAAGGAGCGATCGGCAGCGGAGGCGTCGTCGTCGCCGCAGCCGGCCAGGCCGAGCGCGAGGGCGGCCGTCAGGCCGAGGGCGATCAGGGAGCGGGGGCTCATCGAGCCATGGTCACCGGCTCCCGTTTCGTGGATGTATCCACGAGATTCGGGGAAACGACGATCGGCCCGGCAGGCGAACCTGCCGAGCCGATCGTGCCCCCGTTGCGAAACTTCTGTGGCGAACGCCTCAGCGCCGAACCGGTCGGAGCTCAGTAGGCAGACGCCTCGACGATGTGGAACTGCGACCCGACCAGCTCGGCAGCGGAGCCCCCGGTGGCACCCGAGAACAGCGTGACCACGGTCGACTGACCGGCGGCCAGCGTGCCGACGAAGGCCACGTCGGCGGTGATCCGTCGACCGGCGGCGTCCAGCGCCTCGATGCTGACGTTGTAGGCCAGCGACCGGTGTGCGGTGTTGGTGAGCCTGACGGGCAGTCCGCCCCTCGTGTACGTGCCCATGACCACGCCGAGGTCCTGAGCGAGCACCTGGCTGGTGGCCGCCCCGTTGGCCCGGGCGATCTGCCCGGCTGACGGGCCGTCACCGTCCGCGTAGGCCGCCACCGAGATCGCGGAGCCCAGACCGGCCAGCACCGCCAGCACGACCGTGACCACGGACAGGCGCAGGCCGTCCTCACCGGCGAGGGCGGTGCCCGCCAGGCCCACGCCGAGGCGCGGGTCGAGACCGGTCTGCGACGGAAGCAGCAGAGCGGAGTGGTTGCCCGAGTCATTCAGCAGCGCGCTGATCTCGGTGTCGCGCTCGGCGCGCAGGTAGGACCCGGTGTCGTAACCCAGGGTCGGGTCGTAGCCCAGCCCGGTGCTCCGGGGCGTGGGCAGGTCCGTGCTCAGACCGGTGCCGACCTCGATGCCGGCCAGGGCCAGCAGTTCACTCGCGGTCGGCAGGACCTCACTCGCAGCGTCGTGGGTGCCCAGGCGCTGCGCGCTGAGCGGCGAGCTGAGCAGCGGCTCCATCGTCTCGTCGGACGTGGCCTGGCCCGGGATCCCCAACACGTAGTTGACGTCCACGGCTTCCAGCGGATCGATCTGGCGCTCGTACGGGCTCATCGCACAATCCCCCCGAGATGCGTGTGCTGACGTGGGCGGACGCTGCCACGCCCGTACAGCTCGAACCAGCGCCGGTGCTGCGATCGGGTGAGAGGTCATCCCGCCTTGCCCGGACAAAAGCCGATCAACCGATCTCCCCTTCGCAACGCCACGGCGGCCCCTCGGGATGAGCCGAGGGGCCGCCGCTGGGCCTAGGCGTTCGCGGGCGCCGCCTCGCTCGGAGCGGAATCGGAGAAGCCGTACTCGGCGCCGTCGGGCTCGGTCACGCGCAACTCCCCGGAACCGGAACGGCCGCCTTCGGTCCGGCCGAACTTCTCCGGGCCGCCTTCGGGTCCGCCGCGCTCGACCCGGCAGGCGAAGCCACGCTCCTCGCCCTCACCCGGCTCGGGATGTTCGATGCCGCATTCGTCCATCGCAGCCTCGACCTGCTCGTGGTGGTCGCCCATGTCCTCGCGGGTCGGGCGCTCGCCCTGGGCGAAGGGCGGCGGCGGGGCATTCTCCTCCATGCACGTGCCCTGCTCGTCGCTGAGCGGCTCGCCGTTGACGACCATGTGACGCACCCGCTCCCCGCGGTCCGGGCCGTCGTCGCCCGGGGCACTGCCGGTCGTCGGGCTGGTGGTCGCCGTGCTCCCCGTGGTCGCGGCCGCGTCCCCGCTGCCCGAGTCGCCACCGCTGGCG
>NZ_JACDFE010000321.1 GCF_013815995.1 Sporichthya sp.
AAGCGCGGCCGCGCGAGCGCCCGGGCTTGGGAGCCGGGGATCGACGCCCGCGGCGCGGGGCCGGGCCGACTCCGGTGACATCGAGATCGACCTGGCCGAGCTACTGACCGACGCGGCCTCCGTCGCCACCGACGTCGGGTCCGGGATCGCGTTGTTCATCGACGAGATGCAGGACCTCGGTCAGGCCGACGTCTCAGCCCTGTGCGGGGCGTGCCACGAGCTGTCCCAGTCCGGGTCGCCACTGATCGTGGTCGGGGCCGGTCTGCCGCATCTGCCGGCGGTGCTCTCGGCGAGCAAGAGCTACTCCGAGCGCCTGTTCCGGTATGCCCGCATCGACCGGCTGGATCGCGAGGCCGCGGACCGGGCGCTGCGCACGCCGGCGGCTGCCGAGGGCGTGACGTTCGAGGACGACGCGCTCGTGGCGCTGTACAAGCACTCCGACGGCTACCCCTACTTCGTGCAGGCCTACGGCAAGGTCGCCTGGGACGCCGCCCCGGCCTCGCCGATCACCGCCGACGACGTGAAGGTGGCCGCGCCGGAGGCCGAGGCCGAGCTCGCGGTCGGCTTCTTCGGCAGCCGCTACGAGCGCGCGACCCCGGCGGAGCGGGACTACATGCGGGCGATGGCGGCGTTGGGGTTGAGCGTCGATGACGGTCCGGTGCCGACCGCCGAGGTGGCGGTGCAGCTCGGCCGCAAGCCGTCCAGTCTTTCCCCGGCGCGGGACGGCCTGATCAAAAAGGGCCTGGTGTTCGCCGGTGAGCGTGGATCGGTGGCCTTCACCGTCCCCCACTTCGGGCGGTTCCTGCGCTCCCAGCCGTCCTGATGCTTCACCATGAACGTCATGGGTCAGCCGGAGATCGTCGGCCACCGCGGATCCCGCGAGGGCATGTACGAGCACACCGTGGCGGCCTTCAAGAAGGCCATCGCCGACGGGGCGGACGCCCTGGAGTGCGACGTCCGGCTGACCGCTGACGGTCACCTGGTCTGCCTGCACGACCGCCGCCTGGAGTTCGTCTCCGGGCAGCGCGGTCTGGTCTCCTCGATGACGCTGGCAGACCTCCGCGCGGTCCCGTTCGGTGCCCGCCGGCCCTGGCGTCCGGGGGACCGCTACCGCGGCGGCCGACCCGTCGCGCCGCCGGCCGACGCCGAGGCGGACGACACCCGCCTGACCACTTTGCGCGAGCTGTTGAAACTGGTGGCGGGGGCCGGTCGTCCGGTCGGCCTGCTGATCGAGATCAAGCACCCGACCCGCTACGGCGGTCTGACCGAGGCGCGCCTCGTCGAGCTGCTCACCGAGTTCGGCCTGGCCCGGCGGGTCCTCGGTGCCCACGGCCGGCCCGCGGTGCGGGTGATGAGCTTCGCGGAAGTCTCCATGCGTCGGATGCGACGGCTCGCGCCGGACCTGGACCTGGTCTACCTGATGGGGCGGTTGCCGCGCCGTTACCGCGACGGATCCCTGCCGGTCGGGGTGGGCGCGGCCGGCATCAGCAAGGACATCGTGCGCACCGACCCCGGCTACGTCACCCGGGCCCACGCCAAGGGTCATGCGGTGAACGTCTGGACGGTCAACGAGCCGGACGACGTCCGGCGCTGCCTCGACGCCGGCGTGGACACCATCACCACGGACCGGCCCCGGGCTGTGCGGGCGCAGGTGTTCGCGCCGAGGTGATCCGCCAATCGCTGCGCGCACTAGGGTCTTGCCCCATGAGTAAGGCCTCCCGCGCGCGCCGCGCCGCCGACCGTGAATCCTTCGTCCTGCGTCCTTTCCAGGGCCTGACCTCCGAGTGCGACCTGGTCGCGATGCGCGAGATCGTGCCTGCCGCGACCGCTCCGCTAACCCTGATCGACGACTACGCCGACCGGACCGTGACGGCGGTCACGGTGCTCCCTCTCGCCCTGCCCTGCCTGACCCGCTCGGACGGCAGCGTCCTGGTCGCGCTGCAGACCCAGGTCTCGGCCGGGGACGCCAGCCGCCAGGTGGCGGCCGCGCTGATCGCGGCGCTCAACATCGAGGCCGGGGCGACGCCGACGAACGTCGACATCACCCCGGACACCCCCCAGCTGCAGGCCCTGCTCGACCCGACGGTGCCGCTGGAGATCACCGTCCACGACGGCTTCGAGTTCTGGGTGGAGCACCCGGACGAGATGACGGACGAGGTCAAGGCCTCGCTCGAGCAGGCCAACAGCGCCGCCCCGCCTACGCACCGGCTGTCCTCGGTGCCTGCCGCGTACTGGAGCGACGAGGGCGAGCGGGCCTGGGTTCGCTGGGTGATGCCGCAGGAGGAGTACCCGCTGCTCAACGCCCTGGCCCGACTGCACGCCGGCCGGGTCGACGACATCGGCGAGGGCAGCCGCTACGTCGGGTCGTTCCGTTGCCACGGTCTGCTGGCCCCGGTCTGGGAGGTCCCGAAGGGCACGCCCGCCGAGGCGTTCGAGGCCGGGGCCGCCGCGTTCTCCGCGCGGCTGGACGAGGCGCTCGCGAACACGGACCCGCTGACCGCGGTGGAGCGCCGGTCCCGTGACGGACTCGCCAACCGGCAGCTGACCATCCGCTGACCTCGGGCCCGATCGTGCTGACGCGGTGACCGGGGTCGCGGTCGTCATCCCGGCCAAGGACGAGCAGGCCCGGGTGGCCACCACGGTCCGGGCCGCGGCGTCGATCCCCGGCGTCGACCTGGTGATCGTGGTCGACGACGGATCCGCGGACCGCACCGCACAGGTGGCCCAGGCCGCCGGTGCGCACGTGGTGACCCACCCCCGCAACCGGGGCAAGGCCGCGGCGATGGAAACCGGCGCGGCTGCCGTGGCCGCCGCCGACGATCCGCGCGCTCCGCGACTGCTTTTGTTCCTCGACGCGGACCTGGAGGGGAGCGCCGCGGCCGCGGGCGCCCTGGTCCCGCCGGTGCTGGGCGGGGAGGCCGACATGGCGATCGCGATCCTCCCGCCGCAGGAGACCGCCGGCGGCGGCCACGGGTTCGTCGTCCGGGCCGCGCGGGCCGGGATCGCCCGCGCGACCGGGTTCCACGCCACCCAGCCGCTGTCCGGGCAGCGCTGCCTGACCCGCCCGGCCTTCGAGGCCGCCCGCCCGCTGGCCTCCGGCTTCGGGGTGGAGACGGCGCTGACCATCGACCTGTTGAAGGCCGGCCTGCGGGTGCGCGAGGTCGAATGCGACTTGCACCACCGGGTCACCGGCAAGGACTGGCGCGGGCAGGTGCACCGGCTCAAGCAGTACCTGCACGTGCAGCGCGCGCTGCGCCGCCGTAAGAGATGACAGCCGTTGTGGGTCGCTGCGGATGACATCCGTTGGGAGTCGCCTCAGGCGCGTTCCCTGGCCCAGATGCCGGCCCAGATGGCGGTCAGCAGAGGTCCGCCGGCGATCAGCGCCACCGCCGGCACGATCACGCCGGAGTCGTTGACCGCGAAGCCGGTCAGGGCTGTGCACAGACAGGCCAGCAGCAGCGGCCGCAGCACCGGATCGGCGGCCTGCGCCCGGTCCAGGCCGTGCAGTCGCAGGGCGGCGGGCCTGAACAGGGAGAGCACGGCGAGCGCGATCAGCGGCACCGCGGCCACGACGATCACCGGGGCGTCGACCAGCAGGCCGAGGTTGGCGTCCAGCTTGCGGCCGATCACCGCCGGGCCCTCGCCGTCGATCACGTCCTGGACGAAGCGGCCGAGGTGGCTGCGGTCGGCGGCGTCCCGGCGCCAGTCCAGGAGCGCGATCGCGCCGACCACGGCGGCCGTCCCGGCGCCCACCGCGAG
>NZ_JACDFE010000129.1 GCF_013815995.1 Sporichthya sp.
CCGCACACAACGTTCCTTGAGCTTGTCGTCGATCCTCTTCGGCATGGTTCGCATCCTTCCAACTCAAAAGGATGCGGCATCAAACCTGGGGCGCTTCACCCAACGCGGCGACGCCGGAGTTCACGGAGAGCGAGGACCCCACCCCGACTCCCACCGCGAGCCCGACGCCGAGCCCTACGCCGAGCCCCGCTGCGAGCGTGACTCCGAGCCCGACCCCCACCCTCGTCCCGCTACCCGCGCTGCAACTCGTGACCTCACAGCCGCCGAAGGCGTGGTTCGGCCGGCCTACCAGCTCTCCCTGGGCGCCACCGGCGGGCTGGCTCCGCTCACCTGGGCGCTCTGGGCAGCGGGAGCCTGCCACCTGGGCTGAGCCTGACCGGCGCCGGCGCCGTCTCCGGCACTCCGGCCCAGAGCGGGCAGTGGGCGGCAACCATCCGGCTCGCCGACAGTCTCGGCGTCACGGTGAGCCGAACGCTGACCTTCGTCGTGGGCGTCGCCCTCGACACCGCCATCCAGGCCGTGCGGGCCACGGACCTCCCCTACACCTACCGCACGGGCTGCCCGGTCGCACCGTCCGGCTTGCGCCGACTGACGGTGAATCAGATCGGCTTCGACGGCAAGTACTACCGCGGCGAGCTGATCGTGCGGGACTTGGTGGTCACCGACCTCACCTCCGTGCTACAGCGCGCCTTCGACGCCAAGTTCCCGACCCGCCGGATGGAGCGGGTGGACGTCCACCGCGGGTCCGACGAGCGGTCGATGGCCGCTGACAACACCTCGGCATTCAACTGCCGACACGTCACCGGCAACCCGGCCCGGCTCTCCCAGCACTCCTACGGCGACGCGGTCGACATCAACACGGTGGAGAACCCCTACGTGACCGCCAGCCGGGTGTACCCGCCGGGGTCGCGCAGCTACCTCAACCGCTCGCGCTACCGCACCGGGATGATCCTTCCAGGTGGCTCGGTGGCCAAGTCGGTCGCGGCCCGGCGCTGGTATTGGGGTGCGCGGTGGAAGAACCCGGACTACCAGCACTTCTCGAAGAACGGGAAGTAGAGAAGCAAGCGGCCGACCTGACCCCACCGTCGCTACGCCTGGTTCTGGATCCAATCGACGACCAGATCCATCTTGCCCGCCAGGCCGTCGACCTTCTCCGAAACGCCGTCTACACCACCCGCAAGCCCGTCGACCCGGCCCGAAAGACCACCGACCCGGCCCGACAGGCCATCGAACTGGTCCGAAAGACCACCGACCCGGTCAGAGAGCACGCCGACCCGGCCCGAAAGGCCGGCGACGTTGTTCGACAGCTCAGCCAACGCGACGCTGTGCTCGCCGAGGAGCCGCCCGTGGTCGCGCAGCGTTCCGAGAATGACGTCCTGCGACCCGAGGACGGCATTCAGTTTCTCGCCGACCACAACGCCGCCAAGCTCCGTGGCGCGCACACGCGCCTCGAGGGCGCCCACGCGGCGCTCCAGGTCCTCGATCGAACTCGCCATACCCACTCCAACTCCTGTCCGTCGATGGTAAGCGGACGCCACCCGAGGGGGATGCGTTCGCCCGAGCACCATCATTCGGGCGGGGTCTGACACCCGGTTTTCGCAGCGGGCTGACGCTCATCAGGTGTGCTTGTTGTTGATCGTGGCGTGTGCATTTTGTGGATTCGAGGTCGGAGGGTGTCCTCTTCCGGACTCGCGAGCTGTCGCTTCGCCTAGCCCGGGCGGCGGGCCGTGGTGGCGGCGATCCAGTCGTCGAGGAGCCTCGCCGCGCTGGCGTCGTCCACCGACGCCGCAGCGGTGGCGATGCCGCGCTCGATCCGCTCGAGCAGCGGCGCGGTGTCGGTGGGGTCGCACATCGCCAGCGCGGCGCCGGCGTTGAGCAGCACCGCGTCACGGACGGGGCCGGTCTTTCCGGCCAGCAGGTCGCGAACCACGCCGGCGTTGTGCACCTTGTCCCCGCCGCGCAGGTCGCCCGGCTCCGAGCGGGGCACCCCGAGCGAAGCCGGGTCCAGCGTGCCCTCGGTCACCGACCCCGTGCGCACCTCCCAGTAACTGGAGGTGGTCGTGGTGGTCAGCTCGTCCAGGCCGTCGTCGCCGCGGAACACCAGGGCGGAGATCCCCCGCCGGGCGAGCACGCCGGCCGCGATCGGGGCGATCCGCCGGTCCGCGACGCCCACCGCCTGCGCGGTCGGGCGGGCCGGGTTGGCCAGAGGCCCGAGGAAGTTGAAGATCGTCGGGATCGCCAGCTCGCGGCGCACGGGGATCGCGTGCCGCAGGGCCGGGTGGTAGACCGGCGCGAAGCAGAAGGTGATGCCGGCCTCGAGGGCCACCGCCGCCACGTCGTCGGGCGCCAGGTCCAGCGCGACGCCGAGCTCCTCGAGCACGTCGGCGGTCCCGCAGGCCGAGGACGCCGCGCGGTTGCCGTGCTTGACCACCCGGACCCCTGTCGCGGCGGCCACGATCGAGGCCATCGTCGAGATGTTGACGGTGTGGGCCTGGTCCCCGCCGCTGCCGACGATGTCCAGCGTCGGGCCGGGCACCTCGATCAGCCGGGCCCGCTCGAACATGGCCCGGACCAGGCCCTCGACCTCGGCGACCGTCTCGCCCTTGGAACGCAGCGCGACCGCGAACGCGGCGATGTGCACCTCGGACGCCTCGCCGCCCATGATCTGGGCCATCGCCCAGGCGGTGGTGTCGGCGTCGAGGTCCTCGTGGCGCACCAGGGCGCCCAGCAGCCCGGGCCAGGTAGTCACGAAATTCTCACCGCCGCTTCAGGCGATGGTGCGGGCCAGCCGCTGCCGCATCAGGGCAGCGACGGCGTCGGCGGTGGCGATCGGGTCCACGGGGTGGGTGACCACCGCGTCGGCCCGCGACCAGGTCGCCAGCCAGCCGTCCTGGATCCGGCCGATCAGCACCAGGATCGGCGGGCAGCGGTAGATCTCGTCCTTGAGCTGGCGACAGATGCCCATCCCGCCGGCCGGGACGGCCTCACCGTCGAGGACGGCGACGTCGATGCCGCCGCCGTCCATCGCGGCAATCACGGCCGGCTCGGTGGCGCAGTCCAGGATCTCGACCCGGGGCAGCTCCGGGGCGGGGCGGCGGCCGAGCGCGAGGCGCACCGCGTTCCGGACGTTCACGTCGTCGCTGTAGACCAGGACACGCATGGTGAGCTCGGGCTCGCGGTGCTCGCTCACGGGGATCTCTCCTGGTCATCCGGGCCGGGCGTCTCGCCAGATCGTATCGACGCCTTCAGCGCCCTCGGTCCGAACGCGGGCGCCGGCCGCCCTTTGCCGGATTCCCGGGCCGCAGGTGCCCGGGGCGCCGGACCTCCGGCCGCCCGCTCCTCGACCGCCCGCGCGGCTTCTGCCGCCTCCAGGCGGTCCAGGCGTCGGTCCTCCCGGCGGGCCTCCCGTTCCGAGTCCTTGATCCAGCCCCGGAACAGGGCGGCGAAGACCACCAGGCCGATCAGGTCGCCGCTGACCCAGAGGATCCCGCCGGCCGTCTTCTGGTCCGAGAGCGGGCTGGCACCCCACGGCCGGTCCATCCCCAGGTACCAGTCGCCGGCGATGAGGGTGCTCATCGACATGATCGCCACCCCCAGCCAGGCGTGGAACGGCAGCGTGAGGAAGACCGCGATCACCCGGATGGGGTACTCGGGCCGGCGCGGCAGCGGGTCGATGGCGAGCAACGTGGAGTACCAGAGCGTCCCGACCATCACGAAGTGGATGTGGTTCGCATCGTGCAGCCAGGGGTGCTCAAGCGTCTGTTCGTAGAGGCCACTGAAGTAGAGGACGAACGGGTTGATCACGAAGATCGCGCCGGCCACCACGGGGTGGGTGAGTACGGCCGCGACCCGGGAGTGGATCACAGTGAGTACAAGAGACCGGCCGCGCGCCGGCAAGGTGCGCAGCGCGAGCGTGATCGGGGCGCCCAGGACCAGGAAGAGCGGCCCCAGCATCGCCAGCATCATGTGCTGGACCATGTGCACCGAGATCAGCACGGTGTCGTAGCTGGCCAGCGGGGACGCGACGGCGATCAACAGCCAGCCCAGGCCCGTCAGGAAACTGACGGTCCGGCTGATCGGCCACGGGTTTGTGCCCTTGTGCATTGTGCGGACGCCGAGCAGGTAGAGCCCGCCGGCGAGGGCGATTCCGAGCAGCGCGAGCGGCTCGACCGTCCACTCGGTCAGCCACCGCGAACCCTCCAGGGCGGGCCCCGGGTCGTGGGGTCCACTGTGGGCCCGGACAACACCGGTCAGGGCGTCCGGGAGAGCCTGCCGCAGGGCGTCGGGGAGCACCTGCCGAGACTAAGCCGACACTCTTTCCGACACCGGGGGGGCGGTCACCGATCATCCGGGTGAGCCCGGCATAATCACGCCCGTGGCCACCGCACAAGCTGTCGAAACTCCGCATGCCCACGGAGCCGTCAACCGACCGAACATGGTCAGTGTCGGCACGATCGTGTGGCTGTCCTCGGAGCTGATGTTCTTCGCGGCACTGTTCGCGATGTACTTCACGATCCGGTCCGTCACCGGCAACGAGAACTGGCCGCCGGAGGACGTGAATCTGAACCTGCCGTTCGCGGCGGTCAACACCACGGTCCTGGTGTTGTCCTCGGTCAGCTGCCAGCTCGGCGTCTTCGCCGCGGAGCGGGGCGATGTCGAGAAGCTGCGGTTCTGGTTCGTCATCACTTTCCTGATGGGCGCCTTCTTCGTCGCCGGCCAGGCGACGGAGTACACCGAGCTCACCAACGAGGGCGTGACGATGTCGGCCCACGCGTACGGCTCGATGTTCTATCTCACGACCGGTTTCCACGGTCTGCACGTGACGCTCGGACTCTTCGCGTTCCTGTTCGTGCTCGGACGAACATTCGCGGCGACCCGGTTCACCCACGAACAGGCCACCAGCGCGATCGTCGTCTCGTACTACTGGCACTTCGTCGACATCGTCTGGATCGGCCTGTTCGGCATGATCTACCTGCTCAAGTAAGGGAATGGCGTGAAACGGCTCTCCGCACGACGGCGCCACCCGCTCGCGGGACTCGTCGTACTTCTCTTGGCCCTCGGCGCAGTCGGTGGTCTGTATTCCGCGTTCGCCCCCTCCGGCACTGCCGAAGCGGCGGACGACGCGTCCTCGCTGCAGATCCAGGAGGGCAAGGGGCTCTACATCACCAGCTGCTCCAGCTGCCACGGCCTCAACGCCGAAGGCACCTCGGACGGCCCGGAGATCGCCGGGCTCGGCGCGGCAGCGGTGGACTTCCAGGTGGGCACCGGCCGCATGCCGCTGCAGTCCCGGGAAGGACAGGCCCCGGCCAAGAAGCAGCTCTTCACCGAGGAGGAGACGGTGGCGATCGCCGCCTACGTCGCCTCCCTCGCGGGCGGGGCTCCGATCCCCACCGCCGAGCAGTACGCCGCTGACGGCGACCTGCAGGAAGGCGGCGAGATCTTCCGCACCAACTGCGCGTCGTGCCACAACTTCATCGGTAAGGGCGGCGCGCTGACCCGCGGCAAGTACGCCCCGAACCTGACCGGCAGCGACCCCAAGCACATCTACGAGGCGATGCTCACCGGTCCGGAGTCGATGCCGACTTTCAGCGACGGTGTCCTGACCCCGGAGCAGAAGAAGGACGTCATCACCTACATCAAGACCATTGCCGCTGAGCCGGACCCGGGTGGCTACGCCGCCGGCCGGATCGGGCCGGTCACCGAAGGTCTGTTGGTGTGGACGGTCGTCATCGGCGCCCTGATCGGCGCCGCGGTCTGGCTGGGGGCGAAGCCGTCATGAGCTATGGCATCGACACGCACGGCGGGCACGGCACCGACCTGGCCCAGGTCGAGGGCGACCCGTTCGCCGACCCCGGCCTCCCGCACCACACGCCGCGCCGTACCGACATCGACGCCCGCGCGGCCAACCGCGCGGAGCGTCAGGTCGCGGGTCTGTTCGGCCTGAGCACCATCCTGACCATCGGGTTCATCGTCGCCTTCGTGTCGATCGACAAAGAAGACACGATGTACGTAGTCGGCCTCGGCACGATCAACTCCCTGAACTTCGCCCTCGGCGTGACCCTCGGCGGTTCGCTGCTGTGCATCGGCTTCGGCGCCATCCACTGGGCGCGCAAGCTGATGAACGCCGAGGAGATCGTCGACTACCGGCACCCGATGAAGTCCTCCCCGGAGGACACCGCGGACGCGCTGGAGCTCGCCAAGCAGGGTGTCGCTGACTCCGCGCTCCCGCGCCGCAAGCTGATCTGGACCTCGCTGATCGGTGCGATGGCGCTGTTCCCCCTCGCGCCCGTGATCGCCCTGCGTGACCTGGGCCCGCTGCCGCACAAGAAGCTGCGCGGCACGCTGTGGGACAAGCCCGAGCACCGCGAGATCGTGCACGCCAACGACGAGCGCCGGCTCAAGCCGTCGGACTTCGCCCTCGGCACGATGATCTCGGCCAAGCCGAACGACCTGGAATCCCTCGAGGACCTGGCCAAGGCCGCCATCGTGTTGATCAAGATCAACCCGCAGGAGATCCGCTCCAAGGAACTGGCCGACCGCGGGTACCGCGGGATCCTGGCCTACTCCAAGATCTGCCCGCACGCGGGCTGCCCGCTCGGGTTGTACGAGGACGAGACCCACCACATGCTCTGCCCGTGCCACCAGTCCACCTTCGACCTGGCCGACTTCGGCCGCGTCGTCTTCGGGCCGTCGGCGCGCAACCTGCCCACGCTGGCGATCACCGTGGACGACGAGGGATTCCTGGTGGCCAAGGGCGGCTTCGACGAACCCGTCGGGCCGACCTTCTTCGAGCGGGGTGACGCCTGATGTCCACGCCAGAGACCCCGGCCGCTCCCCCGAGCCCCGCGGCCAAGGCCGGCGCCGGCGTCGCGACCTACCTCGACGAGCGGCTCGGCACCAACGCCGCCGGCAAGAAGAACCTGCGCAAGGTCTTTCCCGAGCACTGGTCGTTCATGCTCGGCGAGATCGCGCTCTACAGCTTCATCATCCTGCTGGCGACCGGGGTCTACCTGACCCTGTTCTTCAAGCCGAGCGCGCAGGAAGTGACCTACGACGGGGTGTACGCGCCCTTGCGGGGCGCACACATGTCCGAGGCCTACGCCTCGACGCTGGACATCAGCTTCGAGGTGCGCGGCGGCCTGTTGATGCGTCAGATCCACCACTGGTCCGCGCTGATCTTCGTCGCGGCGATCTTCATCCACCTGTTCCGGATCTTCTTCACCGGCGCGTTCCGCAAGCCGCGTGAGCTGAACTGGCTGATCGGCAACGGCCTGCTGACGATGGCCCTGATCGAGGGCTTCGCCGGCTACACGATCCCGGACGACCTGCTCTCCGGCACCGGCCTGCGCATCGCCGAGGCGGTGATTCTCTCGATCCCGGTGGTGGGCACCTACGTGCAGTTCTTCCTCTTCGGCGGGGAGTTCCCCGGCGACGACATCATTCCGCGCCTGTTCATCATCCACGTGCTGCTGCTGCCGGGCATCATGCTCGCGCTCATCACCGTGCACCTGATGCTGGTCGTGGTGCAGAAGCACACCCAGTTCCCGGGCCCGGGGCGGACCAACGAGAACGTGGTCGGCTTCCCGCTGATGCCGGTGTACATGGCCAAGGCCGGTGGCTTCTTCTTCATCGTGTTCGGCGTCTGCGCCCTACTCGGCGGCATCGCCCAGATCAACCCGATCTGGTTGTTCGGGCCCTATTACCCGGATCAGATATCCGCCGGCTCACAACCGGACTTCTACATCGGCTTCCTCGAAGGCTCGCTGCGCGCGATGCCCAACTGGGAGACGAACCTGTTCGGGCACTCGATCAGCTGGAACGTCCTGGTGCCCGGGCTGATCCTGCCGGGCATCATGATGACGCTGCTCGCCGTCTACCCGTTCATCGAAGCCTGGGTCACCGGGGACAAGCGGGAGCACCACCTGCTCGACCGCCCGCGCGACGTCCCGGTCCGCACCGCCTTCGGCGCGATGTCGATCGCGTTCTACCTGCTGCTGTTCATCAACGGCGGGAACGACATCATCGGCCTCACCTTCGACATCTCGATCAACAACGTCACGCGGTTCACGCAGGTGGCGCTGATCGTGGTGCCGCCGATCGTCTTCGTGATCACCAAGCGGGCCTGCCTGGGTCTGCAGCGCGCGGACCTGAACCGGGTTCTGCACGGCAAGGAGACCGGCATCATCAAGCGGCTCCCCAACGGCGAGTTCATCGAGGTGCACGCCCCGATCTCCGCCGAGGAGCGCTTCTCCCTGATGCAGCGCAACACCTACGCGCCGCTGGCGGCGGGGCCGGCCACCGACGAAGAGGGCGTCCCGACCCCCGGCCACAAGGTCGCGAAGGTCCGGGCCAAGCTCTCGAAGTTCTGGTACGCCGACGACATGCCCAAGCCGACGCCCGAGGAGTACGCGGAACTGACCGCGGGTCACGGGCACGGCGACGACCACGGCACCGACGTCGAGGGCCACGGCCACTGATTTGCCCGTTACGTCCGACCGATCGTGGGTTGTAACCCACCTTCGACCGGACGTAACGCGTTGACTGGGGCAAACCGTGATCCGGGCGTTGCTCGGCGTCGCCGTCACCGATCTCGTCGCCCAGATCGCCTGGCTCGGATGAGGAACTCGGCCAGCCTGATCCTTGCCGCAGTGTTGCTGGCCGCGGGTGGTGCGAGTGCCTAGTGGACGTGGTCGCCGCGGTAGTACTCCATGACGAAGCCGAAGACCGCGAAAGCGAAGATCGGCACGGCCAGGGCGAACATCCAGAGCCCGAAGGTGATGCCCAGGAAGCCCATCGCGCCGGCGCCGGCCAGGATCAGCGGCCACCAACTATGTGGACTGAAGAAGCCGAGTTCGCCGGCACCGTCCTGGATCAGCGCGGTGGGGTCGTCCTCGGGGCGCAGGTCGATGCGCTTGGCCGTGAAGTACAGGTAGAACCCGACCAGCGCGCACAGACCGAAGGTCAGCGCGAGCGCGGTGGTGCCGGTCCAGTCGTGCGAGTAGTGCCAGTAGACGGGAATGACCGGGACCAGGAAGAGCCCGATGCCGTTGAAGACGTTGGCTTCGACCTTCATCGCGTCTACTCCTGTCCGTATCCGACGCCGCCGTGCCCGGGCTCGTCGCCGTCGTCACGGTCCAGCACAGCGGTCTGTGTGCGCCCGTGACCCTCGAGATCGGGCTCGCCGTAGATCTCGTCCAAGATCGTCTTGTTCCTGGTCGGGGAATCGTGGGCGGAGGCAAACTCCGGGTGGTGCAGGTCGAACGCGGGGCTCTCGGAACGGATCCGCGGCATCGAGGAGAAGTTGTGCCGCGGCGGCGGGCAGGAGGTCGCCCACTCCAGGGAACGGCCAAAGCCCCACGGGTCGTCCGGCAGCGGCACCTTCGGCTTCCGGTGGGTCATGATCACGTTGAGGATGAACGGCAGGGTCGACATGCCCAGCAGGAACGCCCCGACGCTGGAAACCATGTTCAGCGTTGTGAAGCCCTCACTGGCCCTGTAGTCCGGGTACCGCCGTGCCATGCCCTGCGCGCCCAGCCAGTGCTGCACCAGGAACGTGGTGTGGAAGCCGAAGAACAGCGTCCAGAAGTGGATCTTGCCCAGACGCTCGTCGAGCATCCGGCCGGTCATCTTCGGCCACCAGAAGTAGAAGCCGGCGAACATCGCGAACACGACGGTGCCGAAGACCACGTAGTGGAAGTGGGCGACGACGAAGTAGGAGTCCGAGACCGCGAAGTCGATCGGCGGCACCGCGAGGATGACGCCGGTCAGGCCACCGAAGAGGAAGGTCACCAGGAAGCCGACCGACCACAGCATCGGGGTGTCGAAGGAGATCGCCCCTCGCCACATCGTGCCGACCCAGTTGAAGAACTTCACCCCGGTCGGTACCGCGATCAGGAAGGTCATGAAGGCGAAGAACGGCAGGAGCACACCGCCGGTGACGTACATGTGGTGCGCCCACACCGTGACCGACAACGCCGCGATCGACAGCGTCGCGAAGACCAGACCCTTGTAACCGAAGATCGGCTTGCGGCTGAAGACCGGCAGGATCTCGGTGATGATGCCGAAGAACGGCAACGCGATGATGTAGACCTCGGGGTGCCCGAAGAACCAGAACAGGTGCTGCCACATCAGAGCGCCGCCGTTGGCGGACTCGAAGACGTGGGTGCCGAACTGGCGATCGGACTCCAGGACCAGCAGCGCCGCCGCGAGCACCGGGAACGCGATCAGCACGAGCACGCTGGTCACCAGGATGTTCCAGGTGAAGATCGGCATCCGGAACATCGTCATGCCGGGCGCGCGCATGCAGATGATCGTGGTGATGAAGTTGACGCCACCGAGGATGGTGCCGAAGCCGGACAGGGCCAGACCCATGATCCAGAGGTCGGCGCCGATACCCGGTGAGTGCACCGCGTCGTTCAGTGGCGCATAGGCGAACCAGCCGAAGTCGGCGGCGCCACCGGGGGTGAGGAAGCCGAGCATCGCGATCGATCCGCCGAACAGGAACAGCCAGTAGCTGAACATGTTGAGGCGCGGGAACGCGACGTCCGGGGAGCCGATCTGCAGCGGCATGATCAGGTTCGCGAAGCCGACGAACAACGGCGTCGCGAACATCAGCAACATGATCGTGCCGTGCATCGTGAACAGCTGGTTGAACCGCTCGTTCGAGACCACCTGGTTGCCCGGGCGGGCCAACTCGGCCCGCATGATCAGGGCCATCAGGCCGCCGAGCAGGAAGAAGATGAACGACGTGATGACGTAGAGCACGCCGATCTTCTTGTGGTCGGTCGTGGTCGCCCAGTCGATGATGACCGCGCCCATCGACTTCTTGCGGGACCGCGAACGGGTGCTGACCCGTTGTGCCTGCTCGTAGGTGGTCACGAGGTGCCTCCCGACTCGGACGTGGCGGGTTCGCCCTCGGTACTGGGTTCGGTGCCGGCGCCGTCGGAGGCAGGCTCGCTGTCCTCTTCCTCGGCCGTGGGCTCGGAGCCCTCCTCGCCGGCGGCGGGCTCGGTGCTGTGGTCTACGCCGGCGTGCTCGTCCTGGTAGGAGTCCTCAAGGTTGTAAGCGCGCTCGCGGGCTTCCTTGGTGTTCTCGACGCCGCGCGGCAGCTGGCCTTGCTGACCGTTCTTCTTCAGCTCGTCGATGTGCGCCCTGTACTCGTCCTCGCTGACGACCTTGACGGTGAAGAACATCCGCGAGTGGTCGCGCCCGCACAGCTCGGCGCACTTTCCGGAGAAGGTGCCCAGCTTGTTCGGGGTGAGCTCGAAGGTGTTCGTCCGGCCCGGGATGACGTCCATCTTGAACAGGAAGTTCGGCACCCACCAGGAGTGGATGACATCCGCCGAGGTGACGTCGAAGTGGACCAGCTTGTTCACCGGCAGCCACAGCTCGGGCTGTTGGGCCGGTGTGCCCGTCTCGTAAGCGTTCTGGGTCACGTAGTTGAACGACCAGCTCCACTGCCGGCCGACCACGTTGACCGTCAGGTCGGCGGGTCGGTCCTCGTCGAGAATGATCGATTGGTCGCGCTCGGTGAAGTAGAAGAGCACAACGACCATGACGAACGGCAGGATCGTGTAGAGCGCCTCGATCGGCAGGTTGTACCTGGTCTGGATCGGGATGTCGTCGGCGTGCTTCTTCCGGTGGAAGATGCAACTCCAGACGATCAGGCCCCACACCACCGCCCCGGTGATGATTGCGGCGAGCCAGGAGCCCTGCCACATGAGCAGGATGCGCGGAGACTCTTCAGTCGCGGGCGTCGGGAAACCGAGCCGGGGCAGGTCTTCGTCGTTGCACCCGGTACAGATCAGCATGACGAGGGCCAGCAGACCCAGCATCGCCCAACGGCGAGTCCGCGGCGAGCGTTCTGGCGGTGAACCGATCGGGCGCAAAGGGGCCTTCCCAGGGTGCAGATCACGGGCCGAAACCCGCGGGCGATCATCGTTGGAACTGCGGCGGCAGCCTACTCTGCGCACGCCCGGCAGCTGCGGCCAGGGCGGTCGTGGCGCGGGGCTAGGTTGGCGGCGTGGTCGAGGCCTTGGGCGAGTCGCCAAACACTCCTGAGACGGCGTACTTCGACGCCGCCTCGACCGAGCCGCTGCACCCTGTGGCCCGCGCCACACTGCTGGCCGCACTGGACGACGGCTGGGCCGATCCGGCGCGGCTCTACCGGGACGGGCGCCGCGCCCGGATGCGACTCGACGCAGCCCGCGAGATCGTCGCCGAGGTCCTGCGCGTGGCGCCGGCCGACGTCTCATTCACCGCCTCCGGAACGCAGGCCCTGCACCTGGGGATCCAGGGCTGCCTCAAGGGCCGCGCCCGGGTCGGCAGCCACCTGGTCGCGGCCGCCGTCGAGCACTCCGCCGTGCTGCATACGGCCTCGGCCCACGAGGGCGCCGGCGGCGCTGTGGACCTGGTCGGGGTGGACCGGGC
>NZ_JACDFE010000130.1 GCF_013815995.1 Sporichthya sp.
ATGAGGGCCTATGAGGGCCCAATGAACGCTTTGCGCGTGACGGGGGCCACCGGGCTGCTCCTGCTGGCCGCGTTCGCCCAGGGCTCGATCGTGGCCCGCCTGCCGTGGTTCGGACCGGGGGAGCCTCAGGTGGCCGCGCTCGCCGTGCTCGGCGTCGCGCTGACGGCCGGCGCCCGCGCCGGCGCCGTGGCGGGTTTCGGTACCGGACTGCTGCTCGACCTGCTTCCCCCGGCCGACCACGCCACCGGGCAGTGGGCCTTCGTGCTCTGCCTGCTCGGCTACCTGATCGGAATGCTCGCCGCCGACGTCGTGGACTCGAGGCTGCTCGGGGCGGCGCTCGCCGCGCTCGGGGCCGCGCTGGCGCCGATCGCCTTCACCGTGCTCGGACTGGTGCTCGGCGACCCGAGGGCGGACCTGCTCGGCGCCGGTCAACGGCTGCCCTCGGTCGCCCTCTGGACGTTGGCGGCGGCCCTGTTCTCGCTGCCGGCGCTCTACCGGCGCCGTCGGGTGGAGTCGCCGGTCGTGATCGAAGCGGTCTCGCTGCGCGTGCCGACGGCGGTCCGGTGAACATCGTCGCGCGCAGCCGTCGCCGGGTGCTGCTCGTGCAGGGCGTCGGGCTCTCGCTGATGCTGCTGCTGGGTGGGCGCCTGTTCTACCTGCAGGCCCTGGACTCGGACGCCTACGCCGCGGCCGCCGATGCCAACACCACCCGCCAGGTGGTCTCGGCCGCCCCGCGCGGACTGATCCTCGACGACCTCGGCCGGCCGCTGGTCCGCAACCGCACGATCCTGCAGGTCACGCTGGACCGCTCCGAGCTCGCTCGGCAGCCGGGCGACGGCGCCGCCGTGCTGGACCGGCTCGCCGCGGTCCTGGGCACCGACGTCGAGGCTTTGCGCACCCGCATCCGGCCGTGCGCGCCAGGTGTCCCTACGCCCTGCTGGAACGGCTCGCCGTATGAGCCGGTTCCGGTGGCCACTGACGTCGAGCCCGCCCTTGCCCTGCAGATCCTCGAGCACCGCGAACAGTTCCCGGGCGTGGAGACCGTCCCGATCACCGTGCGCAGCTACCCGGCGCCGGCCGGGGCCAACCTGGCGCACGTGCTCGGCTACCTGCAGCCGGCCGACGTCGACGACGTCGCGGCGCAGCGGTCGGCGGGCCTGCTCGACCCGCGGCTGGGTTCGGCCGACCTGGTCGGCCGGGCTGGGCTGGAGAAGCAGTACGACGCCCTGCTGCGCGGCACGCCCGGCGTCAGGCAAGTGACGGTGGATCACCTCGGCCACGTCCTGACCACCGTGGACGAGACCGACGCGGTGCCGGGCCACAACCTGGTCACCACCATCGATGCGCAGGTGCAGGCGGTCGCGGAGAAGGTGCTCGCCGAGGCGATCACCCGCGCCCACGAGGTGCCCGACTACCGCGGGCGGACCTACGCCGCCGACTCCGGCGCCATCGTCGTCATGGACGTCACCGACGGCTCGGTCGTCGCGATGGCCGGGGCCCCCACCTACGACCCGCTCGACTGGGTCGGCGGGATCGATCACGGCACCTACGCCCGCCTCACCGCGCAGAGCAGCGGATCGCCGTTGCTGGCGCGGCCGTTCGCCGCCGCCTCCGCGCCCGGTTCGCTGATGAAGGTCATCTCGGTCGCGGCCGCCGCCGAGAACGGCTACGACCTGAACGGGCGCTACGAGTGCCCGAGCTACTACCGCATCGGGGATCAGACCTTCACCAACTTCGAGTCGGCCGCCCACGGCTGGATCACCCTGGCCCGGGCGCTCGAGGTCTCCTGCGACACCGTCTTCTACAAGATCGCGCACGAGATGTGGCTCCGCGACGGCGGTGACGACCCGATCGCCGATCCGCAGGATCCGATGCAGCGGATGGCCGCGGCGTTCGGCCTCGGGCGGCCCACCGGTATCGACCTGCCGGGTGAGATCCCCGGCCGGATCTCGCTGCGTGACTTCAAGCGCTCCTACTGGGAGCGCACCCGGGAGGCCACCTGCGCCCGCGCGCAGGCCGGTCCCTCCGAGTCCTCCGACGATCCGGAACGCTCCGCCTACCTGCACCGGTTGGACGTGGAGAACTGCGCCGACGGTGCGCGCTTCCGGGCCGGCGACGCGGTGAACTTCGCCATCGGCCAGGGCGACACCGCGGTGACGCCCCTGCAGATGGCCCGGGTCTATGCGGCGATCGCCAACGGCGGGACGTTGTGGCAGCCCAGGGTCGCCAAGGCCGAGTTGGATGTTGACGGGCAGTTGATCCGCACCTTCGACCCGCGCTCGGACGGCGAGGTGGGTGTGTCCGACGAGGTGCTGGATCACGTGCGCGGCGCGCTGCTGCGGGTGTCGACCAACGGCACGGCCGCCGGCGTGTTCGGCGACTGGCCGCTGTCCCGGATCCCGGTCGGGGCCAAGACCGGTACGGCCGAGCGGTACAGCGAGGACCCGAGCTCCTGGTTCGTCGGGTTCACCGGCCCGGCTCAGCAGAAGCCGCGCTACGTGGTGCTGATGACCGTGGCCAAGGGCGGCACCGGCTCCGGCACCAGCGGCCCCGGCGTACGCGAGGTGTTGTCCGCGCTGGTCGGGGTGGGACGCGATCCGGTGTTCCCGGGAGCGCTCCCACCCGCCGCCCTCCCGATCGGCCGCTTCGACGCACCCTTCGGACGGGCCCGATGACCCTGCTGCGTCCGGCGCCCCGCGTGCCCGCCGCCCGGTCGGCGCTCGATCCGATCACGGCGCTCCCGAGCCGAGGTAGCAGCCGGCTGGATCCGGTGCTGGTTGTCGCGGTGCTGCTGCTGTGCGCGGCCGGGTCCGTGCTGGTCTACTCCGCGACCAAGCCGCGGCTGCAGGCCGCGGGATCCGACCCCGAGTCGCTGATCCTGCGTCACCTGGTCTCGATCGCCCTCGGCCTCGCGCTCGCGGGGGCGCTGGCCGGCTCGGACTACCGACGGCTGCGGATGTACACCCCGCCGGTCTACCTGGTGGCGGTCGGCGGACTCGCGCTCGTGTTCTCCCCGTTGGGCGCGACCGTCAACGGATCGCACTCCTGGATCTTCGTCGGCGGGTTCTCGGCCCAGCCCGTCGAGTTCGCCAAGCTCGCGCTCTGCCTCGGCCTGGCGCTGCTGCTCGCCGAGCGCCGGGAGGGGACCGGCGTCTTCAGCCACCACGAGGTCTTCCTCGCGGTCGGCCTGGCCGCGATTCCGGTGGGGTTGGTCGCCCTGCAACCGGACCTCGGCTCGATCATGGTGCTGGTCGCGGTGCTGGCCGGGGTCCTGGTGGTGGCGGCGGTGCCGGCCCGGTGGATTGTCGGGCTGGCGGTCACCGCCCTGCTCGGGGCGTTCGTCGCGGTGCAGGCGAACCTGCTGAGTGAGTACCAGGTCGACCGGTTCGCCGCCTTCGCCAACCCCGCGCTGGATCCGGACGGGGTCGGTTACAACGCGAACCAGGCGCGGATCGCGATCGGCTCCGGGCGCCTCACCGGAACCGGGCTGTTCCACGGCACCCAGACCGGCGGGCAGTTCGTGCCCGAGCAGCACACCGACTTCATCTTCACCGTCGCCGGCGAGGAGACCGGGTTTCTCGGCGCGGGGACGCTGGTGGTCCTGTTCGCCCTGCTGGTCTGGCGCGGCGCCCTGATCGCGCGGCGCGCCCCCGACCTGTTCGGCGCCCTGGTCGCGACCGCGGTGGTGTGCTGGTTCGGCTTCCAGGTCTTTGAGAACGTCGGGATGACGCTCGGCCTGATGCCGATCACCGGGCTGCCGCTGCCCTTCGTCTCCTACGGCGGCACCGCGATGCTCGCCAACCTCGCTGCCGTCGGGCTGCTGCTGAACATCCACGCCGCGTCGGGGTCCTCGCGGGCCTGGCGTCCGATCCGGCGTGAGCTATAGCGCTCGTTCTTTCGGACGTTGCGACAGTGCTTGACCCTCGAGTGGCTTCAGGGTTCACGATCGCCGCATGACGACCCTGGTGCACCGCTTTCTCACCGCGCACAACGGCCGCGACCTCGAAGCCGTGCTCGACTGCTTCACCGACGACGTCGACTACCGCGACCTCTTCTTCGGTGACTTTCACGGCCGCGATGCCCTGCGGGCGATGTTCGAGCGGACCTTCGTGGAGTCGGCCGAACACTACTGGACGGTCACCCGGGCCGTGGCGACCCCGGACGCGATCGTCGCGGAGTGGGAGTTCGACTACACCGTCGCCGACTCGGTCCCCTCCGGCGGCGGCACGCGGCTGCTCCTGCCCGGGGTCTCCTGGCTGGAGCTGCGCGGCGGCCGTTGCTTCCGGTACCGCGAGTTCTTCGACCGGGCCGCCACCCTGCACGCACAGGGGATCGCGCCCGCGAAGGTGGCCGCGATCGTCGCCCGGCGCAGCACGGTGCGGATTCTCCAACCGGAATCCGCCATGCTGCCTTCGTGAGCGAGCGCCCCGAGGTGTTGATCGGCGAGTTCGCGCGCCGCTGTCGGCTGCCTGTCTCGACGTTGCGCTACTACGACCGCATCGGGCTGCTCGTGCCGGCGTTCGTCGACGAGTCCAGCGGGTACCGGCGGTACGCGGCGGGCCAGCTGCCGACGGCCGAGCTGATCTGGCGGCTGCGCGAGCTAGGGGTCGCCCCGCAGCGAATCGCGCGGGTGATGGCCGGCGGGGTTACGGCCACCGAGGCGCTGCTGGCCGAACGTCGCCGGATCACCCAGGAGCTGGACCAGGGCCGGCGTCATCTCGCAGAGCTGGACGCGCTGCTGGCCGGTGACCTCGCGATGGGGCCGATAGAGCTGATCGAGCTGACGTCCCGTCAGGTCGTGGTGCTGCCGTACTCCGCGCGGTTCGACGACCTCGAGGCCGGCGTCACCCGAGCGATCGCGCTGCTGCGCGCCACGTTGCGCGAGGCGGAGCAGCGCCGCGCTGGACCGTGGGGCGCGACCTTCCCCTTGGACCTCACCGACGAGGTCGAGGGGATGGTGTTCGCGCCGGTCGAGGGCGCGGTGGCGGCCGGGCTCGTCGCGGCGACCCTGCCGGCGTGCCGGGCGGCGAGCTCACTGCACCGCGGCAGCACCCTCGCCCTCGGGCCCGTCTACCGGGCGGCGTTCGACGAACTTGACCGGCTCGGGGAGAAACCCTGCGCGCCGGTGCGGGAGGATTACCTCCCGCTCGGCCCGGAACGGGCGGTGGGCGTGCGGGTCTCGGTCCCCTTCGCCCTGGCCTGAGCGCCCGAGTTCCCTCGCGCCCGGACGATGTGCCGCGACAATGAACGTCATGCCGCCTGCTCACCCCGCGCACGTCCTCGCCGTCAGCCTCGACGCGAAGCACCGCTTCAGCAAGCAGGTCGTCTCCGAGATTCAGTTGCGCGCTGACTGGGGAGTCGAGGGCGACGCCCACGCCGGCACCACCGTCCAGCACCGCTCCCGCAAACGCTGGCGGCCCACCCTGCCGAACCTTCGCCAGGTGCACCTCCTGCACGCCGAACTGCACGACGAGTTCGCGGCCGCCGGCTACTCCGTCGCCCCCGGCCAGCTGGGCGAGAACATCACGACGCGCGGTCTCGACCTGCTCGCCCTGCCCACCGGAACCGTGCTCCGGCTCGGTGCCGCCACCATCGAGGTGACGGGGCTGCGCAACCCTTGCGTGCAGATCGACCGATTCGAGCCCGGGCTGCTCGCGCAGACCCTGGGCGAGGCGCCTGACGGCAGCGTAATCCGCAAGACCGGCGTGATGGGCGTCGTCCTCACCGACGGGCGGGTGCGCGCGGGCGACGAGATCGTCGTCGAACTGCCCGCGGGCGAACGCCGCCCGCTCGCCCCCGTCTGACGGGCACCACCTCGCCCGATAGTGCACTTGGACACCGGCGTCGCGCGGCGGAGCGGTGTTCAACTGCACTATCGGGAGAACTCGTGCACGCCTCAGGGAGTGACGTAGGCCGGGCCATCGCCCAGGCGCTTGCGGATGACGTCGATCGCGTCCGGGCTGGAGTCGATCAGCACGTAGCGACGGCCGAGCTGTCCCGCGACCGCGCCGAGGGTGCCGGAGCCGGCGAAGAAGTCCGCGACCCGGTCACCCGGGCGGGAGGAGGCTGCGACCATCCGGCGCAGGATGCCCTCCGGCTTCTGCGTCGGGTAGCCGGTCTTCTCCTTGCCGGTGGGGGAGACGATGGTGTGCCACCAGACATCGGTCGGAAGCTTGCCCCGCGCGACCTTCTCCGGGGTCACGAGTCCGGGCGCCATGTAGGGCTCGCGGTCCACCTCGGCGGAGTCGAAGTGGTAGCGGTTCGGATCCTTCACGTAGACCAGGATCGTGTCGTGCTTGGCCGGCCACTTCTTCGTGGTGCGGGCGCCGTAGTCGTAGGCCCAGACGATCTCGTTGAGGAAGCACTCCCGGCCGAACAGCGCGTCGAGCGCGACCTTGGCGTAGTGCACCTCGCGGTAGTCCAGGTGCAGGTACAGCGTCCCGTCCTCGGCGAGCAGTCGCCAGGCGTGCTCCAGGCGGGGGAACAGGAAGGCCCAGTAGTCGCCGAAGACGTCGTCGTAGGCCATCAGCCCGGTGACGACCTGCTCGTAGGTGTGCCCGCCGAACCCGATCCGGGTCCCGGCCTCCGAGCGCACCGTCTTCATGCGCTCGCGCTTCTGTGACCGCCCGGTGTTGAACGGCGGGTCGAGGTAGATCGTGGTGAACGCGCCGTCGGGGATCAGCGGGAGGACGTCGAGGTTGTCGGCGTGCACGACGAGGTCCTGTGATGCGTCGCCCCAGTCCACAGGTGCGACGGTACTGGCTACTGCGCCCCGGGCGTCGCCGTCCGGGGGGCGCGCACCGTCTGGGCGAGGGGCGCCGAACTGCTGGTCGCGAAGTCCGGGTCGCCCGTGTAGGTGGCGGTCAGCGGATGCGCGTCCGGGCGGAGTCGCACCTCGCACGCCGCCACTCCGGCCGCGTCGAGCACCACGTCGTCGCAGACGGTCGTGACACCGTCTACGACGTCGACGCTCCCGGTGGGGTCTCCGGTGGCGGAGGTGACCCGGGCGGTGAGGCGCACCAGGTGCCCGAACCGCGACGGGTTGCGGTCCGAGGCCAGCACCGTGGTCGTCGGGGCGGGGACGTGGGTCGCCGAGGAGGCCAGGGTCGCGCGGATCGGTTGCGAGCCGCACGGCACCGCGAGGCCGGTGCCCGGGTCGAGCCCGATGAGCGCGGCCAGGCCGAGCACCGAGCCGACAGCGATGCCTCGCTTCATGACCCTCAGCCCTGGACCTCGGTGTTGGTGCCCGTCCCGCCGTCGAGGGTGTCCAGCCCGCGGCCCCCGAGCAGCGTGCGGCCTCCGCGGATCTGGTCACTCCCGGCGCCGCCGCAGATCACGTCGTCACCGCCGCGGCCGTCGATCACGTCCCCACCGTCCAGGGCGACGATGACGTCCGGGCCGTCGGTTCCGAAGATCTGGTCGAGGCCGCCGGAGCCGACGATGGTCGCGGGCAGGCCGTCGCACGTGGGGACCGCGCCTACCGCGTCGGCGGGGAGCAGGACGCCCAGGGCCGCCAGACTCACGCTCAAGGTGGCTGCCCCCACCACGGCCCGGGCTGCTGTCCACCGCTTCATGTGCCCCACCTCGCACCGATTTGCCCGGCCTGACCCGATGTCCGATCTCGGTGCCAATGTGGTGGTTGGTAACTCGTGGGGCTATTGAGTACGCCCGGATGGGGGAATGGTCAGGGCGCGGCGCCGGCTGAGGTGGGCGTGTTCGACGGCGTTGTCGCTCAGGGCCAGGGCGCGGTCGTAGGCGTCGGTGGCCTCGGCGGCCCGGCCGGCGCGCACCAGGAGCTCCGCGCGGGCGGCCCAGTACGGCTGGTAGTCCGGCAGCTCGAGGGCTTCGATGGCGGCGAGCCCGACCTGCGGGCCGTCGAGTTCCGCGAGCGCGACCGCACGATTGAGTGCGACCACCGGGGTGGGGGCGATCGCCATCAGGTGGTCGTAGAGCGCGACGACCTGGCTCCAGTCGGTCTCCGAACCGTCCACGGTGTCCGCGTGCACGGCGTTGATGGCGGCCTGGATCTGATACGGCCCCGGCGCGTTGCGGCGCAGGCAGGCGAGCACCAGTGACTGACCCTCAGATATCAACCCCCGGTTCCACAGTGCGCGGTCCTGGTCGGGCAGCAGCACCAGCGACCCGTCGGCCGCGGTGCGCGACGGCCGGCGCGATTCGAGCAGCAGCAAGAGCGCCAACAGGCCGACGGCCTCCGGCTCGTCGGGCATCAACTCGACGATCAGCCGGGCCAGGCGCACTGCCTCGTCGCACAGTTCGACCCGGTGCAGCGACTCCCCGGACGGCGAGGTGTGCCCGGCGTTGTAGATCAGGTAGACCACCGCGAGCACGCCGGCCAGGCGGTCGGGCAGGTCGGCGGCGCGCGGCACCCGATAGGGGATGTTCGCGTCCTTGATCTTCTTCTTCGCCCGCACGATCCGCTGCGCGAGCGTCGACTCCGGGACGAGGAACGCGCGGGCGACGTCCGGGGTCTCCAGGCCGCCCAGCAGGCGCAGCGTCAGCGCGACGCGGGCATCGGGAGCCAATGCGGGGTGACAACAGGTGAAGAGCATCCGCAGGCGGTCGTCGCGCACCGGTCCCACCTCCTCGGCGGCCTCGAACGGGTCGTCATCGGGGCCGTGCAGCAGCAGAGCCTCGGCGTGCCGGGCATCCAGCGTGGACTCGCGGCGCAACCGGTCGATGGCCCGCCGGCGCGCGGTGGTGGTGATCCAGCCGCCCGGGTTGGGCGGCAGGTCGTCGGGGTCCCAGGTCTGGACCGCGACGGTGAAGGCGTCGGCCACCGCGTCCTCGGCCAGGGAGATGTCACCGAGGACGCGGGTCAGCGTCGAGACGCAGCGGCCGTACTCGTTCCGGAAGACCTCTGCGATGGGGTCGAGGGGCACCCCGTGCCTCAGGCCTCGGGCTCGGCCTGGAACGGCCGGACCTCGATCGGGTTCTGGCACGCGGACGAGGCCTCGACGGCGAGCGCCAGCGCGGCGTCCAGGTCCGGCAACTCCAGAACCCAGAAGCCGCCGAGCATCTCCTTGGTCTCGACGTACGGGCCGTCGGTCGTGGTCGGGGTGCCGCCCTTGGTGCTGTCGACCACGGTGGCGCTGGACGGCGGGCACAGGCCGCCGCCGAACACCCACGTCTTGTTGGCCATGGCCTTCTGGTTGAAGGCGTCGACGTCGGCGAACAGCTTCGCCAGCTCCTCGCCCTCCGGCATCGGCACGGAGTGGTCGTGGATGACCGAGAACATGTACTGCGTCATGGCGAGCTCCTGGGTGTCTGGGGGTGTCTGGGGGTGTCTGGGGGTGTCTGTGGCCGGCGGTGCAGGCCGCGGTGCCGGCTTTCACCCTCTCTACGAACCGGCGTCACCGGAATCGACAGGCCCGGTTCGCCGAGGTGATGTGACCTGGGTCACGCACTCCAGCAGCGAATACCCTGGCCCCATGCCCGTCGACTCGCTGTTCCCGCGCCTGGAGGCTCTCCTGCCCCTGGTTCAGAAGCCGATCCAGTACATCGGCGGCGAGCTCAACTCGACCGTCAAGGACTGGGACTCGGCCGAGGTCCGCTGGTGCCTGATGTACCCGGACGCCTACGAGGTCGGGCTGCCCAACCAGGGCGTGCAGATCCTCTACGAGGTGCTCAACGAGAAGGACGGGGTGCTGGCCGAGCGCACCTACGCCGTCTGGCCGGACCTCGAGAAGCTGATGCGCGAGCACCAGGTGCCGCAGTTCACCGTCGACGCGCACCGCCCGGTGAAGGACTTCGACCTGTTCGGGGTCAGCTTCTCCACCGAGCTCGGCTACACCAACCTGCTCAACGCGCTCGACCTGGCCGGGATCCCGCTGCAGGCCAAAGATCGCGACGAGACCGACCCGATCGTGATTGCGGGCGGGCACGCCGCCTTCAACCCCGAGCCGATCGCGAACTACATCGACGCCGCGGTTCTCGGGGACGGCGAGGAGATCGTCGGCGCGATCACCGAGGTCGTCCGGGAGTGGAAGGGCGAAGGTTCGCCCGGCGGCCGGGACGAGCTGCTGCTGCGCCTGGCGGCGAGCGGAGGGGTCTACGTGCCGCGTTTCTTCGACGTCGAGTACGCACCCGACGGCCGGATCGAGCGCGTGGTGCCGAACCGCCCCGGTGTGCCGGGACGCGTCGCCAAGCACACCGTGATGGACCTGGACTCCTGGCCCTACCCGCGCAAGCTGCTGGTCCCGCTGGCCGAGACCGTGCACGAGCGGTTCAGCGTCGAGATCTTCCGCGGCTGCACCCGGGGCTGCCGGTTCTGCCAGGCGGGCATGATCACGCGACCGGTCCGGGAGCGCTCCATCACCGCGATCGGCGAGATGGTCCAGGCCGGCCTGGACAACACCGGCTTCGACGAGGTCGGGCTGCTCTCGCTGTCCTCCGCCGACCACTCCGAGATCGGTGAGGTCGCCAAGGGCCTGGCCGACCGCTACGAGGCGGACAAGATCTCGCTCTCGCTCCCGAGCACCCGGGTCGACGCCTTCAACGTCACCCTCGCCGAGGAATTGACCCGCAACGGCCGCCGGTCCGGGCTGACCTTCGCGCCCGAGGGCGGGTCGGAGCGGATGCGCAAGGTGATCAACAAGATGGTCACAGAAGAGGACCTGATCCGCACCGTCACCACGGCGTACTCGCACGGCTGGCGGCAGGTGAAGCTCTACTTCATGTGCGGCCTGCCGACGGAGACCGACGAGGACGTGCTGCAGATCGCCGAGCTGGCCAAGCGGGTCATCCAGGCCGGCCGCGACGCCACCGGCTCCCGGGACATCCGCTGCACCGTCTCCATCGGCGGGTTCGTGCCCAAGCCGCACACCCCGTTCCAGTGGGCCGCCCAGCTCGACCACGAGACCACCGACGTGCGGCTGAAGAAGCTGCGCGACGTCGTGCGCGACGACAAGCGCTACGGCAAGGCGATCGGCTTCCGCTACCACGACGGCAAGCCCGGCATCGTCGAAGGCCTGCTCTCCCGCGGTGACCGCCGGGTCGGCCCGGTCATCGAGGCGGTCTGGCGTGACGGCGGCCGGTTCGACGGCTGGAGCGAGCACTTCTCCTTCGACCGTTGGATGTCCTGCGCCGCGACCGCGCTGGCGGAGACCGGCGTCGACGTCGACTGGTTCACCACCCGCGAGCGCGAGCAGGACGAGGTGCTGCCCTGGGACCACCTGGACTCCGGGCTCGACAAGGCGTGGCTCTGGGACGACTGGCAAGAGGCCCTGGTCGCCGCCGACGACCCCGAGGCCGACACCGAGGTCGAGGACTGCCGCTGGACGCCCTGCTTCGACTGCGGGGTCTGCGGCCAGTTGGGCACCGAGATCCAGGTCGGCCCGACCGGCCGGACGCTGCTCCCGCTGACGGTCGCGTAACCCCGGTGGGCAAGCAGCCCGAGGGGCCGCCACCACCGCCGACGGTGCAGCGGCTGAGGATCCGTTACGCCAAACGGGGCCGGTTGCGCTTCACCAGTCACCGCGACTTCGCCCGCGCCTTCGAGCGGGCGCTGCGCCGGGCCAAGGTGCCGATGGCGTACTCGGCCGGGTTCACGCCGCACCCCAAGGTCTCCTACGCCAACGCCGCCCCGACCGGCGTGGCCAGTGAGGCCGAGTACCTGGAGATCGGCCTCGCCGAGATCCGTGACCCGGACCAGATCAGGGCCGACCTCGACGCCGCTCTGCCGGACGGCCTGGACATTGTCGAGGTGGTCATAGCCGCACCGGGGGCGCTGGCGGACCGGTTGCAGGCCTCGGTCTGGTCCATCGAACTACCCGGGGTCAGCGACGCCGAGGCCACCGCCGCGCTCGCCACTTTCCTCGCCGCGGAGTCCGTCGAGGTCACCCGGACGACCAAGAACGGACCGCGCACCTTCGACGCGCGGGGCGCCGTTCTCGCGGCGCGCGTGACCCCTGCGGAGCGGCGCGATGGGACGGACGAAGGGCCCTGTGCGATACTGGACGTGGTCGTACGGCAAGCCACGCCCGCCGTAAGACCCGATGACGTCCTCTCCGGACTCGCCCGAGTGGCCGACCTGAGGCCGCCCCAGTCACCTCGTGTGACCAGGCTGGCGCAGGGCCCCCTCGGTGCTGATTCCTCTGAGGTGCACGACCCGCTGGCACCCGAAAGTCCCGGCTGATCGTCTCGCCGTCGGTCCCGCCCAGGTTTTGCTCCACCCGCCCGTCCGGACGCTGCCGTCACACCGGCGCGACGGACACCCAGACTTAGGTTCCTGTGCGGCGCGCCCACCCGGCGCGCCCGGGGGCCGGAAACAGAGACAACCGGATGCTCGAGAACGAGCCCACCGGCACCGTCGCCTCAGACGCTGCCGCACAGACCACCTCCACCACCGCTGCCGCCCCGCGCACCCGCCGCCGGGCCGCGGGC
>NZ_JACDFE010000007.1 GCF_013815995.1 Sporichthya sp.
GCGCCCGGCTTGCCGGCGCCCTTCACCGGCGCCTTGCCGCCACCGGCGCCGACGGCCGCGGCCGCCGCCGATTTGGTCGCGGCTTTCGCGTCGCTCTGCTCGCCCTTGTCCTCCAGCCAGTTCGGCGGCGGGGTGAACGACTCGGTGGGCGCGTCGGCAGCCACTGGCGGCTGCGGGCCGGTCTCGTCGTCAACGCGCGCCGCAGTGCTGCGCGGCTTCGGTTTCCCGGCGCTCTTGACCGGCGGAGGCGAGTCGGGTCGGAACCACTTGTCCTCGGCGGACAGCGGTCCCTCCGGCTGATTGTCTGCCGGCCGGCGGAACGGATTCTTCGGCGCCACTGTCCCTACTCCTCCGCGGCCCGGCGCCGGTGGCCGCGGCTGCGCGGCACACCGTCCCCCAGGACGAACGACGAACTCAGATGATTCCAGGCGCAGCCACGACAGACCTCCACGACGTACACCCGGAACTCGCCGAATTCTCGCGCCATCGGCTCGAGTTCGCGCGTCGCCTTGATCCGTCCGGAGTATTGCCCCAGTTCGTCCCCGAACACGTAGGTCAGGTGCGTGAGCGGTTCCTTCCGGCAGATCGGGCACAGGATCTCGGTCGGTTCCCCGTGGAATTTGGCGGCCTGAAGCAGGTAGGTATCGGCGTCGCAGACGTCGGTCAGGGTCATCGATCCGCCCGAGTTCAGCGCGTGCAACGTCGCGCGCCGCTGGAGCGCGTAGTCGACGTGCAGACGCTGGGACCACATGGCGAGCAATGTACGCCGCAGAGCTTTGTCAGCCGGGGGTCCGCCGGAGGTCGAGACCGCCTCGTGATCAGCCCGTCACCCCCGCGGCGCGGACACGCCGGGGACGCCAGGAGTTTGCCTTTCGGCCACCGCCGTCGTAGGGTCCATCTCGCATTCGTTATATCGAGTCGATACATCCGCTCGATCTATCGAAACCGAACATTCGAGCGGTAAGGAGGTGGATCGCATGGGCAAGCGCACCGGAGTGCTCGAGGTCGCGGTCCTCGGCCTCCTGCATGAGTCTCCGATGCACGGCTACGAGCTGCGCAAGCGGCTGAACACGCTGCTCGGGACCTTCCGCGCGATCTCCTACGGCTCGCTCTACCCCTGCCTCAAGGGGATGCTGCAGGCCGGGTGGATCGCCGAGGAGGCACCCGACCCCGACGTCTCCGCCCTCGGCAAGCGCGCCAAGATCGTCTACGCACTCACTGCGGACGGTAAGGACCACTTCTCCGAACTCCTGGCTGCATCCGGACCGGAGGAGTGGGAGGACGACAACTTCGGCGTCCGCTTCGCCTTCTTCGCCCGTACGGACGCCGCCGTCCGCCTGCGCATCCTGGAGGGGCGACGGGGCCGCCTTGAGGAGCGTCTGGACGGATTTCGCGCCGCGGCCACCCGGACCCGGGAACGCGTGGACAACTACACGCTCGAACTCCAGCGCCACGGCCTGGAGTCGGTCGAGCGGGAGGTGCGCTGGCTCACCGAGCTGATCGATACCGAGCGCGCCGCACCTCGCCCGGCCATCCCCACCCCCACCCGCACCACCTCAGAGATTCCGAAGTAAGGGAGCACCCAGCCATGGGTTCGGTTCGCGTAGCAATCGTTGGCGTCGGCAACTGCGCCTCGTCCCTGGTTCAGGGCGTCGAGTTCTACAAGGACGCCGACCCGAGCCAGCGGGTCCCCGGCCTGATGCACGTGCAGTTCGGCGCCTACCACGTCCGCGACGTCGAGTTCGTCGCTGCGTTCGACGTGGACGCCAAGAAGGTCGGTCGCGACCTGTCCGAGGCGATCAGCGCCTCGGAGAACAACACGATCCAGTTCGCCGACGTGCCGCCGAATGGCGTCATCGTCCAGCGCGGGCCGACCCACGACGGGCTCGGCGAGTACTACCGCGAGATCGTCGATGAGTCCGACGAGGAGCCGGTGGACGTCGTCCAGGCGCTCAGGGACGCCAAGGTCGACGTGCTCGTCTCCTACCTACCGGTGGGCTCGGAGATCGCCGACAAGTTCTACGCGCAGTGCTGCCTCGACGCGAAGGTCGCCTTCGTCAACGCGCTGCCGGTCTTCATCGCCTCCGACCCGGTGTGGGCGCAGAAGTTCACCGACGCCGGCGTCCCGATCGTCGGTGACGACATCAAGTCCCAGGTCGGCGCGACCATCACCCACCGCGTGATGGCCAAGCTGTTCGAGGACCGCGGCGTCGAGCTGCTGCGCACGTACCAGCTCAACTTCGGCGGCAATATGGACTTCAAGAACATGCTGGAGCGCAAGCGCCTGACCTCGAAGAAGATCTCCAAGACCCAATCGGTCACCTCGCAGATCCCGCACGAGATGCGCAACGCCGACGTGCACATCGGTCCGAGCGACCACGTGCCGTGGCTCGACGACCGCAAGTGGGCCTACGTCCGCCTCGAGGGCCGCAGCTTCGGCGACACCCCGCTGAACCTGGAGTACAAGCTCGAAGTCTGGGACTCGCCGAACTCGGCCGGCGTCATCATCGACGCGGTCCGCGCGGCGAAGATCGCCCTCGACCGCAACATCGGCGGCCCGCTGCTCTCGGCGTCCTCTTACTTCATGAAGTCCCCGCCCGAGCAGTACGCGGACGACGAGTGCCACCGCGCCGTCGAGGGCTTCATCCGGGGCGAGCTCGAGCGCTGATCATCGCGCCCAGCCCCACCCGCTGAACCGTTCCGACGAGGCCGACCCCTACCCGGGGTCGGCCTCGTCGCGTTGTCGGGTGGGACAAAGCTTGGACCCGCCCGAAATGTGGAAGATCCACGTGTTCGTCCGGGATTTCCTCAAGCGGTCTGGCGCACTTCAGATCCCGACGTAGCCTCTTCGGGTGTCTTCCGCCGCCGACCTGCGCACCGTGCTGCGGCACGCCGACTTCCGGAAGCTCTTCGCCACCCGGCTGTCCTCGCAGGCGGCCGACGGCATGTTCCAGGTGGCGCTGGCCTCCTACGTGTTCTTCTCCCCGGAACGGGCGGGTACCGCCTCCTCGGCGGCGGCCACCTTCGCCGTCCTGCTGCTGCCGTACACGGTGGTCGGCCCGTTCGCCGGGGTGCTGCTCGACCGGTGGCGCCGGCGCCAGGTCCTGGTCGGGGCGTCGATCGCCCGAGCGGTGATCGTCGGGCTGGTCGCCTTGATCGCCTGGCAGGACATCACCGGTCCGGTGTTCTACACCGGCGCCCTGGTCGCGCTCTCGGTCAACCGCTTCTACCTGGCCGCGTTGTCCGCGTCGCTGCCGCACGTGGTGGAACGCGACGAACTGATCATGGCCAACTCGATCAGCGTCACCGGCGGGTCGATCGCGGCCATGGTCGGCGGCGGGATCGGCCTGGGCGCCGGCGCCTTGGGCGGTGCGCACGGCGACCCGATCACCATGGCCCTCGCCGCGACCGCCTACCTGAGCTCGGCGGTGTTGGCCACCCGGATGCAGCGCGACCTGCTGGGCCCGGACCTCATCGACGCTGCGCCGGCTGTGCGCGAGGCGGTCAAACACGTGGCCGCTGGCCTGATCGACGGCACCAAACACATCTGGCACAAGGCACCGGCCCGCAATGCGCTGGCCGCGACCACCTCGCTGCGCTTCTGCTACGCGATGGCGGCGCTGGCCGCGATCCTGCTCTACCGCAACCACTTCAACGATCCGGACGCCGACGGCGACCAGGCGATGGCCGAGCTCGGCGTGGTCTTCGGCGCCGGCGCGCTCGGCTACTTCCTGGCCGCCCTGCTCACCCCGCCGGTCAGCGGCCGGATCGGCAAGCCCAAGTTGATCGTCTGGGCCCTGGTCGCCGCCGGCGTCCTCGGCTTCGCGTTCGGGATCCCGTACACCTCGCCGCTGGTGATCGCCGGCTCCTTCGTGCTCGGTGTCACCACCCAGACGGTAAAGATCTGTGTGGACACGATCGTTCAGGAGTCGATCACCGACGCCTACCGCGGCCGGGTCTTCGCCGTCTACGACACGGTGTTCAACCTGGCCTTCGTGGCCGCCGCCGGCCTGGGCGCGCTCGCGATGCCCGATTCCGGAAAGTCCTACCCGCTGCTGGTGGGGGTCAGCATCGGGTACCTGGTGACCGCCGGCCTGTACTGGCAGTCGGCGTTCTGGCGCGATGAGCGCCAGGATGAAGGGAACGAAAACGTCATGGCAAGCTCTGCGAACAGCGAAGCGGCCACGGAAGAAGCCAGGCGAATCTAGCCTCGAAATGTGTCGTTCCCGTCGGACTTCCGTTCGGTGGTGCAGCACCGGGACTTCCGGAAGCTGTACTTCACCCGCCTGGCCGGCCAGGCCTCCGACGGCATGTTCCAGATGGCCCTGGCCTCGTACGTGTTCTTCGCCCCGGAGCGCCAGGCGGACGCCGGCGCGGCCGCCGCGGCGCTGGCCACCCTGCTGCTGCCCTACACCTTCGTCGGCCCGTTCGCCGGAGTCTTCCTCGACCGCTGGCGCCGCCGGCAGGTCCTGGTGCGGGCCAACCTCGTCCGCGCGGTCCTGGTCGGGATCGTCGCGATGCTGGCGTGGAGCGGCGCGACCGGGGCGCCGCTGTTCATCGCTGCCCTGGTCGCGATCTCGATCAACCGCTTCTACCTGACCGCGCTCGGCGCCTCGCTGCCGCACGTGGTCGAGCGCGACGAACTGATCATGGCCAACTCGGTCTCCGCGACCTCGGGGACGATGGCCTCACTCGCCGGCGGTGGTCTCGGCCTCGCGTTGCACCAGGGCATGCGCGGCGGGCATGGCACCGACGCCGCCCTGATCCTGGCTGCGGCCTGTGGGTACCTGTGCTCGGCCTTGCTCGCCCGGCGCATCCAGCGCGACCTGCTCGGCCCGCACGGCAAGATCCCGGCGATGTCGGCGGGCCAGGCACTGCGCGGCGTCGCGTCCGGTCTGCTCGACGGCGGCCGGCACGTCTGGGCCCGCCCGATGGCCCGCAACAGCCTCGGCGTGATGGCTGCCCAGCGGTTCTGTTACGGCACCGGCACGATCGCGACCCTGCTGCTCTACCGCAACTACTTCAACGACCCGGCGCACGGCACCGACTCCGCGATGCGTGGCCTCGGGTTGGTCTTCGGCGCTGCGGGCGCCGGCTTCTTCGTGGCGGCGATGATCACGCCGCCGATCACCCAGCGGATCGGCAAGCCGGCCTGGATCGTCTGCGCGCTCTCCGCTGCGGCGGTATTCGGCTTCGCGCTGGCCGCGCCGTACGAGCCCCCGCCGCTGGTGCTCGGTGCCTTCCTCCTCGGCACCGCCGCGCAATCGGTGAAGCTCTGCGTCGACACGATCGTGCAGGAATCGGTGGAGGACGCCTTCCGCGGCCGGGTGTTCGCGCTCTACGACATGCTCTTCAACTCCGCGTTCGTCGCCGCGGCCGCGGTCGCCTCGCTGGTGATGCCGGAGTCCGGCAAGTCCTACGCGCTGCTCTCCGCGGTCAGCGTCGGCTACGCCGTGACGGCCGTGCTGTTCCTGCGGTGCGCGCTCAAGCACCCGGCCCCGGCACAGGCCCCGTCCGCCGCGATTCTGCAGACGCCCTAGCCCGCCCTAGTCGGCCTCATCCTCGTTCGGGCCCACGACGATGGGGGCCACCTCTCCCGCCTCGACGGTGGCGTGCACGATGTCGCGTTCCTCGGCGAAGTGGCACGCGCTCGGATGACCGGCGACCCGCACCTCGAGCGCCGGGGTCTGGTCGGCGCAGATCTCCTTGGCCTTCCAGCACCGGGTCCGGAACCGACAGCCTGACGGCGGGTTGGCCGGGCTGGGCACGTCGCCCTGCAACCGGATCACCTGACGCTGGCCGCGCATGGTCGGGTCGGGCACCGGCACAGCGGAGAGCAGAGCCTGGGTGTACGGGTGGGTGGGGTGGTCGTAGATCTCGAGGTCGGTCCCGATCTCCACGATCCGCCCCAGGTACATCACGGCGACCCGGTCGGAGAGGTGCCGCACCACCGACAGGTCGTGCGCGATGAAGAGGTAGGACAGCGAGAACTCGTCCTGGAGCTTCTCCAACAGGTTCATCACCTGAGCCTGGATGGAGACGTCAAGGGCCGAGACCGGCTCGTCGCAGATGATGATCTCCGGGCGCAGCGCGAGCGCCCGGGCGATGCCGATGCGCTGCCGCTGACCGCCGGAGAACTGGTGCGGGTAACGGTTGATGTGCTCGGGGTTCAGCCCGACCACGTCGAGCAGGTCGCGCACCTTGGCCCGTCGATCGCCCTTCGGCGCGACGTCGGGGTGGATCTCGAACGGCTCCCCGACGATGTCGGCGACCGTCATGCGCGGGTTCAGCGAGGAGTATGGGTCCTGCATGACGAGCTGGATCTGACGACGCAACCGGCGCTGCGCCTGGCCCTGCAGGGTGAAGATGTCATCGCCGCCGTAGTAGGCGTGCCCCGACGTCGGTTTCTCCAGGCCCATCAGCAGCTTGGCCACGGTCGACTTGCCGCAGCCGGACTCGCCGACCAGCCCGAGGGTCTCGCCCTTGTGGAGGTCGAAGCTCACGCCGTCGACCGCCTGCACGGCGCCGATCGCGCGCCGGATAACGACGCCCTGGGTCAGGGGGAAGTGCTTGACGAGGTCCCGGACCTCGAGCACCACATCACTGGACTTCTTACTCGGGGCTGCCATCGAGCACCTCCTCCCAGTAGTGGCAGGCGCTGTCGCGGTGCTCGTTCACCGAGTACAGCGGCGGTTCCTCGGATCGGCACCGGTCCTTGACGTAGCTGCACCGCGGGTGGAAGGCGCACCCGGTCGGCAGGTTCGTCAGGGTCGGCGGCAGGCCCTTGATCACCGCCACCTCCTGGCCCTTGAGGTCCAGTCGGGGGATCGAGCCGAGCAGCGCCTTGGTGTACGGGTGCGCCGGGTTGGCGTAGAGCTCGTGGACGTCGGCGTGCTCCACGATCCGGCCGGCGTACATCACCGCGCAGATGTCGGCGACGTCGGCGACGACGCCGAGGTCGTGGGTGATCAGGATCATCCCCATTCCGGACTCGCGCTGCAGTTCGGCCAGCAGGTCCATCACCTGGGCCTGCACGGTCACGTCGAGCGCGGTGGTCGGCTCGTCCGCGATGAGCAGGCGTGGGTTGAGCGCGATCGCCATCGCGATCATCACGCGCTGCCGCATGCCACCGGAGAACTGGTGCGGGTAGTCCCCGACGCGGTCCTTGGCCGACGGGATCCGGACCCGGTCGAGCAGCTCGATCGCCTTCAGCTTCGCTTCCTTGCGCGACATGCCCTCGTGCACCCGGAACATCTCGCCGATCTGCCAACCCACGGAAAACACCGGGTTCAACGAACTCAGGGCGTCCTGAAAGATCATCGCCATCGAGGCGCCGCGCAACTTGCGCCGGTCCTCCTCCGGCAGCGTCAGGACGTCCTGGCCGCAGAAGCGCACCTCGCCCTTGGTGATGTAGCCGGGCGGGGTGTCGAGGATGCCCATGATCGCCTGCGCGGTCACGCTCTTGCCCGACCCGGATTCACCCAGCACGGCCAGCGTCTCGCCGGGCTTCACGCTGTAGCTCACACCGTTGACCGCCCTGGCGATGCCTTCCCGGGTCCGGAACTCGACGTGCAGGTCGACGACCTCGAGCAGGGGTTCCCCGGCCCCGACGTTCAGATCGAACGCCGGGGCAGACTCGCTGCCGGAGTTGGGCACTGGCGATCTCCTGACCGTGCTCAGCGCTGCTTGGGGTCGAGGGCGTCCCGCACCGCGTCGCCCATCATGATGAAGGCGAGCACGGTCACGGACAGGAAGAGACTGGGGAACAGCAGCATGTGCGGCGAGGTCCGGATGTATTCCTGGGCGGCGCTGATGTCGATGCCCCAGGACACCGCCGGCGGCTGCAGCCCGATGCCGAGATAGGACAGCGCGGCCTCGGTCCCGATGAACGCGCCCAGCAGAATCGTGGAGTAGACGATCACCGGCTGGATCGCGTTCGGCAGCACGTGCACGCGCAAGATCCGCGAGGTGGGCGCCCCCAAGGCACGGGCGGCGTGCACGTAGTCCGCTTCCTTCACCTGCAGGACCTGCGCGCGCATGATCCGGGCGATGTTGGTCCAGCCCAGCACCGCCAGCGCGAGCACCACTTTGCTGACGGGGAGCCAGAAATTGCGGGAGTCGCCGGACGGGAACGAGGTCAGCACGATGATCGCGCCAAGCAGGAACGGGATGCCGAAGAAGATGTCGGTGAGCCGAGAGATGATCGTGTCGATCCCGCCCCCGTAGAACCCGGCCAGCATGCCGAGCCCGACGCCCACGACTGTCACGATCAGAGCGGCCAGTCCGCCGACCGTGATCGATGCCCGCGCGCCGTGGATGGTGCGGGCGTAGATGTTGCAGCCCTGCAGGTCGTAGCCGAACCAGGCGTCGCCGGACGGCTTCTGCCGGCTGCGATTGAGCAGACATTCCTTCGGGTCCACGCCGGTGAACAGACCGGGGAAGGCGGCCATCACCACCAGGATCAGGATCAGCACGCCCGAGACGATGACCACCGGGCTCTTGCGCAGGTCCTCCCAGGCGTCGCGGCCCAGGGATCGCGCCTTGGCCTCGGTTCCGGGCGGGGCCGGGATGTCCGGGCGGGCGCCGGGGTCGGGCTCGGGCCCGCCGATGCCGCCGAGCATCGCCTGCGAGTCACTCATAGCGGATCCTCGGGTCAAGGACGGCGTAGAGCAGGTCGACGAACAGGTTCACCAGCAGGAAGATCAGGATCAGCACGGTGACCACGCCGGTGACGGTCGCACCCTCGCGCAGGCCGATGCTGCGGTAGATCAGCCCGCCGACCCCGTCGATGTTGAAGATGCCCTCGGTGATGATCGCGCCGCCGAGCAGGGTGCCGAAGTCGGCGCCGATGAACGTGACCACCGGGATCATCGAGTTCCGCAGGGCGTGCACGCCGACCACCCGGCTCCGCGGCAGGCCCTTGGCCTTCGCGGTACGGATGTAGTCCGCCCGCATGACCTCGGCCAGGCTGGTCCGGGTGATCCGGGCGGCGTACGCGAGGGAGAGCCCCGCGAGCACGAACCCCGGCATGATCAGCTGCCTCCAGGTGCCGTCGGTTGCGGTCACCGGCAGCCAGCCCGCCTTCACCCCGATGAACCACTGGAGCGAGGTGCCGGTGACGAACACCGGCACCGCGATGAGCACCAGGGTGACGGCGAGCACGGAGGAGTCGAAGATCCCCTTGCGCCGGATCCCGGAGATGATCCCGGCGCCGATCCCGATGATGATTTCGAACATGATCGCGACGAGGGCGAGTTTCATCGTCGTCGGGTAGGTCCGCTCGATCTGGTCGAGCACCTTCTCCCCGTTGACGGCTTCACCGAAATCGCCCTGCAGGAGATTGCCGAGGTACTTGACGTACTGCACCGGCAGCGGGTCGTCGAGGTTGAACTGCTCGGTGTACTTCGCGATGTAGGCGTCTGGGCACGGGCGCTGGCCGCACTTGCCGGCCAGCGGATCACCCGGCAGGGCGTAGACGAGCGCGTACACGATGAACGTCGCGCCGAGGACGACCGGGATCATCTGCATCAGGCGGCGCGCCGTGTAGCGACCCATGGTGCAAGTCCTGTCTGAAGGGATCGGGCGACCCGTAGAACTGGCTTGAGTCGACTCAGCCTAGGCGAATCGTCAATGCATTCGGTGCTTCCCCGCGCCTGGCCTGCTATGCGACCGGCCCACCGCCTCAAAAAGGTGGTGGGCCGGTACGTGACGGTCGATCAGGCGCGGTCGGTCACTTGAGCACGATGGAGCTGAGGTCGTACGTCCCGAACACGGTCTGCTTCATCGAGGCGATCTTGTTGGAGAAGCCGATGAACTCCTTGCTGTACCACAGCGGGATCGACGGCATGTCCTTCCCCAGCATCAGCTCCGCGGCCTGGTAGGCGGCGTTGCGCTCCGCCGGGTCCGTGAGGGCCGCGGCCTCGCGCAGCTTGTTGTCGAACGCCTTGTTGCTGTAGTCGCCGTCGTTCGAGCCGGCGCCCGTACCGTAGAGCGGGGCCAGGAAGTTCTCGATCGACGGGTAGTCCATCTGCCAGCCGGCCCGGAACAGGCCCTTCTGCTCCCGGGCGGTGATCGCCGTGCGGAAGGTGGCGAAGTCCACCGTGGGCGTGGCCAGGCACTCCGCCCCGAGCGTGTTCTTGATGCTGTTGCAGGTGGCCTCGACCCACGGCTTGTGGTCGGCGTCGCCGTTGAAGCCGATCCGGATCGGGCCGTCGTGGCCGCCGGCCTCCTTATAGAGCTTCTTGGCCTCGTCCGGGTCGAACGTGCAGTACGGGTCGCACGCCCCGGCCTTGTAGCCGTCGACCACCGGCGACACCCACCCGGTGGCGGGCTCGCGGGTGCCGGCAAAGGCCACGTCGATGACTTGCTGGCGGTCGATCGCCATCGAGATCGCCTGGCGCAGCTTGATGTTGTCGTAGGACTTGTCCGCCTTCGGCGACGGGAAGTTGATCGCCTGGAAGACGCCGACCACGCGCTCGACGAAGCGCTCGTTCAGGTCCTGCTTGAAGACCAGGTCGGTGAGCGCCGAGGTCGGAATCTCGTCGGTCATGTCCAGCTGGTTGGCCACGACCTCGTTGTAGGCCGCGGTGGCGTCCTGGAAGACCTTGAAGGTCACGGTCTTCACGACCGGCGGGCCGACGCGGTCGTAACCCGGGACCGCCTCGAGCACGAACTCCCGGTTCGGGTCCGCCGTGATCATCTTGTAGGGGCCGGCGCCGACGGGCAGCTTGCCGAAGGCCGCACCGTCGTCCGCGAAGAACGAGTCCGGCAGCGGCGCGAACGCGGTGTAGCCCAGCCGCTGCGGGAACGTCGAGTTCTTGGTGTCCATCTTGACGGTGAAGGTGTAGTCGTCGACCACCTTCAGGCCGGACATCTCCTCGACCTTCGACTTCTCCGCCGAGGTCTCCTTGTAGCCCTTGATGACCTCGAAGAAGTAGGAGGACAGCTGGGCGTTGGGGCCGTAGGCGCCGTAGTTCCAGGCGTCGACGAAGTTCTTGGCCTTGACCTCGGTGCCGTCGTGGAACTTGATGCCCTGCTTGATCTTGATCGTGTAGTCGATGGCGTTCTTGCTGGTGATGGACTCGGCGATGTCGTTCTCCGGGCTGCCGTCGTCCGGGTTGTAGCGGATGAGCTTGGCCGTCACGGCGTCAAGGATGTTGCCGCCGCAGGTCTCGTTGGTGTTGGTCGGGATCAGCGGGTTCTGCGGCTTGCAGCTACGGACCGCGATCGACCCCGCGACCTCTCCGTTGGTGGACCCGCCCGGGCTGTCGCCGGCGCTGTCGTCGTCATCGCCTCCGCAGCCGGCTGCTAGCAGCATTCCGGCCAGAGCCAACGCCACGACCTGATATCCGCGCTTGTGCGTTCTCATCCATTCGCTCCTCTGCCAGGCCGTGCGCCTTTGTGCATCGTTCTACATCTGCCGAGGTCAATCGGCCAGTGACCGCACCGTAGGCCGCCCGACCAACGCACGGGCAGGGGCTGTTACCGGTTCGGAATGCCTTTCACAGATCACACGCCGAATTCGAGGGGAATGTCCGCTCATCGGTTACTGCCCTATTGCCGACGCGTCACGGTCCAGAACGCTCCGCCCACCAGGCGTGCAATGCCGCCCTAGCCTCTTTCTGCCCCATGGGGCCCACGTCCATCCGGAGTTCGAGCAGGAACTTGTAGGCCTCGCCGACCAGCGGCCCGGGCGGGAGCCCGAGTTCGGTCATGATCTCGTTCCCGTCCAGGGCCGGCCGGATCGAGGCCAGCTCCTCCAGCTGCTCGAGCTCGGCGATGCGCCCCTCGAGAGAGTCGTAGGACTTCGCAAGTGCGGCGGCCTTGCGCTTGTTGCGCGTCGTGCAGTCCGCGCGGGTCAATCTGTGCAGCCGCGGGAGCAGGTCCCCGGCGTCGGTCACGTAGCGGCGCACCGCTGAATCGGTCCACTCCCCGCTCCCGTAGCCGTGGAAGCGCAGGTGCAGCTCGACCAGGCGGGAAACGTCCTCGGTGGTGGCCTTGTCGAAGCGCAGCGCCTTCATCCGCGCCTCGGTCATCTTCTTCCCGACCACCTCGTGGTGGTGGAAGCTGACCCGCCCGCCCGATTCGTTGCGCCGCGTGCGCGGCTTGCCGACGTCGTGCATGAGCGCGGCGAAGCGCAGCGTGAAGTCCGGGCCCGCCTCCTCCAGCGCCATGGCCTGCTCGAGGACCGTCAGGGTGTGCTCGTAGACGTCCTTGTGCCGGTGGTGCTCGTCGATCTCCAAGCGCATCTTGGGCACCTCGGGCAGGACCCGCTCGGCCAGCCCGGTCTCGACCAGGACCTCCAGGCCGCGCCGTGGGTACGGCGCGCACATGAGCTTGACCAGCTCGTCGCGCACCCGCTCGGCGGACACGATCTCGATCCGGTCGGCCATCGCCAGCATCGCCGCGTGCACCGCCGGGTCGATGGCGAGCCCGAGCTTGGCGGCGAACCGGGCGGCCCGCATCATCCGCAGCGGGTCGTCGGAGAAGGACTCCTCCGGGCTGCGCGGGGTGCGGAGCACGCCGGCGGCCAGGTCGGACAGGCCGCCGAAGGGGTCGACGAACCGGATCGCGGGCAGCTCGACCGCCATCGCGTTGACCGTGAAGTCCCGGCGGATCAGGTCCTCGGCCAGGCTGGTGCCGTACTGGACCTCGGGCTTGCGGGAGGTCCGGTCGTAGGCGTCGGTCCGGTAGGTGGTGATCTCCAGGGCGAACTCTCCCTTGCGGCCACCGATGGTCCCGAAGGCCGCCCCGACGTCCCAGATCGACTCGGCCCAGCCGCGCAGGAGCTGGCCCGTCTTCTCCGGCCGCGCGGAGGTGGTGAAGTCCAGGTCCGCACCCAGACCGCCGAGCAGTGCGTCGCGGACCGAGCCACCCACCAGCGCCAGCTGCTCACCGGCGGCGGCGAAGCGCTCGGCCAGCTCGACCGCCACCGGGGCCGCCTTGAGCAGTTCGGAGACCGCGCGGCGCTGCGCCGCCGACAGCGCTCCCGCGGAGGGCTCGGCGGGTTCTGGCGAAGGGGTTCCGGACACGGGGGGCCAGCCTAGGCTGTGCGTGCGTCACCCCACGTGAGGAGCGCACCCATGTCTCTCGCCGCCCCTTCGGCCGGCCTCGTTGCCGCCGCCCTCGTCGCTTCCGCAATCGCAGTCCCGGTGGCCGCTGCAGGCTCTGCGTCGGCGGCCTGCCTGGACGGCGTGAAGATCAACATCAGCGGGCACAAGCGGGTCTTCATCCCGGTCCCGGGTGCCAAGATCACGTTCACCAAGCCGGGCAAGCACACCGTCGAGATCGTGAAGGCCTCGACGCTGAGCGCCAGGTACGGCACCGGCGACGCCGGGGACCAGGACGACATCCGGGCCGCGGTCAAGGATGTCTGGCCCCAGGTCCGCAACGCCGTCGCGGTGACCAAGGGTCACAAGGAGACGTTCTCCTCCAGCAAGGGCGAGCGGGTCACGGTCACGTACGGCAGCAACGGTGACCGGGTGAAGTGGACCAAGGTCGACGTCGACTCGGACTGCTCGACCACCGTCCTGGCCTCCGGCACCGCCAAGTTCCCGCGCAAGAACCTGGGCTGGCTGTTCGCGGTCTCGATCGCGTAGGCGGGCCCCGGGGCCGCGTGAGGAACACGCTCGCGCAGCCAGCGCAACGCCCGGTCCGCTGCAAGGTCCCCGGACTAGCATCGAAGGATGCCGCCGTCCTCCCCGTCGCCGTCCAAGCGGCTACGGACCGTGTCGGAGGTTTCCGCCGGCGGCCTCGTCGTGGACCGCGGGGGGCCGATCGCGCAGGGCGCCCTGATCGGACGTCTGGATCGGCGCGGTCGCCTGCTGTGGTCGCTCCCGAAGGGGCATCTGGAGGCCGGCGAGACCGCGGAGGACGCCGCGATCCGTGAGGTCGAGGAAGAGACCGGAATTCGCGGCCACGTCCTGTCCAAGCTGGGCGTGATCGACTTCTGGTTCGTCGCCGGTGGGGCCCGGATCCACAAGACGGTGCACCACTTTCTCCTCGAGGCCGAGTCCGGCGAGCTCTCCGACGCCGACATCGAGGTGGACGAGGTCGCCTGGGTGCCGCTGGCGGAGCTGCCCGAGCGTCTGGCTTACGACACCGAGCGCAAGCTGATGGCCAAGGTTCCCGAACAGCTGTCGACCACCACCGAGCAAGCGCCGTGACCCTGGGGCGACCCGCCGGCCGGCGGCGCCGCGCCCCTGCCGTGGTGACCGCGTTCGGCCTGCTGGCGGGCGTGCTGGCTCCGGCCCTCGCCGCTGCGGCGCCCACGGTGGACGGGGCCTACCAGGCGGCGCGGCTCGAGCTCAGCTCCGTCAGCCCGGCCGCTCCGGGTCCGACGAGCCGGCTCACCCTGCGGGGCGCCCTGGTCAATCCGGGCGGAGACGCCTTCCGCAACGTGCAGATCGGGCTGCAGGTCAGTTCGGCGCCGCTGACCAGCCGGGGCGACCTGGCCGCGATCGCCGAGGGGGCCGAGCAGGACCGCGCGATCCGCCGGGTGCCGGGCGAGACCAAGGTGCCCGGGCAGATCACCTCGGGCAAGGTGACCGAGTGGCAGGTGTCGGCGCCGATCGATTCGCTGAAACTGCCCGGCAACGGGGTCTACCTGCTGCAGGTGACGGCCACCGGTCAGGTTGGGAACGAGAACCCGAGCCGGCTCGCCACCCTGACCACGTTCCTGCCGTACCTGCCCGACAAGAAGCAGTACCAGCCGACGAAGCTGACCTGGCTCTGGCCGCTGGCCGGCGTCCCGGCCCGGGACGCCCACGGGGTGTTCCGGGCTTCGAGCTCCAGCGAGGAGTTCGCGCCGGGCGGCCGCCTTGCCGACCTGGCCGGGGCCCCCGGCCGGATCCCGGTGACCTGGATGGTCGACCCCGAACTGCTGGAGTCCGCGCAGGCGATGGGGCAGGACCACGAGCGGCAGGACGGGCGCGGCACCTCCTCCGAGGACGGCAACGCCGACGCCGCCCGGTGGATGTCGGAGTTGCGGGCCCAGCTCGCACCGGCCGAGCGCCCGGTCGCCGCCCTGCCCTTCGCCGACCCCGACGTCACGGCGCTGACCCACCACGGCGACCCCGAGGAACTCACCCGGGCGATCGCCCGGGCCAAGAACGCGACCCGCGCGATCCTCGGCCGCGAGTCGGACACCTCGGTCGCGTGGCCGCTGGACGGGCTGGCCGACACCGAGACTTTGGGCGTGCTCCGCCGGGCCGGCGCCAAGACCGTCGTGCTCTCCAGCGGTGCCCTGCTGCTCACCCGCGAACGGACCTATACCCCGACCGGCCGGGCCCGCCTCGATGCCGACGGTGCCCCCCTCGAGGTGCTGGTCGCCGATCAGGAGCTGAGCGACGCGCTCGCCGGTGACCTCACCGTCCCGGGAGCCGCCGCCCTGGTCGCGCAGCGCTTCCTCGCCGAGACCGCCCTGATCACCCTCGAGCGCCCGAACGCCGCCCGGACCGTGCTGGTCGCACCGCCACGGCGCTGGGCCCCACCGGTCGGGTGGTCGGCCGGTCTGCTGGACTCCGTCGACCGCTCCCCCTGGGTGCGCACGGTCGGACTTAGCGCGCTGAGCCAGACCCCTGTGCCGTCCGAGTACAGCGGCGCGAATCTGACCTACCCCCAGTCGGCCATCGACGCCGAGCTGGCGGTCGCGCAGCTGGCACGGATGAGACAGGCCTCGGACTCGGCCGACGGCCTGATCCGGCTGTTCGCCCGGCCGGGCAGCCTGGAGAACAGCTACATCGGCGCCCTGTTCGGCACGGTGTCGACCGCCTGGCGCGGCAACCGGGCCGAGGGCCGCGACTACGCGGTGCAGGTCAACGAGCGGATCGCCGCCGACGTCAACGACGTGCAGGTCATCGGCCGGGACCTGGTGACCCTGTCCAGCACCCAGGGCACAATCCCGCTGACCGTGTCCAACGAGCTGGGCCAGGCGATCCGGGTCCGGCCGGTCCTGCGGCCCCGGGTCGGTAGCCGGCTGACCGTGACCAACCCGGAGCTGCTCACCATTGGCGCCGGTCGCAAGACGACGGTCAAGGTGCCGGCCGAGGCCTCCTCCAACGGCATCACCCAGGTGGACGTCCAGCTGCTCGACGCCACCGGGGAGCCGTTCGGCGGATCCACCCAGTTGCGGGTCAACGTGACCAGCTTCGGCAAGGTCGGCCTGATCGTGCTGATCGCCGCCGGTAGCGTCCTGTTCGGAGCGGCGATCTTGAGGAACGTCCGCCGGCTTCGCAAAGCCGGGACCTGACCGCCCCGCCGTTCCCGACCGCACGATCAAAGGCGCTGCATGACCGGAGAAGCCGCCGAGCCGAGCATCACCCGCTCGAGCGCGGTGATGGCGGCTGGAACCGTGGTCTCCCGGATCACCGGGTTCGGCCGCGACCTCGTGCTGACCTGGGCGATCGGGACGGCCGCGTTCTCGGTCACCTACAACGTTGCCAACACCGTCCCCAACATCATCTACATCCTGCTGGCCGGGGGCGTCCTCAACGCCGTCTTCGTGCCGCAGCTGGTGAAGGCGATGCGGGAGGACGCGGACGGCGGAAAGGCTTTCGCCGACCGGCTGCTCACCGCGGTCGGCATCGTCCTGCTCGTCATCACAGCGGTGGCGGTGGTGTTCGCCCCGCTGGTGATCTCCGCCTACGCCTACGCGTTCACCCACGGCGAGGGCTCGGCGGCCAACTTCGACGTGGCGGTGACCTTCGCCCGCTACTTCCTCCCACAGATCTTCTTCTACGGCCTGCACGTGATGCTCGGTCAGGTGCTCAACGCTCGGGGCCGGTTCGGCCCGATGATGTTCGCCCCGATCCTGAACAACCTCGTCGTCATCGCCACCGGCGTCATGTTCCTGGTGGTGACCTCCGGGGAGAACCCCACCACGGAGTCGATCAGCTCCGGTGAGATCCGGCTGCTCGGCATCGGCACCACGCTCGGGGTGATCGTGCAGGCCCTCGCTCTGCTGCCGTTCCTCAAGGCGTCCGGCTACCGGTACAAGCCGCGGTTCGACCTGCGCGGCACCGGGCTCGGCCAGGCCTACCGGCTCGCGACCTGGACGCTGCTGTTCGTCCTGGTCAACCAGATCGCCTACCTGGTCGTGGTGCAGATCGCGACCGGGATCGAGGAGACCGCCGCCGCCGACGGCTACCCGGGCCGCGGGTTCACCCCGTACACCAAGGCCTACCTGATCATGCTGCTGCCGCATGCCGTTATCACGGTCTCGGTGGTGACGGCGCTGCTGCCCCGGATGGCCCGCGCGGTCACCGACGCCCGGTTCGACGACGTCCGCGCGGACCTGGCCGGCGGGCTGAAGCTGACCGGCGCCGCGCTGATCCCGGCCGCGGTGGCCTTCGGGGTGCTCGGCCCGAGCATGGCCGTGCTCGGCTTCGGGCACGGCAACACCTCGGTCGCCAACGCCCAGTACATCGGCTACGTACTGGCCGGTTTCGCGCTCGCCCTGGTGCCGTTCTCGGTGCACCACCAGCTGCTGCGCGGGTTCTACGCCTTCTCCGACACCCGGACCCCGGTGACCATCAACGTCTGGATCGCCGGCACGAACATCGCCCTCGCCCTCGCCTGCGTCTCCTTCCTCCCCGCCCGCTGGGTCGCGGTGGGGCTCGCGGTCAGCTACGCCGCGTCCTACGCCGTTGGCGTCGTCATTTCGGCGCGCAAGCTCGGCCGCTACCTCGGCCCGTTGGACAGCGACGTGATCCGGACCTACGACCGGATGCTGGTGGCCTCGATCCTGGCCGCGGTCCCGGCGGTCGTGATCGGCGAGATCGCCTACCGGATCTGGGGCACGGGCACCACGGCGGCCGCGGTCACCGTGATCGGCGGCGGCGGGACGATGTTGCTGTCCTACCTGGTGATCACCACCCGGATGCGCGTCACCGAGGTCACCCAGCTCCTGGGCCCGCTGCTCCGGCGCGGCTGATCCCCGTTCCCCACCGGCCGCGGGCGCCGAGCGCCTAGCATGGCCGCAAGGGGCTGTTCGGGGACCTGATCGAGGGGACTGGCGGCCGCTGCCGACCATGGCACGCCCGGTCAGGAGGACGGTCAGGTGGTTTCTGCCACCCCGGAGGTGGGAAGCCGCCTTGCCGACCGCTACCGGCTGGTGGAGTGCATCGAGAAGGCCGACGGCGTCTCCACCTGGCGCGCCAACGACGAGAAGCTGGCCCGCCCCGTCGGGATCCACATCCTGGCCACCGAGACCGAGCTCGCCGAGGCCGTCGTCGCCTCGGCCCAGGACGCTGCGATGGTCGAGGACGGCCGGTTCCTGCGGGTACTGGACGCCGTGCACCGCGACAACGCCGCGTACGTCGTCTACGAGTGGCTGCCCGAACTGCGCACGCTGTCGGCGGTGCTGAATGCCGACGGCCCGCTGGACCCGGATGCCGCACAGCGGATGATCACGGACGCCGCGGAGGCGCTCGCCGCCGCCCACGAGGCCGGCCTGTCCCATCTACGGCTGCAGGCCGACACCGTCCTGATCACCTCCCGCGGCCAGGTGAAGATCCTCGGGCTGTGCCTCGAGGCCGCGTTGCACTCCACCACCGCCGGCGATCCGGCTCGCTCCGACGCCCGCGGCCTGGGCCGCGTGCTCTACGCGGCGCTGACCGCCCGTTGGCCTGAGGGCGAGGCCTTCGGCCTGGCCGCGGCCCCGTTCGAGCACGGCGCGATCTGCACCCCGCGTCAGGTCCGGGCCGGTGTCCCGGACGCGTTGGACGCAATTGTCGACCGCCTGCTCAACCCGAACCCTCGCACCGGCACCCCGCTGCGCAGCCCGGCAGACCTGGTCGACGCCCTGGACCAGCTACCTCGGCCCCGCACCCCGGGCAGCGGTCCGTCGACGGAGACCAGCGGGACGATGTCGGCCGTGGTGACCGGGATCCTCTCTCCGATGCCTACTCCGGACGGGTGGAAACCGTCCGCAGCCACCCGGGGGGCCCAGGTCGCCGTCATCGGGATGTTGGTGATCGGCCTGGTGCTGCTGCTCTGGCAACTGGCCCGGGCCCTGGCCCCGGAGAGCCTGGGCGGCGACGCGGACGGCCCGGAGCCGATGGCCCCGCTGGTCGCGATCAAGGTGGTGAACGCGGACGACTTCGACCCGCGGCCACAGGGCAACAACTCCGAGAACCCCAACCAGGTCCGCCTCGCCATCGACGGCCGGCCCGGGACCTCCTGGCGCACGGTGGCCTACAACAGCACCGCTTTCGGTGGGTTGAAGCCCGGAGTCGGCATTGTGCTGGACCTCGGCGGGGCGGAAACCGTCCGTCAGGTCAAGCTCCGACTACCCGACGAAGGCGCCAACGTCGAGATCCGGACCGCGGTCGTGACCGCCACCCAGCCCCCGGACGGCCTCGCCGCCTACCCGGTGGCTGCGAGCGTCACCGGCGCCGCCAAGGAGGAGACCCTGCGCTTCTCGGTGCCCGCCAAAACCCGCTTCATCCTGATCTGGATCACCCAGCTTCCACCGGGTGCGGGACCGACCTACCGGGGCGGCATCTCCGAGGTCACTGTCAGCGGCTGATCCGTCACCGGTACGGGTCCGTTCAGTTCCCAGCCCCCCAGCGTGTCTGATGTCCGGGCCAGGGCCGATTCGTTGAGTACCGTTAGCCCCACGTGCGGTTTCATCGTCGGCTCACCCATCGGCTCACCCATCGGCTCTGACATCGGCAGGAGGGCCCCGGGCTCGTGCAAGACCTGACCGAGGTCCCTGACCGGATCCTCCTGGACCGGCATCGCGAGGGCGACCCCAATGCCTTCGGCGAGATCGTCCGCCGGCATCGCGACCGCATGTGGGCGGTCGCGCTGCGCACCTTGGGCGACCCCGAAGAGGCCGCCGACGCCGTCCAGGACGCGCTGGTTTCCGCGTACCGCGCCGCCGAGGGCTTCCGCGGGGACTCCGCGATCACCACCTGGCTGCACCGGATCGTGGTCAACGCCTGCCTGGACCGGGCCCGCCGCAAGAGCATCCGCAAGACCGTTCCGCTCCCCGACCAGCAGGACGACGAGGACAAGGGCGGTCGCGACGTCGCGGTCGCCGAGGACCCGACCAACGACTCCGACCTGTCCATGGACATCGCCGCCGCGCTGGCGACGCTGCCCCCGGACCAACGGGCGGCGCTGGTTCTGGTCGACCTGCAGGGCTACCCGGTGGACGAGGCCGGGCGGATCCTCGGGGTCCCCACCGGCACCGTGAAGAGCCGCTGCGCCCGTGGCCGTGCCCGGCTTGTCCCCCTTCTCGCCCATCTGCGCCAGGGCGGTGACCCTCCTGGCGGACAAGGTGTCCAGGGAGGGAACCGAAGCACTCCCGCCGGCGTCGAAGCTGAGGTCAAGGGCAAGGTCGTACCTCTGCACCGGGGTGCGGCAAAAAGCACGGGGGGACCGCCAGGCCAGTCCGGGCCGGCGGAAGGAGCGGACCGGCGGACATGACTACGCATGAGCACCTGTCGATAGAGATCCTGGCGGACTACGCCGAGGGTCTACTCGGAGATGCCGACGCCACCTCGGTATCCGAGATACTCGCCTCCTGTGCCGACTGCCAGGCAGAGGCGGACCTTCTCGTTTCGGTGGGCCAGCTCCTGGCCGCCGACGACCCCGGGCCGATGCCCGCCCACTTCGCCGCCCGGATCGACGCCACTCTGGCCGATCTGGCTGCCGCGGAACCCGTCACTCCGAAGAGCACTCAGGCGACCACTGTCGGTGGGGGCGCGACGGTCATCGACCTCGCCTCCCGCCGTCGCTTCACGCCGGCTGCCCGCGTCACCTCCGTCGCCGCCAGCCTGGTCCTGCTCATCGGTGGCGTCGCCCTCGGTATGCAAGCCATCGGCACCGACGGGTCCAGCGACCCCGGCCTCGGAGCCACCGGCATCCTCCCGACCCCGTCCTCCGACAGCGCCGCCTCGGCCGACCGCGCCGCGCTGTACGCGCAGACCGAGGAGCCGACCGGCAAGGACCGCAAGAAGGGCAAGAACGGCGCGATCATCGACAAGCGCACCGGCACCGTGTTCGTCAACAACAAGGTTCTCTTCTCGGACGGCACCGTCGTCGTGAAGAAGAAGAACGGCGACGCTGAGGTCCGCACCTTCTCGCGCGGCGGGCCGATCACCACGATCGTGCCTAGATCTGCCGTCAAGCCGACCCCGGTACCGACTACCGCCACCACACCGGTCGTCACCCCGGAGAGCATTCCGCAACCGACCCCGACGCCCACGCCGAAGCCCCCCGCGACCACCGTGAAACCGTCCGAGCCGTACGTGAAGAACTCCGGCGACGTGTACAGCCAGGAGAACTTCGCGGCCAAGGTGCAGGGTCTGTTGCGCGCCTCCGGCGACGTCCAGCCGGTCTTCAGCGAGTCCTCCGAGTCCACGAAGCCCTCGCCGACCGACCAGAACCGGGTCTCCAGCGGCGCGGTGCGCTCCGACGAGGCCGGGGTTCCGGCCCGTGGCCCAGCTCCGGCCGACGTCGCGGCCAAGGTCAAGCGCTGCGCCGACCAGCTCGGCTACACCGGCGTTCTCGCCGGCGACGTCGGGACCTGGAAGGGCCAGGCCGCGACGATCCTCGTCACGCGCAACGCCGCCAACGCCAAGCAAGCCGACGGCTACGTCGTCTTCGGCGACTGCACCAAGGAAGCACCCGCCACCAAGGCGAGCATCCAGTGGGAGCAGCGCGTCGACCTGCCGGACGCCGCTGAGGAGCCCACGCCGGCCCCGAGCAGTATTCCCGCGCCCAACGACACCCTTCCCGGTGCCGTCACGAACAGCACCGTCGCCTCCACGGAGCAGTGAGCCGCGCCACCGGCTTCGCAGCCGGAGGCTGGGAATCGCACGCCCCTAGGATCGGTTGAAACGCGCGGGACCTGCTTCAGGTCCCGCGCATCATCCGATTGAAGGGCCTGTCGTGACCGACGTGCGGAATGTGATCGTGATCGGCTCCGGGCCGGCCGGGTACACCGCTGCCCTCTATGCCGCCCGGGCGGATCTCAAGCCGCTGGTGTTCGAGGGCGCGGTCACCATGGGTGGCGCGCTGATGAACACCACCGAGGTGGAGAACTTCCCCGGCTTCGCCGAGGGGATCCAGGGCCCGGACCTGATGACGGCCATGCGGGCGCAGGCCGAGCGGTTCGGCGCCGAGCTGGTCACCGACGACGTCACCGCCGTCGATCTGACCGGGGAGATCAAGAAGGTCTCCACCGGCTCCGGGGAGTTCCTGGCGAAGACCGTGATCATCGCGACCGGCTCCAAGTACAAGGAGCTCGGTCTGGACAACGAGAAGCGGCTGTCCGGGCACGGCGTCTCGTGGTGCGCCACCTGTGACGGGTTCTTCTTCCGCGACCAGGACATCGCGGTGGTCGGCGGCGGCGACTCGGCCATGGAGGAAGCGACCTTCCTGGCCCGGTTCGCGCGCTCGGTGACGATTATCCACCGGCGGGGCGAGCTGCGGGCCAGCAAGATCATGCAGCAGCGCGCCACCGACAACCCGAAGATCACGCTCATGCTCGAGCATGAGCCGATCGACATCCTCGGCGAGAGCAAGCTCTCCGGGATCGTGGTTCGGAACACCAGGACCGGCGAGGAGTCCAAGCTCGAGATCACCGGGCTGTTCGTCGCGATCGGCCACGAGCCCCGTTCCGAGCTGTTCGCCGGCCAGGTGGACACCGACGCCGAGGGCTACCTGACGGTCGCGCACCCGACCGCCAAGACCAACCTGTCCGGCGTCTTCGCCTGCGGCGACGTCGTCGACCACATCTACCGCCAGGCGATCACCGCGGCCGGCACCGGTTGTGCCGCCGCCCTGGACGCCGAGCGTTTCCTGGCTGCACTCGAGGGGAACGCCGGTCAGACCGGCGGGCTCGTCGAAGCCTGAACCACCATTTTTCTGAGCAACGCTGAGGAGAGAAACCCCGATGGGATCGATCGAAGCCGTCACTGACGACACCTTCGCCACGGATGTGCTCGGGTCCGACGTACCCGTGCTCGTGGACTTCTGGGCGCCCTGGTGCGGACCGTGCCGCCAGGTCGCTCCCATTCTCGAGGAGATCGCCGCCGAGAACGCCGGCAAGATCCGCATCGTCAAGCTCAACGTGGACGAGAACCCGAAGACCGCCGCCAAGTACGGCGTGGTCTCCATCCCGACGATGAACGTCTACTCCGGTGGCGAGGTCGTCAAGCAGATCATCGGCGCGAAGCCGAAGCCGATGATCCTCAAGGACCTTGCCGCCTTTGTGTGACCTGTAGCACCAGGTTTGACCAGGGAGACGCCCGGGACCGACGCGGCCGGGGCGTTCGCCTGACCCGAGCCGGGAATCCTGGTTAGGCTCGGACGCTGGTCTTCAGTGAGCGGCTGCCCGCCGCCGAGCGCTGTACGGAGGAGGCGAGCGCCATCGACACCCCGCGGCGCCACCCTGTGCTCCGGCTCGGCGACACCGGTCCGCCGGTGGCGGAGGTCCGGCGCAAGCTGGTGATGCTCTCCCTGCTCCCCAAGCCCGACGACGCGCTGCAGGATCCCGAGGAAGCCGTCTACGACGACGCCTGCGACCGCGCGGTGCGGCACTTCCAGCAGCAACGTGGGCTCAACGTCGACGGTCTGGTCGGCCGGGAGACCTCGGAGGTGCTGGAGGAGGCCCGCTGGCGCCTCGGTGACCGGCCGTTGTCCCACCAGGTCAGCCGCCCGCTGCGCGGGGACGACGTCGGCCTCCTGCAGCGCCGCCTGCTCGACATGGGGTTCAACTGTGGCCGGGCGGACGGCATCTTCGGCCCGGAGACCGCCCAGGCCCTGCGGGAGCTGCAGCGCAGCCTCGCGGTGAACCCGGACGGCATCTGTGGGCCGGACACCTTCCGCGCCCTCGACCGGCTGGTCAAGACGGTGACCGGCGGCCACCACCAGAATCTGCGCGAGGCCGAGGCACTGGCGCGCTCCGGGCCCCGCCTCGGCGGCAAGGTGGTCGTCATCGACCCCGGCCACGGTGGGCTGGACCACGGCAACGTGGCCAACGGCCTCACCGAGGCGAGCATCGTTGAGGACCTTGCCAGCCGCCTCGAGGGCCGGCTCATCGCGACGGGCGTGCAGGCGCACCTGACGCGCTCGATCAGCGGCCGCCACGCGCGTCAGGCCGTGCGGGACGACGAAGCTCGGGCCACCCTCGCCAACGAATTCCGCGCCGACCTGTTCGTCTCGCTGCACGTGGACTCGCACCCGAGCCCGCAGGCCAACGGCGTCGCCACCTACTTCTTCGGCACGGACCGGTTCGGCCAGTCCAGTGCCATGGGGCAGCGGTTCGCCGAGCTCGTACTGCGCGAGATCGCGGCCCGCACCGACCTGCTCAACTGCGGCACCCACGGCAAGACCTGGGATCTGCTGCGCCGGACCAAGATGCCCGCGGTGCGGCTCGACCTGGGCTACCTGACCAACCCGAGCGACGCCGCCCGGCTGGCCGATCCGGCGTTCCGCGACGTCGTCGCCGAGGCGATCCTGGTGGCCGTCCAGCGGCTCTACCTGCCGCCCGACGACGACGTCCCGACCGGTGCGCTGCGCATCGATAGTCTCTGGGCCGAGAGCGCCGGCCGCGCCTGAGTGGTGCACCTGAAACCCTTGTGGCACAAGGGCACTGACGTTGCGTCAGGTATTAGTGACGGACCGTCAGACCGGGCGGAGTGCCGGTTCTGGGGCCATTGATCCCAGTAGCCGCTCGAGCGCTACCTCGACGTCCTCACGCCAACTGAGCGTGCTCTTCACCTCGAGCCGGAGCCGCGGAAAGCGATGGTGCGGGCGGACGGTCTTGAACCCGACCGCGAGCAGGTACTCGGCCGGCACCAGACACCCCGGGCCGTCCCACTTCGCGTCCCCGAAGGCCTCGATCGCCTTCACCTCGCGCCGGACCAGATCCTTGGCCACGCCTTGAATCAGCATCCGGCCCAAGCCCTGGCCGGAGAACTCCGGCAGGACGTGTCCGGTGGTCAGGAGAACGGCGTCGCCGCTCACCGGGCTGGTCGGGAACGCCACCGAGCGGGGGACGTAGACCGGCGGGGAGAACATGACGTAGCCGGCGGTGACCCCGTCCACCTGAACGAGCTTCCCGCACGAGCCCCACTCGAGTAGCGTCGCGGAAACCCAGGCCTCCTTCTCCAGGCCGGGGTCGCCCGCCTTCGCCGCACGCTCGGCGGCAACCGGATCGAGCTCCCAGTACACGCAGCTGCGGCAGCGCGCGGGCAGCTCGTCGAGCTGGTCCAGGGTGATGCTGACGAGACGCCGCGTCATCGCACGCTCACTCTCCGCGAAAAGACCCCAGCATCGTACCCGGCGACATAAGGCTGACAAGGCGCTCGAGGTCTTCCACGGAGGCGAACTCCACCACGATGCGACCCCGGCTCTGGCCCAGATGCACCTTGACCCGGGTGTCCCACTGATCGCCCAGATTGGCCGCCAGGTCGTCCAGAGCGGGGGCCGTTCGCCGGCCGGCCCGGACCTTGCGGGCGGGCTTCGGAGAGTTGTCGCCGATCGCGACCATTTCCTCCACGGTTCGCACCGACAGACCTTCGGCCACCACCCGACCGGCCAGGAGCTCCTGGGCCGCCGGGTCGTCGAGGGCGAGCAGGGCACGGGCGTGGCCTGCGGAAAGGACGCCGGCCGCCACCCGCCGCTGCACGCTGGGCGGCAGCTTGAGCAGGCGGATCGTGTTCGAGATCTGCGGGCGGGACCGACCGATCTTCGCCGCCAGTTGGTCGTGGGTGCAGTCGAAGTCCTTGAGCAGCTGGTCGTAGGCCGCCGCCTCTTCCAACGGGTTCAGGGCCGCCCGATGCAGGTTCTCCAGGAGCGCGTCGACGAGCATCGACTCGTCCTCGGTCTCCCGCACGATCGCCGGGATGGCCTCGAACCCGGCCAGCTGGGAGGCGCGCCAGCGGCGCTCCCCCATGATCAGCTCGAACTTCTCGTCGCCGAGCGGCCGGACCACGATCGGCTGGAGCAGCCCGATCTCCTTGATGGAGTGGACCAGCTCGGCGAGCTGGTCCTCGTCGAAGACGTGGCGCGGCTGCATCGGGTTGGGCGTGATGGCCCCGATCGGGATCTCGGCGAAGTACGCCCCGGCGACGAGGCCGTCCTCGTCGGCGTTCCAGCCGCCGGCCGGAGTGATCGGAACCGCGGCAGAGAACGCTGGCTCGACCGGCTCGTCCAGAACGGGCTCGTCCGGTACGGGCTCGTCCGACGCCGGCGGTGCGGCCTGAACGATGGTGGGCACGGGCGCGGTGGGGGCGTCCGGCTCGGGCTCAGGTGTGGGCGCGCTGGTCGGGATGAGTGCCCCCAGCCCGCGGCCCAGCCCTCGGCGGCGGTCAGTCACGACGTGCGTCCTCCTGGATCAGGCAATGCAGTTTCACGTGAAACAGATCAAGCAGCGCCGGCGGCAGCGATCTCCCGCGCCGCCTCCAGGTAGGAGAGGGCACCAGCTGAGCCGGGATCGTAGGCGATGACGGTCTGGCCGTAGCTGGGCGCCTCGGAGATCCGGACTGAACGCGGCACCGCCGTCTTCAAAACCGTGTCCCCGAAGTGCGTGCGCACCTCCTCGGCCACCTGCTGGGCCAGCCGGGTCCGCGAGTCGTACATCGTCAGCAGGATCGTCGATACCGCGAGATCCGGATTCAGGTGCGCCTTGACCAGATCGACGTTGCGGAGCAGCTGGCCGAGCCCTTCCAGCGCGTAGTACTCGCACTGGATCGGGATCAGCACCTCGCGACTGGCCACCAGCGCGTTGAGCGTGAGCAGCCCCAAGGACGGCGGGCAGTCGATGAGGACGTAGTCGATGTCCTCGGTGTAGGCCTCGATCGCTTTATGTAGCCTCGACTCCCGCGCGACCATCGGCACCAGCTCAAGCTCTGCACCGGCCAGGTCGATCGTGGCCGGAACACAGAGGAGCCCTGGAAGGCCCTCGACCTCCTGCACGCACTCCTTGATTCCGGTGCCCTCGACCAGCAACTCGTAGCTGGAGGAAACGCCGGCGTGGTGCGGGACCCCGAGGGCCGTGGAGGCATTGCCCTGCGGGTCGAGGTCGATCACCAGGACTTTCAGGCCGTGCATCGACAGCGCCGCCGCCACGTTGACGGTCGTCGTGGTCTTGCCGACGCCACCCTTCTGATTGGCGACAACCATGACCCGACGCCGGTTCGGCTTGGGCATCCGAGGCAGAGATCCGCCGCGGATAGCCGCTGCGGTTCGTGCCTCAGCGGCGATCGGCGGGTCCTGCGGCTGGTGGATGAGGGGATCGCGATGCGCCTCGTCGGGCGAACCGTAGACCGGGTCGTGCGGCTGCATACCCGTGTCCTTTCTTTACTGCGCTGGTTCAGTGGAGATGGTCCACGTGAAACATCAGTGCGTGTTTCACGTGAAACGGGCGAGGGCGACACCCCTCGCTTCGATCACGGTCGTCGGTTCGTCGGTGGGGCCCAGGGTGCGGACCGCAGCGTCGGAAATCCCGAGCGCAGCCAACGCCGGGCCGGCGGAGGAAAGTTCTTCGGAGGCGGATGAGCCCTTCACGGCCAGTAACCGCCCGCCCGGGCGGAGCAGGGGAACGGTCCAGCCGGCCAGCTTCTCCAGCGGTGCGACCGCACGGGCCAGCACGACATCGAAGGTGCCGGCCAGGTCCCGAACGTCCTCGGCGCGATCGCGGCGCACGGTGACGCTGGTCAGGCCGAGCGCCTCGACCGCCTCGGCGAGGAAGGTGGTCCGGCGCAGCATGGGCTCGATCAAGGTGACGCTGACATCCGGGCGCAGGATGGCCACCACGAGTCCGGGCAGACCTGCGCCGGACCCGACATCGGCGACCCGATCGCCGGGTGCGAGCTCCGCGGCGATCACCCCGCAGTTCAGCAGGTGCCGGTCCCATAACCTCGGGACCTCGCGCGGGCCGATCAGCCCGCGCACCACACCGTCACCGGCCAGCAGGTCGGCGTAGGCCACGGCCATGGACAGCCGCTCGCCGAAGAGCTCGCGGGCCGACTCCGGTGGCGGCGGCGCGAGCTGGCCCGGCGGCGCAGCGCTCACAGCGCGGAACTCATGGCGTCATGCCGGATGAACCACCACGCGCCGGCTGGGCTCTTCGCCCTCGGACTCACTGCGCAGGCCGGCGTCGGCGATCGCGTCGTGCACGATCTTGCGCTCGAACGGGGTCATCGGGGCCAGCTTCACCGACGTGCCGGTGGACTTGACCTCGTCGGCCGTCTTGGTGCCGAGCTCGGTCAGCTCCTCGCGGCGGGCCGCACGGAAGCCGCCGATGTCGAGCATCAGCCGACTGCGCTCCCCGGTCGCCCGGAGCACCGCCAGTCGGGTCAGTTCCTGCACCGCCTCCAGCACCTGACCGTCCTTGCCGACCAGTTGCTTGAGGTCCGCGCCGACGATCGAGACCGCGGCGCGGTCTCCTTCGACGTCCATGTCGATGTCGCCGTCGAGGTCGGCGATGTCGAGTAGACCCTCGAGGTAGTCCGCCGCGATCTCGCCCTCCTGCTCCAGCTCGACCAGGCGGGCCTTGGACGGCTTGCGCGGACCGCGGCGACGGCCGCCCTCGCTCTCCTCGGCGCCCTCGTCGGCGCCTTCCTCTGTGCCCTCATCAAGCTCTACAGCCTCGGCGCCCTCATCGGGCTCGAGGTCATCAACGGCGGACTCTACGGACGACTGACTCACCGCTTGGATCTCCTTCTGTCTGACGTCGACCGGCCGACGCCCACGGGGGGCGGCCAGGTCGACCCGGTGGTGCTAACGCTTCTTGGAGCCCGAGCCGCCGGAGGGGCGCTTGCTCTTGGGCTGACGCTGCGGTTGCTGCCGTGCCCCGGGGGTGACCCCGCCGGCATTGCCGTTCGCGGCTCCACCACCCGGCTTCGCGCCAGGCTGCGGACCGCGTTTGCGGATATTGACGGGCGTCCCTGACGGATCGTCAGAAGTGGTATCTGCGCTGGTGGGGGCCGGTGTGGCGCTGGAGCCGCGCTTTTTCTCCTGGCGCTGGAGCATGGCGTCGTGCGCCTTGCTTCCGATCGCAGGCATCCGCCGGATGACGTACATCTGCTGACCCATCGACCAGAGGTTCGAGACCAGCCAGTAGAGCAGCACGCCGACCGGGAAGTTGATCCCGAACACCGCGAACATGATCGGGAACAGGTACATCATCACCTTCTGCTGACGCAGGAAGGGAGAGGATTCGAGCGAGGCGGACGGCATGTTCTTCGTCATCAGCTGCCGCTGTGTGTAGAACTGCGACAGGCTCATCCCGAGGATCATCACGATGGTGACGAAGTGGACCGAGAAAGACTCGGCCCCCATGAACTTGTCGTCCAGGTGGGCACCGAAGAAGCTCGCCTGCCCGGCACTGCGCACGTCCTCGAGGTTCATCACCCCGACGGCCTGCTCCTTGGAGACCTTGTTCAGCACCTGGTAGAGCGCGAGGAAGATCGGCGCCTGCGCGAGGATCGGGAAGCAGCTGGCCAGCGGGTTGGTGTTGTGCTCCTTGTAGAGCTTCATCAACTCCTGAGAAGTCCGCTCCCGGTCACCCTTGTAGCGCTGCTGAATTTTCTTGATCTCCGGCTGCAGCTGCTGCATCGCCCGCATCGACTTGATCTGCTTGACGAACAGTGGGATCAGCAGGATCCGGATCAGGACAACCAGGCACACGATGGCCAGGCACCAGGACCAGCTCGGGCTCATGCCCAGCCCGTCGAACCCCCGGTGGAACCTGAGGATGATCCACGAAACAGCGTCGTAGAGCGGATCGAGGATCTTCACCGGGTGGCTCCCTGCGGGGACTGGGTGCGCGCAGCCGCGCTGCCGGCCGTCGTCGAGGACGAGCCGGAGTCTGAACTGCGAAATCTACCTGCATCCTCGGGGGGCTCCGCCCCCCGAGTCCCCCCCGACAAACCTCGACGGGGACGGCGCTCGGGTACGAAGTCCACGCCGCCGGAGTTCCAGGGATTGCACCGGACCACCCGGCGCGCGGTCAGCCACCCGCCGCGCAGCGTGCCGTGCACCCGGAACGCGTCGTACCCGTAGTGCGAACACGACGGGTAGAACCGGCAGACCGGGCCCAGCCACACGCTGATCGTCCACTGGTAGAGCCGGATCAGGCCCATGAACAGGTACTTCACCTCGCCCCCTCGGGGAGCAGGCGAGCAAGGCCGGCATCGACGTCGGCGGCCAGCGCGACCGAACGGGCCGTCCCCGCGGGCGGAAGCGCCCGCACCACCAGCACCGAGCCGGCCGGCAGCCGGTCCAGTCGGGTGCGCAGCACGGCCCGCAGCCGACGCTTGACCTGGTTGCGGACGACCGCGGGACCGACCGACTTGCCGACCACGAGACCTACCTGCGCAGGGCCCTGACCAGCGGAAACGCCGGTCGGGTCAGCTGTCGAACCAGCCGCGCACGGGCCGGTCCGCAGGTGCAGGACAAGCGAGTTCCGCCCGGAGCGACGACCGCCACGCACTGCGGCAGCGAAGTCCGGCGCGCGGCGTAGCCGGTTCCCGGCGGGGAGCATGGGCCTGTTTTCAGGCGGACAGACGCGAGCGGCCCTTGGCTCGGCGCGCGGTCAGGATCGCCCGGCCTGCGCGGGTACGCATGCGCAGCCGGAAACCGTGCGTCTTCGCGCGACGGCGGTTGTTCGGCTGGAAGGTGCGCTTGCTCACGGGACACTCCTGGGTGGGTCGACGGCTTACGGTACGCACCCCTCTGCGGGGCGGTCAAACCAGCGCGTTTCCCGTCCGCCCCGGATCCTCGGTAGTCCTTACCGACAGTCATCCCCAGGCTGTGGACTGGGGTGTGGACGAGGCCTCGGCAGCCCTTGCGCGAACCGACATAATCCACCAGATCCCTCCACCATTCGGGGATCAATCGACCGATTGAAGGGCGCCGACGTGACGGACCACGATCCGAATCTCACCCAGCTCTGGAACCGCGCCCTGCTGGACCCCACGCTCGCCGATCTGCCCCAGAACCACCGGGCGTTCCTGCGTCTGACCAGGCCGATCGCCCTGGTGGAGGGCACCGCGGTGCTGTCCGCGCCGACCGAGTTCGCCCGGGACATCATCGAGACCCGGATGCGTGACCAGCTCGCCGCGGCCCTGGGTCGGGAGTGCGGCCAGGAGGTCCGGATCGCGGTCACCGTCGACGAGGGTGCGCCCGACGCTCTGCCCGACCTCGGCGACGACGAGGACTGGGAGAACAGCGACGACGTGGAGCTGGACCGCATCGGAGGTGACGACCCGACAGATCCGCCCGCCGTCCGGCTCTCCGAGATCAACACCGACACCGAGGCACGGCTCAACCCGAAGTACGTTTTCGAACGGTTCGTCACCGGGTCGAGCAACCGGTTCGCGCATGCCGCTGCGGTGGCCGCGGCCGAGGCGCCGGCGAAGGCCTACAACCCGTTGTTCATCTACGGCGACTCCGGCCTCGGCAAGACCCACCTGCTGCACGCCGTCGGGCACTACACGTCGGGCCTGTTCCGCGGACTGAGGGTCCGTTATGTCAGCTCCGAGGAGTTCACCAACGACTTCATCAACGCGATCCGTGACGGTCGGGCAGAAAGCTTCCGGGCCCGCTATCGCAACGTGGATGTCCTGCTGATCGACGACATCCAGTTCCTGGAGAACAAGGAGCAGACGCAGGAGGAGTTCTTCCACACCTTCAACACTCTCCATAACTCCTCGAAGCAGATCGTCATCACCTCCGACCGGCCTCCGAAGCAGCTGGTCACGCTGGAAGACCGGCTGCGCAACCGGTTCGAGTGGGGCCTTATCACCGACGTCCAGCCGCCCGAGCTCGAGACCCGCATCGCGATCCTGCGGAAGAAGGCGGCCCAGGAGGGTCTGGACGCCCCGCCCGAGGTGCTCGAGTACATCGCCACGAAGGTCTCGGCGAACATCCGCGAACTGGAGGGCGCCCTGATCCGGGTGACCGCCTTCGCGAGCCTCAACAAGCAGGTTGTCGACCTGTCGCTGGCCGAGGTCGTGCTCAAGGATCTGATCTCGGATCACACCGGCCCGGAGATCTCGCTCGCCACGATCATGGCCCAGACCGCGCAGTACTTCGGGATCTCCATCGACGACCTCTGTGGACAGTCGCGTTCCCGGGTGTTGGTGACGGCCCGCCAGATCGCGATGTACCTGTGCCGTGAGCTCACCGAGATGTCACTGCCGAAGATCGGTCAGGCCTTCGGCGGACGGGACCACACCACGGTCATGCACGCCGAACGGAAGATCCGTCAGTTGATGGCCGAGCGTCGCTCTGTGTACAGCCAGGTCACCGAACTGACGAACCGGATCAAGCAGCAAACGCGCAACAGCTGAGCTCCGTATATGCAACGCCGTGGCGGCCGGCTGTTAGGTAGGCCTAGTCCCACCACCCACAGGTGTGTACAACTCTGTGGATGCTGAGAATCCGCTAAGAAAGCCTCATCCGAGGTTTGAGTGGGGTTCAGCCGCCGGTGGACAACCGGGGGATGACGCGCCGGACGCAGCTGTGCAATTCGGATGTGGACGGCGGCTCGACCCGGCCCGATCGCCGGCCGAACCACAGTTCATGCACCGGCCGACCCCAGGGCGCCCACAGGGCCGGTGGAGGGAGCACCCCGTCCGACCTCGGACAACGCCGCAATCCACAGAATCCACTGCACCTAAGAAGAGGACTATCCATTCCTCTTCTGACATTGGACACAACAAGTCTGGAGCCGGGAGCATCTGTGCAGATCCCTGCCTGTCAGACTTGCCCGCTAGGACGTAACCGGTGGACCGTTCGGTTCCCGCCTCGGGCTGGTTCGTCCCGCGGGGACATGTGGGGATGTACTTCCCGGGATGTGGAGGCGTAGACGGTGAAATTCCGGGTCGAGCGTGACGTTCTGGCCGAGGCTGTTGCCTGGACCGCCCGAAGCCTTCCGGTGCGGCCGCCGGTGGCGGTGCTTGCCGGCCTGCTGTTGACCGCGGACGAGAACGGCCTGGCGCTGTCCGGGTTCGACTACGAGGTCTCGGCGCGCGCGGAGGTCTCTGCCGACATCGCTGCCGAGGGCCGTGCCCTGGTCTCCGGCCGGCTGCTGGCCGATATCTGCAAGTCGCTGCCGGCCAAGCCGGTGGACATCAGCATCGACGGGACCAAGGTCAACCTGGTCTGCGGCAGCGCGCGCTTCAGCCTGTTGACGCTGCCGGTCGAGGACTACCCGACGCTGCCGGAGATGCCGTCCCGTTCCGGCGCCGTGCCCGCCGACGTGTTCGCCCACGCCGTCGCCCAGGTCGCCGTGGCCGCGGGGCGGGACGACACGTTGCCGATCCTGACCGGGATCCGGATCGAGATCGACGGTGACACCGTGACTCTCGCCGCGACCGACCGGTACCGGCTCGCGGTCCGGGAGTTCACCTGGAAGCCCGAGCAGCAAGGCATGAGCGCCTTCGCGCTGGTCCCGGCCAAGACGCTGGCCGACACCGCCAAGTCGATGACCGGCGAGGTCGAGCTCGCGCTCTCCTCCGGTGCCTCCGGCGAGGGTCTGGTCGGCCTGACCAGCAGCGGCCGGCGGACCACCTCCCGGCTCCTCGAGGGGGATTTCCCCAAGTACCGCTCGCTGCTGCCCTCGGAGTCGCTGTCCTACGCGACGGTCGCGACCGCCCCGTTCCACGAGGCCGTGCGCCGCGTTTCGCTGGTCGCCGAGCGCAACACCCCGGTTCGGTTGTCGTTCTCGGCCGGTGAACTGGTCCTCGAGGCCGGCTCCGGCGACGAGGCTTCGGCCTCGGAGGCGCTGGAAGCCCAGCTGGACGGGGACGACATCGCGATCGCGTTCAACCCGACCTACCTGCTCGACGGCCTGGGAGCGCTGGACAGTTCCCACGTGCGCCTGGCCTTCACCACCTCGACCAAGCCGGCCATCATCACCCCGACGACCGCCGAGGGCGGCGGTGACGGCACCGAGTACCGTCACCTCCTCATGCCGGTCCGCTTGTCCGGCTGATTTCGGTAGGCAGGGGCAGCACACATGCAGATCGGGATGGTCGGCCTCGGCCGCATGGGCGGGAACATGTCCGAGCGGCTGCGCGCCGCCGGCCATGAGGTCGTGGGTTTCGACAACGACGCGACCAAGTCCGACGTGGGGGACCTCAAGGGCCTGGTCGAAGCGCTGGCCGCACCGCGCGCTGTCTGGGTGATGGTTCCGCACGGCAGCCCGACCACCTCCAGCGTTCATGCCCTGGCTGAGTTGCTCTCGCCCGGCGATGTGGTGATTGACGGCGGGAACTCGCGCTGGACCGACGACCTCGAGCACGCCAACTACCTGCACGAACGGGGCATCGGCTTCGTCGACGTCGGGGTCTCCGGTGGGGTGTGGGGCAAGACCAACGGCTACGCCCTCATGGTCGGCGGCGCGGACCCCCACGTGGCGCGCCTGATGCCGGTGTTCACCGCGCTCAAGCCCGAGGGCGACTTCGGATTCGTCCACGCCGGCGGGGTCGGGGCCGGCCACTTCGCGAAGATGGTCCACAACGGCATCGAGTACGGCCTGATGCAGGCCTTCGCCGAGGGCTACGAACTGATGGCCGCCTCCGAGGTCGTCACCGACGTGCCCGCGGTGGTCAAGTCCTGGCGCAAGGGCACGGTCATCCAGTCCTGGCTGCTGGAGCTGCTCGACCGGGCCTTGGACGCGGACGACGACCTGTCCGCGCTGCGTGGTTACGCCGAGGACTCAGGCGAGGGCCGGTGGACGGTGGAAGCCGCGATCGACAACGCCGTCCCCCTGCCGGTGATCACCGCCGCACTCTTCGCGCGGTTCGGCTCGAGGCAGGACGACTCCCCGGCGATGAAGGTGATCGCCGCCCTGCGCAACCAGTTCGGCGGGCACGCGGTCACCGCGGCGCCCGGCATGGTGGAGAAGGGCGCGGACGCCCCCGGCGCCGACGTCACCCCGCCGCCCATCGGCTGACTGCTCGGCTGACTCGCCTGTGTCCCCCCGGGGGCACAGAATGGCGGAGTGCACCTCGAGCTGCTTTCGCTGACGGACTTCCGGTCCTACAGCGAGGTCGAGATCCAGCTGGTGCCGGGCGGCTGCGCCTTCGTCGGCCCCAACGGGCAGGGCAAGACCAACCTGGTCGAGGCGATCGGCTACGTCGCGACCCTCGGCAGCCACCGCGCCGCCGGGGATGCGCCGCTGGTCCGGCTCGGCGCCGAGCGCGCGACGGTCCGCGCCGGGCTGGTGCGCGATGACCGCAAGGCCCTGGTCGAACTCGAGATCGTGCCGGGCAAGTCGAACCGGGCCCGGATCAACCGGGCCGATGTGCCGCGCGCCCGCGAGGTGCTCGGCCTGCTCCGGACCGTGTTGTTCGCGCCCGAGGACCTGGCGATCGTCAAGGGCGACCCGTCCGAACGGCGTCGGTTCCTCGACGAGCTGCTCACTGTGCAGTCGCCGCGGATGGTGGCGGTGCGCTCGGAGTACGACCGGGTGCTCAAGCAGCGCAACGCCCTGCTCAAGACAGCCGGCGCCACCGTGCGGTCGGGCAAGGGCGACCTGCGCACCCTCGAAATCTGGGATTCACACCTGGCGTCGTCGGGCGCGGACCTGCTGGCGGCCCGGCTACGGCTGGTGGCGGAGCTCGGGCCGCTGGTGGAGAAGGCCTACGACGAGGTGTCGGCCGGCGGTGGGGCGGCGACGATGAACTACAAGTGCTCCCTCGGTCCCGAGGCCGCGCTCGTTCCGGACCGGGACCTGCTCTCCGCCCAGCTGCTGGAGGCGATCTCAGCGGCCCGCTCGCAGGAACTGGACCGCGGGGTCTCGCTCGTCGGGCCGCACCGGGACGACCTGGTGCTGCAGCTCGGGCCGCTGCCGACCCGGGGCTACGCCAGCCATGGGGAGTCCTGGTCCTACGCGCTCGCGCTGCGGCTGGCGTCCTACAACCTGCTGCGCGAGAGCGGCGACACCGGCATGGACCCCGTGCTCATTCTCGACGACGTGTTCGCCGAGCTGGACGCCGAGCGGCGACAGCGGCTGGCCCGCCTGGTCGGCACCGCGGAACAGGTGCTGATCACCGCCGCCGTCCCGGCCGATGTGCCCGAAGAACTGGCCGGCGCGCGCTACGACGTGATGGCCGGTGAGGTGCGCCGTGTCGTCTGACCCGCCGATCCCCGAGGAGAACACGGGCATCGATCTCGCCCGATCCGCGCTGGCCGAGGCCCGGGCGTCCGCCCGGGAACGGATGGGCAAGCCCGGCGCCAAGGGGTCCCGCCGGACCCAGCGGGCGGCCCGTCCCGGCGACGCCCGCGATCCGGCGACCTTCGGTGATGCGCTGCTGGGCCTGATCTCGGAGCGTGGCTGGGAGGTCCCGGTCGCGGTGGGCGATGTGATGGACCGCTGGGCCGAGATCGTCGGCGCGGACATCGCCGCGCATGCCGAGCCGCTGTCGTTTGACGAAGGCGTGCTCGCGGTCCAGGCGTCGTCCACAGCCTGGGCCACGCAACTGCGGCTGCTGTCGCCCGACATCGTCAGGCGGCTGAACGTCGAACTGGGCCACGGGACGGTGATCCGGATCGAGGTCAAGGCGCCCTCCGGGCCGTCTTGGCGCAAGGGCCGGCTGCGGGTGCAGGACGGCCGCGGCCCGCGCGACACTTACGGGTAACCCTAGGTAGCCAAAGGTAGGCGAATAGCTACAGAGGGTCATGACCGCGGCGTCGTCCCGAGCTTTTTCCACAGCTGGGGACAACCGGTTGGGTATACCGCGTACGTTTGCGCTCCGTCCGTCCAGGGACGAAAAGCGCACCCGCGTGGGGGGACACGTAAGAGGGGTCTCGGCGCGGCTGTGACGCGATCTGAGGCCGTGGCGGCGCGAGAGTGTCGGCGGATCCCAGTAGACTGGGGCGCATACGCGCGGTCTCCCGGCTTGTCGGACGGGCCGGGCTCGACGGAGGGAACGGCGCTTTCGTGGTCGACAGCAACAGTACGGCGACCGGCACCATCGCAGATCCGACCCCCGATCAGCCCCCGGTAGCGGCCGGACCGACGGCAGCCTCGACGGCACAGCCGAACAACAACACCGAGCTGCGCTCTTACGACGCGAGTGCGATCCAGGTCCTCGAGGGCCTCGAGGCGGTCCGCAAGCGGCCGGGTATGTACATCGGTTCGACCGGCGAGCGCGGGCTCCACCACCTTGTGTACGAGGTTGTGGACAACGCTGTGGACGAAGCCCTGGCGGGCTTCTGCGACCGGGTCGACATCACGATCTTGAACGATGGCGGGGTCCGGGTGGTCGACAACGGCCGCGGCATCCCGGTCGACATGCACCCGGTGGAGAAGAAGCCGGCCGTCGAGGTCGTCCTCACCGTGCTGCACGCCGGCGGTAAGTTCGGCGGCGGCGGGTACGCGGTCTCCGGCGGTCTGCACGGCGTCGGCGTTTCCGTGGTCAACGCGCTCTCCAGTCGCCTCTCGGTCGAGATCCAGCGCGATGGCTACGTCTGGCGGCAAAGCTACATCGGCGGCGGCGTCCCCGAGGCTCCGCTCGATCGTGGCGAGAGCACCGACGCGACCGGCACCACCGTCACCTTCTGGGCCGACGACACGATCTTCGAGACCACCGAGTACGACTTCGAGACGCTGCGCCGGCGCTTCGAGGAGATGGCGTTCCTGAACAAGGGACTGACCCTCTCCCTCACCGACGAGCGGGAGTCCCACCGCGACGACGAGACCGGCGCCCCGGCGGTGGTCTACATGTACTCCGGCGGCATCGTCGACTACGTCTCGCACCTCAACGCGACCAAGCAGGCCTCGCACCCCACGATCCTGTCGTTCGAGGCCGAGGACACCGAGCGGCACATGGCCATCGAGATCGCCATGCAGTGGAATCAGACCTTCGCCGAGTCCGTGTACACCTTCGCGAACACCATCAACACCCACGAGGGCGGCACCCACGAGGAGGGCTTCCGGTCCTCGCTCACCTCGCTGATGAACAAGTTCGGCCGGCAGTGGGGTCTGCTCAGGGAGAAGGACGCCAACCTCACCGGTGAGGACATCCGCGAGGGCCTCACGGCGATCGTGTCGATCAAGCTGTCGGAGCCTCAGTTCGAGGGCCAGACCAAGACCAAGCTCGGCAACACCGAGGCGCGCACCTTCGTGCAGACGATCCTCAACGAGCGCCTGGGCGAATGGCTGGAGAAGAACCCGGCGGAGGGCAAGCAGATCGCCCGCAAGTCCATCGACGCGGCCAGCGCCCGGATCGCCGCGCGCAAGGCACGCGACCTGGCTCGCGGCCGCAAGGGACTGCTGACCGGCGGCGGCATGCCCGGAAAACTGAGGGACTGTCAGTCCAACGAGCCGGAGCGCTGCGAGGTCTACATCGTCGAGGGCGACTCGGCCGGTGGCAGCGCGGTCGGCGGCCGCGATCCGATGACGCAGGCGATCCTGCCGATCCGCGGCAAGATCCTCAACGTCGAGAAGGCGCGCATCGACCGGGTGCTGCAGAACACTGAAGTGCAGGCGATCATCACGGCCCTCGGTACCGGCATCCACGACGACTTCGACATCCTGAAGTTGCGGTACCACAAGGTGATCCTGATGGCCGACGCCGACGTCGACGGCCAGCACATCCGGACCCTGCTGCTCACGCTGCTGTTCCGCTACATGCGCCCGCTGGTCGAGGCCGGGCACATCTTCCTGGCGCAGCCGCCGCTCTACAAGATCAAGTGGCCCGGCGGTAAGGACAACGTCGAGTACGCCTACTCCGACCGCGAGCGCGACGCGCTGCTGCGCGCCGGCGCCGAGGCCGGTCGCAAGATTCCCAAGGAAGACGGCATCCAGCGGTTCAAGGGCCTCGGTGAAATGCCGGCCAAGGAGCTGTGGGACACCACGATGGACCCGGCCACCCGGATCCTGCTTCAGGTCACGCTCGACGAGGCCGCGATGGCCGACGAGCTGTTCACGATCCTGATGGGCGAGGACGTCGAGTCCCGCCGCAACTTCATCCAGCGTAATGCGAAGGACGTGCGGTTCCTTGACATCTGACACCACGTCAACTCCGCCGCCGCCCCCGCCGGGGGACCGGATCGAGCCGGTCGGGCTCGAGGTCGAAATGCAGCGCTCCTACCTCGACTACGCGATGAGCGTGATCGTGGGGCGCGCGCTGCCGGATGTCCGCGACGGCCTCAAGCCGGTGCACCGCCGCGTGCTTTACGCGATGTACGACGGTGGCTATCGACCCGACCGGGGTTACAACAAGTGCGCCCGCGTCGTCGGTGACGTGATGGGCAACTACCACCCGCACGGTGACACCGCGATCTACGACGCCCTGGTCCGCCTCGCGCAGCCGTGGTCCTTGCGGATGCCCCTGGTCGACGGCAACGGCAACTTCGGTTCGCCGGGCAACGACCCTGCCGCGGCGATGCGCTACACCGAGGCCCGCCTCGCGCCGCTGGCGATGCAGATGCTGGCGGACATCGACGAGGAGACCGTCGATTTCTCGCCGAACTACGACGGCCGCCAGCAGGAGCCGGACGTCCTGCCCGCTCGCTTCCCGAACCTGCTCGTCAACGGCTCGGCCGGCATCGCGGTCGGCATGGCGACCAACATCCCGCCGCACAACCTGCGCGAGGTCGCCTCCGGGGTGCAGTGGTACCTGGAGAACTTCGACTGCACGAAGGAGGAGTTGCTCGAAGCGCTCCTGGAGCGGGTGAAGGGCCCGGACTTCCCGACCGGCGCCACGATCATCGGTCTGCGCGGAATGCAGGATGCCTACCGGACCGGCCGGGGCTCGATCACGATGCGCGCGGTCGTCGAGGTGGAGGAGAACGCCAAGGGCCGCACCCAGCTCGTCGTGACCGCCCTGCCGTACCAGGTCAACCCGGACAACCTCGCGACGAAGATCGCCGAGCTCGTCAACGATGGCAAGATGCAGGGGATCGCCGAGCTCAACGACGAGACCAGCCAGCGGACCGGCCAGCGCCTGGTCATCGTGCTCAAGCGCGACGCCGTCGCGCAGGTCGTACTGAACAACCTCTACAAGCACACGCAGCTGCAGGACACCTTCGGCGCCAACATGCTGGCGCTGGTCGACGGCGTGCCGCGCACCCTGTCGCTGGACGCTTTCGTCCGGCACTGGGTGACCCACCAGGTCGAGGTCATCATCCGGCGCACGCAGTTCCGGCTGCGCAAGGCGGAGGCGCGCGCTCACATCCTGCGCGCGCTGCTCAAGGCCCTCGACGCGCTCGACGAGGTCATCGCCCTGATCCGGGCGAGCCAGTCGGCGGAAGAGGCCCGCACCGGCTTGATGGCCCTGCTCGAGATCGACGAGCTGCAGGCCAACGCGATCCTCGACATGCAGCTGCGCAAGCTCGCTGCCCTCGAGCGGCAGAAGATCATCGACGAGTACGACGAGTTGATGACGCTGATCGCCGGCTACAACGAGATCCTCGCCTCACCGGAGCGCCAGCGGCAGATCATCTCCGAGGAGCTCGCGGTCACCGTCGAGAAGTACGGCGACGAGCGGCGCACCGAGATCCTGCCCTGGGAGGGCGAGGTCTCGATGGAGGACCTCATCGCCGAGGAAGACATCGTCATCACGATCACCCGCGGCGGGTACGCCAAGCGCACCAGCGCCGCGCTCTACCGCGAGCAGAAGCGCGGCGGGAAGGGCGTGCGCGGGGCGACCCTGCGGCAGGACGACATCGTCGAGCACTTCTTCGTCACCACGACCCACCACTGGATCCTGTTCTTCACGAACAGGGGCCGCGTCTATCGGACAAAGGCGTACCAATTGCCTGATTCCGGGCGCGATGCCAAGGGGATGCACGTCGCGAATCTGCTCGCCTTCCAGCCCGACGAGACGATCGCCCAGGTCGTCTATCTGCGTGACTACTCGGTCGCGCCTTACCTGGTCTTGGCAACCCGTTCCGGGCAGGCCAAAAAGACCGCTTTGACCGAATACGACTCCCCGCGCCAGGGCGGGGTCATCGCGATCAACCTGCGCGAGGACGACGAGGTGATCGGCGCGCTGCTCGTCTCGGCCACCGATGACGTGTTGCTGGTCAGCCGGCGGGCGATGTCGATCCGGTTCACGGCGAACGATGCGGCCCTGCGTCCGATGGGCCGCGCGACCGGCGGGGTCCGCGGCATGAACCTCAAGGACGACGACTCGTTGTTGGCGATGTCCCTCGTTCGGCCGGACTCGGACCTGGTGGTGGCTACTGCGAACGGGTTCATCAAGCGGACCCCGTGCGACGCGTACCGAATCCAAGGCCGAGGGGGATTCGGAACCCAGGCCGCGAAGACAACTGACGAGCGTGGGGAACTTGTCGGTGCCCTAGTCGTGACCGAAGGCGAGCAGCTTTTTGCCATCACTTCGAACGGCGGAGTCATCCGAACGGTTATTACAAGTACTGATCCTCGGCGTACGGGTCGTGCCACCATGGGTGTACGGCTGATCAATGTGGCCGACGGAGACAGTGTCGTAGCGATCGCGCGCAACGCGGAGCCCTCGGTCGAGGACTCCGAAACCGGGACGGAAGAAGATTCCGATTCGGTGTCGTTGCCCACGGACGCCGACAGCGGCGGGGATGATCAGGGCGGCTCCGGGGGAGGCGCCGACGATCGGGAGGACTGAGCGATGAGCTCGAAGGAAGGCCGCGGGGGGCGTTCGCGCTTCGGCATTGGACGAAAGTCCGACGCCGAGAACCAGGGCGAGGACGGTGGCGAGTCCGGCGCGCAGATGACTGCGACGGCGGACAAGGCGGACAAGCGCGGCAGCGCTCAGGCCGAGATCGTGACGGCTCCGGCCGTGACCGACGGTGACGTGTTTGCGCCGGCGAAGCCGGTCAGCATGTCGGCTCCGGTCAGCGCTTCGGCCAGTTCTTCGGCCAGCGGTGCGCCGGTCAACGCCTCGGTGAACGCGTCGGGCAACGGGTCTGCGCCGTCCAAGGCCGGCGCGGCCGTGGTCGACGCTCCCGACAAGCCGGTCAAGAAGGTGCCGCTGGCGCCCTCGCGGGCCGCCTTGATGCGGGACAAGCCCGAGCCCAACAAGTCCGACGCCCCGATCCCGCGCTCGCGACTCGGCCGGACCAAGGGCAGCGACGCCATCCGCGCACCGCGCGTGCGCCGCGCCCGGCTCAAGATCGCCAACATCGACCCCTGGTCGGTGATGAAGGTTTCGTTCCTGTTCTCCGTCGCCCTCGGCGTGATCCTGCTGGTCGCGGTCGCGCTGCTCTGGCTGCTGCTGGACTTCATGGGCTTCTTCTCCACCGTCGCCAGCACCGTCGACGACATCTCCGGCGAAGAGGGCGGCTCGTCCGGCTTCGACGTCGTCGCGTTCTTCTCCCTGCCCCGCGTGCTGGGCATGGCCACGATCGTCGCCCTGATCGACATCGTGATGATCACCGCGCTCACCACGCTGTGCGCGTACCTCTACAACATCTCCACCGACCTGGTCGGCGGCGTCGAGGTCACCCTCGCCGAAGAGGAATAGCACTCACGAACGTCCGAAGGCCCCTCCCGATCCGATTGGGAGGGGCCTTCGTCGTTGGGGTATCTTTCTCCGGCACCCCGGGGCCTATAGCTCAGCTCGGTTAGAGCGCTTCCCTGATAAGGAAGAGGTCGATGGTTCAAGTCCATCTAGGCCCACCGAAACGTCCTGGCCGCGCCGTAGGCGCGGGCCTCAGCGTTTTCTGGGCTCCAGGTCCACGACGTTCTTCGGGTTCGGCTTCTCGCCCTGGGAGTAGTCGCCGAAGGGGCCGTCGCGGCGGGCGACGGCCGCGTGGGCGCCCTCGCGCTCGGCGTACTCGATGAACTCCAGCGCCTCCGGGGTGTTGCGCAGCATCCCGTCGAGCATGGTGCCGAGCAGCTGGGTGCTGCCCAGGCCCATGTTCGTGTAGGCCTGGTTGACCACGGTCTTCATCGCCGTCATCTGGTTGAGCGGGATCGTGCACAGCCGCTCGGCGAGGGAGTAGACGGTGTCCTCGAGCTGGTCGAAGGGGACGGCGTCGTTGACCAGGCCGAGCTTCTTGGCCTCGACGCCGGACAGGGCCCGGCCGGTAAGGGCGAGTTCCTTGGCGTGGGCGAGGCCGAGCCGGTAGATCCACATGCCGGCGTGGTGGCAGCCCCACATCCGGGAGTAGGGGGTTCCGATCTGGGCGTCCTCGCTCATGATCACGATGTCAGCGCACAGCGCCATCTCGCTGCCTCCGCCGACGCACCAGCCGTGCACCTGGGCGATCACCGGCTTGGGGCTGTTCCACAGGCTCATGAACTTCGGCACCCAGCCCAGGAACGGGGAGCTGTTGGCGATCAGCTCCTTGCCCGGGTCCCACTTGCCGTCGGTGGTCAGCACCTCGTCGTAGGTGTGGAAGCCGTCGCCGAAGTCGAAGCCGGCGCAGAACGCGCGGCCGGCGCCGCGGAGCACGATCACCTTCACCGCGGCGTCGCGAATGGCGAGGCTCACGGCGGACTCGAGCTCGTCCGGCATCGGCGGGACGATCGTGTTCAGCTGGTCGGGTCGGTTCAGCGTGATGGTCGCGATCGGTCCCTCGGTGGAGTAGACGAGGGTGTCGAACTGAGCGGGCATCAGGTCTCCGGGGTGGGTCAGCGGACGAGTTCGGCGAGGTCCGAGCGGCGGGAGATCCCGAGCTTGGCATAGATGCGCTGCAGCCGGTTGTCGACGGTGCGCACCGACAGGTGCAACTCCTCGGCGATCTCCCGGTTGGTGCGCCCGGCGACCGCGAGCAGCGCGGTCTCCCGCTCGGCAGCGGTGAGCTGCTCGCGGGAGGCGACAGGCGCGAGCGCCGGCGTGACCGCACCTTCGCAGTCGCGGGCGAAGGCGCCTGCCCGGTGCAGTTCGGCATCGGCCTTCTGAGCACGGCCGGCCCGTCGCCACGCGACGGCGGCGTCGGCGCTGGCCTCGGCTGCGAGCAGGGCGGCACCGAGCCGGTCGAAGGTGCCGGCTGACTCCCCGAGGACTTCGGGGTCGCCGGCGCACAGCCCGTCGACGTGCTGGACGCGGGCAAGGATCAGCTCGCCCTCCAGCGCCGGGGCGAGGCGGGCGAGGCGGTCGCGGACCTGGACAGCCCCGCCGATCCGGGCGATGTCGTGCAGGGCCGCGGAGGTGCCGACCAGGTCGCCGATCCGTTCGCCGGCGTCCGCGGAGTCGAGGAACAGGTCCCGGGCGGCGGCCAGCCGGCCCTCGGCCACCGCGGTCCAGGCCCGGGCGGCCAAGTGCTCGGTGGTGCTCCACTGGGGCTGCTCGACGTCGAGGGCATCGGCCGCGATCAGCGCGCGGGTAGCGCTGGGCCCGTCGCCGGCCAGGGCGAAAGCCAGGGCGAGCTGGGAGCGCAGGCTGTGTTCGAAGCCGCGCCGGCCCAGGCGATGCAGCAGAGTGATCGCCTCGCGGGCGTCGTGGGCGGCCTGCCGCACGTGCCCGCGCTCGCGCACCGACCGGGACAGGTGCCAGAGGAAGTAGGCCCGGGCCTCGCTGCTGCCGTCCTGGAGTCCCTGCTGGTACTGCTCGTGCGCGAGCGCCTCGCCCTCGGCGAACCGGCCGGCGTGCGCGAGCGACTCGCACCGGGCGAACAGGTAGAACCACGGGTACCAGTCGCCCGGCTCCAGCGTGGTCGCGGCCGCGTGCCCGCGTTCGGCGGTGTCCAGAGCCTCCTGGACCCGGCCGAGCCGGCTCAGCCCGTACGCCGCGACCAGATAGAGCCAGGACGCCGACCTGGGATCAGCCTCCGACAGCAGGGGGAGCGCGGCCTCGGCCGCGATGCCGGGGCCGGTCCCGGCCAGCAGGAGCCCGGACCGGCGGGCGGAGACCTCGCGGCGCAGCGCGGGATCGGTGATCGCGGCCTCGGCCCGTTCGGCCACCCGCATTCCTTCGCCGGTGCGCCCGAGCTGGGTCCAGAGCACCTCGATGTGGACGACGGCCAGCCGAGCGCGCTCGGCATCGGTGCGGGCGAACTCGACCAGCATGGCGAGCTGGTCGGCGGCGTCCTCGGGCCGGCCCTGCAGCGCGAGGCTC
>NZ_JACDFE010000131.1:0-2612 GCF_013815995.1 Sporichthya sp.
GGGTTCGCCGACGCTGGCCTTCCACCACGTCCCGCCGGACGGCGCCGCGGGCGCGCACGCCGTCACCGAACAGATCGCCCGCGGCCCGGCCGCCCTGGTCAAGCGGCCCGGGAGCACAGGCCCCGCCGTTCCCCGGATCCCCGCCCAGGGCGTGCCCTACCCGGTTCCCGCCCGCCTGCAGCACCGGCGCCGGCGCGGTGTGCTGGCGCTGCTGGCCGTGCTGGTCACCGCGTTCGCGGTCGGCATCGGCGCCTGGCAGGTCGCGGTCGGCAACTCGGTGGACACCCCCAGCCTGATCGGGCTGACCGCGGAGCAGGCGCAGGCCAAGGCCACCGAGGCCGGCCTGAAGTTCCGCGTCGTCGACCAGGAGTTCGACGAGACCTATCCAGCCGGGCAGGTCCTCAGCACCGACCCCGGCCCCGGCCGCAACATCTCCGCGAGCGGGACCATCACCGCGGTGGTGTCCAAGGGCCCGGAGCGCTACACCGTGCCCGACCTCGAGAACGTGGACGTCGCGGAGGCGAAGCGTCGGCTCCTCGACGAGGCCAGCCTGACCGTCCGCGACGAGGTGACCGAGAAGTACAGCGACACGATCGCCAAGGGGAAGATCATCCGGACCGACCCCGCGGCCGGGACCGCGTTGCGCCGCGACGCGGTGGTCACCCTCATCGTCAGCAAGGGCGCCAAGCCGGTCGATTTGCCCGACGTGGTCGGCAAGTCGGTCGAGGAAGCCACGGCCATCCTCACCGACGCCGGCTTCAAGGTCGTCACGCGCGAGCAGGAGACCAACGAAGCCGCCAACGGCACCGTCCTGGAACAGAGCCCGACCGGCGGCAACCGCAAGCTCCCCCGCGGCACCACGATCGACCTGGTCGTCGCCAAGTCCGCTCTCATCGTGGTGCCCCGGGTGATCGGGATGGACGTCGACGACGCCGTGGAGCTGCTGGAACGCATGGGCTTCGACGTGGACCGGGCCGGCCTGCCCTTCGGCGACCGCGTCGTCGACCAGGATCCGGAGCCCGGCACTGAGGTGCCGTACGGGAGCAGAATCACACTCCGCGTGTTCTGACCCGGCTCCTTGTAACTTTCTGTAATCGTCGCAGGCAGACGGTGCTGTCCGGGATGTCGGGTCCGTCATCCGGGTGAAGCCCCTTGACGAGAGCCCCACTACGCTTAGGCTTACCTAAGAAGGTTGTCCTGCCTCTATGCCCGGAGGGTCCGCGTGTTCGTGTGCATCTGCAACGCCGTCACCGAGGATGACATCCTCGGGGCCGTCGACGCGGGCGCCCGCTGCGTGCGCAGTGCCTGCGAGGCCACCGAGGCCGGCAGCAACTGCGGGTCCTGCCTGGAGCGGGTCGAGAACCTTGTGGAAGGCGCCCTGAGTGGCTGCCCGCGCCGCGTCCTCGGCGTGCCCCTCGCCGCCACCGCCTGAGGCTTGACCCGGCGGTTACGCAGCGCGATCTCGACATCGATCTGACGCGCCCTCAGGGCAGCCTGTCCTTCAATGACAAGCGTGGATCAGCCGGATACCGTCGCGGTCAGTACTAGCTGCGCGCCCCGCCTGCAACCCGTGCCGACGCCCCGGCCGCCACCGCCCATGCCGTCCTGGAAGGACCCGCCTCACATGATCGGCGACCCCGAGGTCATCGCTCTGCTCAACGAGCAACTCACCAGCGAGCTCACTGCCATCAACCAGTACTTCCTGCACGCCAAGATGCAGCAGAACTGGGGCTACACCGAGCTCGCGAAGTACACCCGGCACGAGTCCATCGAGGAGATGGAGCACGCCGAGGAGATCACCGACCGGATCCTGTTCCTGGAAGGTCTGCCGAACTACCAGAAGCTCCTGCCGCTGAGCATCGGGCAGACGGTCAAGGAGCAGTTCCAGGCGGACCTCGGCATCGAGCTCGCGGTCGTCGCCCGGCTGCGTCCCGGCATCATCATGTGCCGCGAGAAGGGCGACCACACCAGCGCGAACCTGCTGGAGAAGATCCTGGGCAACGAGGAGAGCCACATCGACTACCTGGAGACCCAGCTGGCGTTGATGGACTCGCTCGGCGAGGCGCTCTACCTCGCGCAGTGCGTGTCGCGGCCGCCGACCAACTGATCCCCTTGCGCAACCTCGTTCAGTAGGAGAAGGCTCCGGTGCCGGCACCGGAGCCTTCTTTCTGAAATCGGGGCCGACCCCCCAGAGAGTTGGGGGCCCGCACCGATGCACCCGGGGATCCGGTGCGGCGATCGTTGATGCACCGGATCAACCGACGCACACCACTACGGGAGGCGACATGCCGAACTTCATCCAGACCGTCACCTACTCCACCACCCGCATCGACGAGGTGCGCGCCCTCGGTGAGGACCTGCGCGAGCGGCGGATGGCCGCCGGCGACGGGCCCAAACCGATCTCGGTCTCGGTCTGCGCGGACCGGGACACCCCGAACCGCTACACCACGGTGATCGAGTTCGCGTCCTACGAGGACGCCATGGCGAACTCGGGCCACCCGGCGACCGCGGAGTTCGCGCAACAGATGGGCAAGCTCTGCGACGGGCCGCCCAGCTTCGTGAATCTCGACGTGCTGGACCAGAACCGGTACTAGGCGTCGAGCAGCTTACAC
>NZ_JACDFE010000131.1:2622-6047 GCF_013815995.1 Sporichthya sp.
CGCGGGCACAGCCCGCGTCGTCGACGTCGAGGTGCGTCACCAGCCGGATCGTGCGCGGCCCGATCAGCGACACCAGGACGCCGTCCTCGCGCGCCGCGGTGGCGACCTCGGCGGCGACCGGGCCACCAGCGGGCAGGTCCACCACGACGATGTTGGTCTGCGGCGTGGAGACTCCCGCGGTGACCTCGGACAGCCGGCGGGCCAGTTCCGCGGCCCGCTCGTGGTCCTGCGCCAGTCGCTCGATGTTGTGGTCCAGGGCGTACAACCCGGCCGCGGCCAGAATGCCGACCTGCCGCATGCCACCGCCGAGCCGCTTGCGCCACCAGCGGGCGCCGGTGACAAGGTCGGCCGGCCCGGCGATCAGGGAGCCGACCGGCGCGCCCAGGCCCTTGGACAGGCACACCGAGACGCAATCGAACAACCGGCCGTAGGTGTCCAGCGGCGTACCGGTGGCGACGTGCGCGTTCCAGAGGCGGGCGCCGTCGAGGTGCAGTCGCACCGCGGACTCGGTCGCCCAGGTCCGCAGGGTCCCCAGCTCGGCCAGCGGCTGCACGGTGCCGCCGCCGAAGTTGTGGGTGTTCTCCACCGCGACCACGCCGGTGCGCACGAGGTGGATACTGCTTTCCGGGACGGCCATCCCGATCACGTCGGCGGCGGCGAACAGGCCGTCGGGTGCGTTCCAGGTCCGGGTGGTCACTGCGCCGAAGGCGGCGTGGGCGCCCAGTTCGGCTCGCACCACGTGCGCCGTGGAATCGCAGAGCACCTCCTCGCCGGGACGGGCGAGCAGGCGCAGACCGAGCTGGTTGGCCATGGAGCCGGTGGGGGTGAACAGCGCCGCCTCGTGGCCGAGCATCGCGGCCACCCGCTCCTGCAGCGCGAGCACGGTCGGGTCCTCGCCGTAGACGTCGTCCCCTACCTCGGCATCGATCATCGCCGCGCGCATGGCCGGCGTCGGACGGGTGACGGTGTCGCTCCGAAGATCGATCACGGTGTCAGTGGTTCTCCCGGTACATCCGGGCCACCTCGAAGGCGAGGTCCAGGGACTGGGTCCGGTTCAGGCGCGGGTCGCAGGCGGTCTCGTAACGCTGATTGAGATCGGCCTCGTCCAGGGTGTGGCCGCCGCCGGTGCACTCGGTGACGTCCTCACCGGTGAGCTCCATGTGCAGGCCGCCGGGGTGGGTGCCGAGCGCGCGGTGCACCTCGAAGAACCCGCGGACCTCGTCGAGAACGTCGTCGAACTTCCGCGTCTTGTAGCCGTTCGCGGCCTCGTAGGTGTTGCCGTGCATCGGGTCGCAGACCCAGCCGACAACCGCACCGGAGGCCGTCACCTTGTCGACCAGGCGCGGCAGGTTCTCGCGCACCTTGCCGGCGCCCATCCGGGTGATGAAGGTCAGCCGGCCCGGCTCGCGATCCGGGTCGAGGGCCTCGATCAGGGCGAGCGCGTCGTCCGCCGTCGAGGACGGCCCGAGCTTCACCCCGATCGGGTTGCGGATCTTGCGGAAGAAGTCGACGTGCGCACCGCCGAGGTTGCGGGTGCGCTCGCCGATCCAGACGAAGTGCGCGGACACGTCGTAGGGCAGACCGGTACGGGAGTCGATGCGCGTGAGCGCCCGCTCGTACTCCAGCAGCAACGCCTCGTGGCTGGAGTAGATGTCGACGCTGGAGAGCGCGTCGGTGTCGACGCCGCAGGCCCGCATGAACTCCAGGGCCCGGTCGATCTCCGCGGCCAGTGCCTCGTAGCGCTGGCCCACCGGGGAGTCCGCGACGAAGTCCTGGTTCCAGGCGTGCACCTGGCGCAGGTCGGCGTAACCACCGTGGGTGAAGGCGCGGACCAGGTTGAGGGTCGAGGCCGATGCGTTGTACATCCGGACCAGCCGCTGCGGGTCGGGGATGCGCGACTCGGGGGTGAAGTCGATGCTGTTGACCGCGTCCCCGCGGTAGGACGGCAGCTCGAGGCCGTCGCGCTTCTCCATCGGGGCCGAGCGCGGCTTGGCGTACTGGCCGGCGAACCGGCCCATTTTCACCACCGGCACCGAGCCGGCGTAGGTGAGCACAACGGCCATCTGCAGCAGCGTCTTGAGCTTCGCCCGCAGCGGGTCGGCCCCGCGCACGTCGAAGGACTCCGCGCAGTCACCGCCCTGGAGCAGGAACGCCTCGCCCCGGGCCACCGCCGCCAGCCGGGTCTTGAGCTGGTCGCACTCCCCCGCAAAAACCAGCGGCGGCAGGGACTGGAGCTCAGCGACGGCGGCGGCCAGCGCCGCGGCGTCGGGGTAGTCCGGCTGCTGCAGCGCAGGCAGTTCGCGCCAGGTGTCCAGGTCGATACTCACACCGGACAGATTACGTTGCCGCAGGTCGGACGCATAAACGCGTTTCGCCGGCTTCGGTGTGCTGGCAGCAGGCCCACATCCGTGTTATCGGCAGTGTTCAGATCGTGCCAACGGTAGCTTTCGCCGATGACCTGGGTGATCAACAAGGGTGAATTGAGTCCGCGTAGGCCCTAGATCATGGTTGTGACAGGAGTGGCGCCCGGGCAGCCAAAGCCGCATCTCCAGTTGCAACCTTGATCCTGCGCCGACGCAGTCCTCAGCCGAAGAAGACCTCGGCCTCGGCGTAGAGCGACGGGTCGACGAGCTTGAGTTCGCGGGTCGCGTCGGCCAGCGGAACCCGGACGATGTCGGTGCCGCGCAGCGCGACCATCTGGCCGAAGTCCTTCTCCTGCACGGCGTCGATCGCGTGCAGGCCGAACCGGGTGGCCAGCCAGCGGTCGAACGCGGTGGGAGTGCCGCCGCGCTGGACGTGCCCGAGCACGACAGCGCGGGACTCCGCACCGGTGCGGACCTCGATCTCCTGAGCGACCCGGTCGCCGATGCCGCCGAGGCGGACGTGACCGAAGGCGTCCTTCTCCCCGGAGACGAGTTCCATCGTCCCTTCCTTGGGCACCGCGCCCTCGGAGACGACCACGATCGGCGAGTAATGACTCTCGAAGCGGCTCTCGATGAGCTTGCAGACCTTCGCGATGTCGAAGGGCACCTCGGGAATCAGGATCAGGTTCGCTCCCCCGGCCATCCCGGCGTGCAGCGCGATCCAGCCGGCGTGACGGCCCATCACTTCCACGACCAGCGCGCGATGGTGGGACTCGGCGGTGGTGTGCAGCCGGTCGATCGCCTCGACCGCGATGTTCACCGCGGTATCGAAACCGAAGGTGTAGTCGGTGGCGCCGAGGTCGTTGTCGATGGTCTTGGGGACCCCGACGACCGCCAGGCCCTCCGCGTGCAACCGGGTGGCGACGCCCAGCGTGTCCTCGCCACCGATGGCGATCAGGGCGTCGATGCCGAGGTCCGCGAGGTGCTTGCGGATCCGCTCGATGCCGCCCTCGACCGTGATCGGGTTCGTCCGCGACGAACCCAGGATGGTGCCACCGCGCG
>NZ_JACDFE010000131.1:6057-12328 GCF_013815995.1 Sporichthya sp.
GCCGCGCACCTCGGGGACGCCGAGGGTCTGGGTCCGGTTCTCCAGCGGACCGCGCCAACCGTCGCGGAAGCCGACGAAGGAGTGGCCGTACTGCTGCACGCCCTTGCGAACGACCGCGCGGATCACCGCGTTGAGCCCCGGGCAGTCGCCCCCGCCGGTCAAGACACCGATGCGCATCTGTCGCCTCCTCGCCAGATCGCGACCCAACCTATCCCGCGGCCGTCACCGGGCGGTAAGGCCCAGAACCCGTCTCACGGGAGCTCCGGCGACGAAGCTAGCTGCAGAGCGCGGAAACCCCGCGACGAATCGGAGCTCGTCATGATGGACATGTCGTCCCAGACCGTCGGCGGCGCGCTGGTCTTCCTCGCCGGGACAGCCGCCCTCGCGGTCCTCTTCGTGATGTGGACACTTGGCAGCCGCACCGTGCCCAAGCCCCGCCCGCACCTGATCGGCCGGAAGGCGAGCGCCTACTGGCACAGCCCGACGGGCCTGCAGGACGAGCGCGGAATCAGTGCGCTCCCACACCGACCGGCGCGGGTGCCGAAGGACTAGTAGGGACGACCCGTGGCGCGGAGCTTGTCGAGCGCCTCGGCGAGGATCGCCTCGCCGTCGGCCTCGGTGCGGCGCTCACGCACGTACGCGAGGTGGGTCTTGTAGGGCTCGTTGCGCGGCGGCGAGGGCGGGGCCTCGCGGTCCTGGCCGGCGGGGTAACCGCAGCGGGGGCAGTCCCAGAAGTCAGGCGCGGTGACGCTGCCGTCCTCGGCGAAGCTGGGTCGGGTCTCGTGCCCGTTGGCGCACCAGTAGGAGATCCAGAACCGGGGAGCGGAATCGCCACGCTCCGCCTCGCCCATGGGGCCGGCCCCGACACGACTGCCCCTGATCGCGTTGCCACTTGCCACGAGATGTCTCCTGAGTTCGTTGTTCGAGCGGTCGCCCGGCGGGGTCGGTGACCGCAGTCATGCCCGCGCAGTGGAGCGATTTATTCCTTGAGCAGCAGGAGCAGGCCGATGCAGCTGGCGCTCCAGACGATCATCACGATGTAGGTGATCCGGTCGAGGTTGCGTTCCGCGATCGAGGAACCGCCGAGTGAGGAGGAGACGCCGCCGCCGAACAGGTCGGACAGACCGCCGCCCTTGCCCTTGTGGAGCAGCACGAGCAGGACGATCAGCATGCTGGTCATCAGCAGCAGGATCTGGAACGCGGTCTCCACGTCGGTCCACTTCTCTCGTGCGGTTCCCTGGCGGGCGGTCGGTGCGGCGTCATCCTAACCCGGCTGCCGGCCGGGGGCGCCGACGCTGTCCGGAGGAGTTATCCCCGGTGGAAGCGCACGATCTTCGTGAATTCTTCCGCCTGCAGGCTGGCGCCACCCACCAGAGCACCGTCCACGTCCGGCTGGGCCATGATCCCGACGACGTTGTCGCCCTTCACCGAACCGCCGTAGAGCACCCGCACACCGTCCGCGAGCTCCTTGGAGTACAACTCGGCCAGCCGCGACCGGATCGCCCCGCAGACCTCCTGCGCGTCGTCCGGGGTGGCGACCTCGCCGGTGCCGATCGCCCAGACCGGCTCGTAGGCGATCACGATGTTCTCCGCGTCCCTCGCCGGAACACCGTCCAGCCCACCGTCGAGCTGCGCGAGGGTGTGGCTGACGTGTCCACCGGACTGACGGACCTCGAGCCCTTCACCGACGCACATGATCGGACGCAGGCCATGCTTGAACGCGGCCTTCACCTTCGCGTTGACCACGGCTTCGTCCTCGCGGTGGTACTGCCGGCGCTCCGAGTGCCCGACGACGACGTAGGTGCAGCCGAGCTTGGCCAGCATCACCCCGGAGATGTCCCCGGTGTAGGCGCCGGAGTCGTTCGGCGACAGGTCCTGCGCCCCGTAGCTGAAGCGCATCTTGTCCGCGTCCACCAACGTCTGCACCGAACGAATGTCGGTGAACGGCGGGATGAGCGCGACCTCGACCTTGTCGAAGTCCGGGTCGTCGAGGGAGAACGCCAGTTTCTGGGTGAGCGCGATGGCCTCGAGGTGGTTGAGGTTCATCTTCCAGTTGCCCGCCATCAAGGGCGTGCGACCTTCTGGATCGCCCTGCTTCTTGGACGCGGCTGCCATTCAGTCCTCCAGTGCTTGCAGACCGGGCAGGGTCTTGCCCTCGAGGTACTCAAGGCTCGCCCCACCACCGGTGGAGATGTGTCCGAAGGCGCTCTCGGCGAAGCCGAGGGTACGCACGGCCGCGGCGGAGTCCCCGCCGCCGACCACCGAGAAGCCCTTGCCGTCGGTGAGCGCGCGGGCGACCGCGCGGGTGCCGGCGGCGAACGGGGCCATCTCGAAGACGCCCATCGGGCCGTTCCAGAAGATCGTCGCGCACTCGCTCAGCGCGGCCGCGAACGCGGCGCCGCTGGCCGGACCGATGTCCAGGCCCATCCAGCCGGCCGGAATCGCGTCGGCGGGCACCACCCGCACGTCGGCGTCGCCGGCGAAGCGGTCGGCGACGACGATGTCGGTGGGCAGGATCAACTCGACCCCGCGCTTCTCGGCCTCGGCGAGGTAGCCCATGACGGTGTCGATCTGGTCGCTCTCCAGCAACGAGGTCCCGACCTCGTGGCCCTGCGCAGCGAGGAAGGTGTAGACCATCCCGCCGCCGACCAGGATCTTGTCCGCGACCCCGAGCAGGCGGTCGATGACCGCGAGCTTGTCCGAGACCTTGGACCCGCCCAGGACGACCGCGTACGGCCGCTGCGGGTCCTCGGTGAGCCGGCGCAGCACCTCGACCTCGGTGCGGACCAGGTCGCCGGCGGCGTGCGGTAGCAGTCGGGCGACGTCGTAGACGCTCGCGTGCTTGCGGTGCACCGCACCGAACGCGTCGCCGACATAGGCGTCGGCCAGCGCGGCCAACTGCTCGGCGAAGGCACCGCGTTCGGCGTCGTCCTTGGAGGTCTCCGCGGCCGCGAAGCGGACGTTCTCCAGCAGCGTGACCCCGCCGTCGGGCAGGGCGGCCACCGTCGCTTCGGCCTGTTGGCCGACCACCTCGGGACTGAACATCACCTGGTGGCCCAGCAGTTCCTGCAACCGGTGCGCCACCGGGGCCAGCGAGTACGTCGGGTCGGGCGCGCCCTTGGGCCGGCCCAGGTGCGCGCAGACGACGACGCGAGCACCGGCCGCGGCCAGGTGCTGGATCACCGGCAGGCTGGCCCGGATCCGGCCGTCATCGGTGATGGTGGCGCCGTCGAGGGGAACGTTGAGGTCGGAGCGGACCAGAACCCGCTTACCCGACAGGTCCCCGAGATCGTCGATGCTCTGCACGGCAGGACTACAGGGACTTGCCGACCAACGTGATCAGGTCCGCGAGGCGGTTGGAGTAGCCCCACTCGTTGTCGTACCAGCCGACGACCTTCACCTGGTTGCCCTGGGCCATGGTCAGCAGCGAGTCGAACGTGCAGGACGCCGGTGAGGTGACGATGTCGGAGGACACGATCGGGTCCTCGGTGTACTCCAGGAAGCCCTTGAGCTCGCCCTCGGCAGCCGCCTGGAACGCGGCGTTGACCTCGGCCTTGGTGGTCTCGCGGGACAGCGTCAGGACCAGGTCGGTGACCGAACCGGTGGGGACCGGTACGCGCATCGCGATGCCGTCGAGCTTGCCCTTGAGCTCCGGGAGCACCAGCGCGGTGGCTCTCGCGGCGCCGGTCGAGGTCGGGATGATGTTGGTCGCGGCGCCCCGCGCCCGGCGCAGGTCCTTGTGCGGGAAGTCCAGGATCACCTGGTCGTTGGTGTAGGCGTGGATCGTGGTCATCAGGCCCTTCTCGATGCCGAAGTTCTCCAGGAGAACCTTGGCCATCGGCGCCACGCAGTTCGTGGTGCAGGACGCGTTGCTGATGATGTGATGCGCGCCCGGGTCGTAGGACGTGTGGTTCACGCCCATCACGATCGTGATGTCCTCGTCGTTGGCCGGCGCGGAGATGATGACCTTCTTGGCGCCCGCGGCGAGGTGCTTGCCGGCGTCGGCGGCCTTGGTGAAGTGGCCGGTCGACTCCAGGACGACGTCGGCGCCCAGGCTCTGCCACGGCAGGTTGGCGGGGTCACGCTCGGAGGTGACCGCGAAGCTCTTGCCGCCGACGGTGATCTCGGTGTCGCTGGCCTTCACGTCCAGCCCGAGGCGACCGAGGATGCTGTCGTACTTGAGCAGGTGCGCGAGGGTCGCGTTGTCGGTGAGGTCGTTGACGCCGACGATGTCGATGTCGGCCCCGCCGGCCAGCACCGCGCGGTAGAAGTTACGGCCGATGCGCCCGAAACCATTGATGCCGACACGGACGGTCACGGGCGTCTCCTCTGCACGGATTCAGGTGGCGAAGCCGAACCTACCCGGCGCGTCTGGCCTGGTGGGAAGTACCCGGCTACTCCCGTGTAACCCCACGGCCACCTCGGGAAATCCCCTCAATCCGGGTGAATCGGTTGACCGGATCGGGGGGTGAGCCGATCGTGGAACTCATCAGGACCTCGCTCTGGTTCCGCGCCGCCGCGCTGGTCGCCACCGTGACGGTCGTTGTGGCGGCCGCCACGGTCTCCGGATCGGCCACCGCCGGCGCCCCCGCGGCGCCCACGGCCGCGGAGGTGAATGCCGGCGAGACGGTCTCGGTGGTCCGCCTCGGACCGTTCGTGCTGCCGTCGGCCCCGACCGGCGAGATGCAGGTGAACCGGCCCCTGCCGAACGTGCCGAAGCCCTGCGAGGACTGCTACATCACCGCGATCGAGCCGCGGTTGGTCACCGCCGACGGCAAGCGCGCCGACATGAGCACGGGCGTGATGATGCACCACTTCGTCGTCGCCGAGACCGCCGCCACCGACCCCACCTGCGGGCGCAACGGCATCGGGGCGATGGGCCGGCGCCTGTTCGCCTCCGGCGACGAGCGCACCCCGATCCGACTCCCCGACGGGTTCGGCTTCCGGGTCCGGCCCGGACCGTGGGCCGGCCTGATCGAGCTGATGAACCACTCCGAGACCCCCCAGGTGGTCTTCTTCGAGACCGTGGTGCACCACGTCCCGGCTTCCACGCCCGGCATGAAGGCGGTCACCCCGGTCTGGCTGGACGTCAACAACTGCATGACCTCGGAATACGCGGTCCCGACCGGGAAGTCCGCCACCGCGTGGTCCTGGAGGTCGTCCCTGACCGGCCGGGTGGTCGCCGCCGGCGGCCACGTGCACGCCGGCGGCATGGGTATGACGCTGGACAACGTGACCACCAAGGCGCGGATCTGCTCCTCACGCGCGGGCTACGGGTCCGGGGCGCTCGACGGCCTGGTCACGTCGATGTCGACCTGCAGCTGGGATTCCCTCGGGGCGCTGCGGGCCGGCGACAAGCTGACCCTGACGAGCATGTACGACGCCCCGAAGGCGATGGGCGACGTCATGGGCATCATGCTGATCGCCGTTTACGAGACCGACGAGGTCGACGGCGGCACGACGGCCCCCGCCTGGATGGGGCGGAACCCCCAGACCCATGTCCCCGGCGGGGCCGGTCACGACCACGGCGGCGGCGGCCCCGGCCACTGAGCTGCTGCGTCAGCCCCGGGGCGTAATGCGCTCCACCATTGCGGTGATGGTCGCCATTCCCTGTCCCACCATGGCGAAGCCCGTCCGAACCTCGGACTCCAACCCGACGACCTTGGCGTCCAACCCACTTACCGCGGATTCCAACGACTCGAGTCGCGTCTCGACCCGGGTAAGTCTGACCCCCTGCTCGACCTGGGTCTCGCGCAGGGCGTTCAGCAGTGAGGTGTTGGCCCGCACGCCAGCAGCCAGTGAGCCGACCTCTTCGTAGGCTGCGGCGGCCAACTGGCGCGAAGCCAACGATTCGTGTTCGACAGCCCGCAAACGAGCCCAGATCTCGTGCTCCCCCGATGTCATGTGCCGATGTTAGGCACGAACAAGGGCACCGGCCAGAGCCCGCAACTACCTGTGGATAAGTGGTTTCGGACGTGACCTACGGGACGAGCATGTCCGGGGTGAGGTTGGCCTCGGTGCCGGGGATGCCCAGGTCCGAGGCCTTCTTGTCGGCCATGGCGAGCAGGCGGCGGATGCGGCCGGCGATGGCGTCCTTGGTCAGCGCCGGCTCGGAGAGCGCGCCGAGCTCCTCCAGGCTGGCCTGCTTGTGCTCGACGCGGAGCTGGCCGGCCGAGGCGAGGTGCTCGGGGACGTCGTCGCCGAGGATCTCCAGGGCGCGGGCGACCCGGGCACCGGCGGCGACCGCGGCGCGGGCCGAGCGGCGCAGGTT
>NZ_JACDFE010000322.1 GCF_013815995.1 Sporichthya sp.
GGCGTCGGCGCCGGCCCGGGCGGCCTGTTCCGCGGTGGCGGTGGCGTCCTGACGTGCAGCCAGCGCGAAGCCGCCGTCGACCACCAGCCCGCCCATGGCGAGCAGGGCGGCCGTGATCACGACGACGAAGGGGGTGATGCTGCCCTCGTCCGACCTCCGAGCGGCGCGCCCCGCGCGAGGCCCCCGGGAATCGGGGTCACAGCCCGGGCGGCCGCTGCGTTCGCGACGAGGTGGGCGGTCAGGCGAGGTCATCAGCGTGTGGGAAGTGCCGCGGGTTCGCGTTCGTGCCCTGGTGCGTCCGATGGGCGTTTCCACAAGGTCACTTCCCCTCTCCTGTTTCAGACTGAGGCTTGAGATTTGGTCAGGATTCATGAATGATTGCTGCGAATACCGGCGGATCATCATGGATCGGGGACTGACGTGTCGGGTGGCCTCGCTGTCGTCCGATCGTTGGGCGCGGCGCGCCGGTCGCTGACGCCCGCCGAGATCGACGACTTCGAGCAAGAACTGATCGACCAGTGGTGCCTGGCGCTGGCAGCGACCGGGGCGGTGGACTCCACGGTGTTGCAGGAACGGGCCGCGATCTTCGAGTTCGCACGGTTCGTCGCCCGCCACGTGTGGACCGCGCTGCCGCAAGACGCCGACCGCTGGCTGGGGTCGTTGCGTCAGCGGGGCCAAGCGGTCAGCACGGTGCGGGGCAAGGCGGGTTCGGTTGCGAGGTTCTTCGGCTTCCTTGACTTCCGCTACCAAGGCGACATCCACGCCCTGACCGGTGTCGTGGTCGGCCAGCCGATCGATGAGTTCAATCGTCCGGCGAAGACCGACTACGGCGCCGGTCGAGTACCGCCGCCGAGCGAGGACGTCGAGCGGCTCTTCACCGGATGGCGCGCCTCGTTGCCGGAGGCCCGCAAGTACCTGCCCGCGGCTCGCGACTACGTGGTCGCCTCGCTGTGGCGTCGAGTGGGCCTGCGGATCAACGAGACCGCGATGCTGGACATCCGTGACTGGCGTCCCGACCTGGGCCCCTCGGGCAAGCTGCACGTCCGGTTCGGGAAGGGCTCGAACGGGCGTGGCCCCAAGACCCGGCTCGTGCCCGGCATCAACGCCACCGACGCCCTGCTGAGCTGGTGGCTGACCGACGTGCGCCACCAGTTCGGCGATGACTGGGAGAACCCCGACGCGCCGCTGTTCCCCAGCGAACGCCGCGACCCCGACACCGGGCGCTGCACCCGAGTCGGCACCGAAGCGTTGCGGCGCGGCCTCGCCAGCGCCACCGTGCGCTGGCTGCCGGACTGGGACGGCCACCTGACCCCACACGGTCTGCGGCACTACTGCGCGTCCTCGCTCTATGAGCAGGGCGTCGGGCTCAAAGCCATCCAGGAACTTCTCGGGCACTCGTGGCTCACGACCACCACCCTCTACGTCCACGTCAGCGACGACCACATCGAACGTTCCTGGAACCAGGCCAACCAGCGGACCACCAGCCGGCTGATCGCAGTGGAGGAGTGAACTGATGCAGTGGAACCTGCGGATGAAGGCGGCCGAACGAGGGATCTGGAAATCGGTCGAGCTACGACGCCTGCTCGCCGAAGCCGGCCTGGACATCAGCGCCGGGAAGATGTCGATGCTCTGGACCACCACCCCGACCACGATCCGGCTCGAGGACCTCGACGTCATCTGCGCCGTCTTGGAATGCACCCCAGCCGAGCTGCTCATCACCGACCCGGCGGCGGTCACCGCTCGCCGGCAAGCCGCCGCAGCGGCCGTCGGTGAGGTCGGCGACCCCGCCTCCGGGAAACAGGCCGCGACGCGATCGGCGAAGCCCACCCCTCGACTGGGACGCAACCGGACGCTGCCCCCGGCATGACCGCCGCGACCGGGAAGGGCCGGCGCCTGACCCGATGCACCGTCTGCGGCACCACTCCGGTCGCGATGCGGCAGGTCGCCTACTGCTTCGCGTGCTGGCCCGGCGGACCGGTCATCCCGCCGCCGTGTCTGACCTGCGGCTCGCACCAGGGCTACTACGCGGCCGGGCTGTGCATCCGCTGCCACCCCTGGGGTGACCCCGGCCCTGACTCCTGCCGCGACTGTCTGGCCTGGGGAGCCCGCCGCACCAACAAGTGGCTGTGCATCGGCTGCGTGCACTGGCGGGTGAAGTACTCCAATCCCAGCAGCGGCGGCCGGGTCGGGCCCTGCACCAGCTGCCGCAGGGCCCTGGTGCGCGGCGCGCGCGGTGTGTGCCGCCTGTGCCACAAACAGGCCACGTACCTGCGCGAGCCATCCCGGCCCTTCGACGCCACCGCGGCGAACGAGCACGGCCAGCAACTCTTCCTCGCCGACATGTTTACCCGAGGAAAGACCGCGACCGCGACCGGCAACATTCAGCAAGCTCGCAAGCCGCTGCCGCTCATACCGCACTGTCTGACTCTCCGTCAGGAACAGCTCACTCTGTTCACCATGAAGCCCGACCTGGTCGCCCACGGCCGGGCCGGCCTGCACCAGCGCGCTCACCCCGACGATGCCGCGGGGCTGGAAGCCATCGCCCACCAGGTCGCCGAGTCGAACAAGTGGAGTGTGCGCCAACGCAACGACGCCATCATCGGAACCAAGATCATGCTCGGCATCCAGGCCGGCGGCCAGGCCCCAGTTCACGCCAGCGAGGTCGAAGCCCTGCGCGACATCGACCTGTGCGTGTGGACCGTGATCGAGGTCCTCGCCGCCGCCGGGGCCCTGATCGAGGACCGTGCCCCCGCCATCGATTCCTGGTTGGTCGAACGCCTCGACGGGCTGCCCGAGTCGATGGTCGAGGAGTTGCAGACCTGGTTCGAGGTCATGAAGAACGGCACCAAGACCCCGCCGCGACGACGCCCACGCAGCCACCAGACCATCACCCTGCACCTGAGCTGGGCCCTGCCGATCCTGCGGCAATGGGCAGCCGCAGGGCACGGCAGCCTGCGGGAGATCAGCAAGGAACACGTACTCGATGCCCTCCCCGCCGCCGGTGCGGAGCGGGCCCGGGCCGGGCAGGGCCTCAAGTCGATCTTCCGACTCCTCAAGGCCCGCAAGGTCCTCTTCCTCGACCCCACCGCCCGCCTCAAGACCGGGGAGCATCCGAGCAACCAGCCGCTCCCGCTGGACCCGGACCGCATCTCCCACATCCGCGAACTGCTCTTTGCCGAAGACCCCGCAACCGCCCTGGTCGTCGCGCTGATCGCCTTCCACGGCATCCGGATGGGCCAGCTCCAGCGCATCGCGCTCACCGACATCATCGACGGCCGCCTCACCGTGGACGGCCGTGTCATCCCGCTCGCCGATCCCGTCCGCGAGCGACTCGGCGACTGGCTCGACCATCGCGGCTCCAGATGGCCCGACACCACCAACGGCTACCTCTTCATCAACCGGCGCAGCGTTTACCGCGGCTGCACCGTCGGCGCCCGCTGGCTTCGCCTGGCCATCGGCCCCACGCTCACCCCCCGCGAGCTGCGCGAAGACCGAATCCTCGCCGAAGTCCACGCCAACGGCGGCGATGTCCGCGCCATCGCGGACCTGTTCGGCCTGAGCATCAACGCCTCCAGCCGCTACGCCTACACCCTCGAACACGACGACCTCGTCGCCAGTTCGCGAACCCACGACACCACCTAGACTCAGCCTCACGGGCTCACCCTCGAGTTCCCAGCTGGCAGAGCGTCAGAATTCGTGAACCCGTCAGAAATCCC
>NZ_JACDFE010000132.1 GCF_013815995.1 Sporichthya sp.
TGTGTATAAGAGACAGGCGCCGGGGTCCACCGCGCCGGGCACGACCGCGCCGGGGTCGGTGATGGCTCCGGGCACGATGGCGCCGGAGTTGTCGCGTTCGGCGTCGACCGGGCCGTACCCGTTGCCGACGGCCACGACGGCGTCGTGGTCGACGCGGTTGCCGCAGCCGGCCACCAGGGCCAGCGAGACGGCCGCGGCCGCGATCGTCGCGCGGGTGCGCTTGTGGGTGTTCACGTCGTGCTACCTCCGAGGGACAGGCGCATGCGGCGACCGGCTGGCCCCTGCGCACGGACGGCGTGCCGTTGGGCGCCGCGGGCGAGCCAGGTGTCGACTCCGCCCTGGGAAGCCGCGGCGGCGAACATCGCGCCGAGACCGAATCCGAGTTGCAGCCAGGCGGTCGCGTTCTCCTGGGTGAAGTAGAGCGGGACCACGTAGAGCAACGCGGGCGCGACGAACGCCGCGGTGATGGTGCGGCTGCCGGCGATCGCAAGGACCGCGAGCGCGAGCAGCGACTGGACGTAGTTGAAGGTGTCCTGGGTGACGCCACCGAACAGCGAGGCGTACAGCCCGCCGGAGATGCCGGCCAGGAAGCCGGAGATCGCGAAGACGATGACCCGCGAGGTGTTCACCGAGGTGCCGAGGGTGGTGAGCGCGAGGGGGGAGTCGGACATCGCTCGCAGCAGGCGGCCGAGCCGGGAACGTTCGACGGCGAGGACCGCCAACACGCCGGCGATCGCGATCGCGAGCAGCAGGTAGTAGTAGTCCTGGTCGTCGGTGAAACCGCCGGGACGCCGGGTGAGCAGCTGACCGCCGCCGAACATGTAGGACTTCGAGTACGCGAACTGCGAGAGCACGATGCCGAAGCCGAGGGTCGCCAGCGCGAGGTAGAGACCCGAGAGCCGGATCGCGGGCACGGCGACGATCAGCGCGAGCGGCAGGCACCACAGCCCACCGATCAGCAGCGCGAGAAAGAACGGCGCGCCGTTGTTCGCCGAGTGCCCGAAGCCGGCGGCACCGACCGCGGCGAAGCCGAAGTGGCACAGCGAGATCTGCCCGGAGGTGCGCACCAGCAGGTGCAGCGAGACGAAGAGCAACACCTGGGTCAGGGCGACGTTGTAGCCGGGCAGCTTCGCGCCGACCACGTGCGGGATGACGAGCAGGACGGCCAGCCCGGCGAGGAGCACGCCGGCCCGGGCCTGCGGCGGCAGGATGCTCGCCGCCGGCGGGCGGGCGCGCACCATCCGCCCGACCTCCACCAGCTTCTTGCGCGGAATCACCAGCAGACCGACGAACAGAACGAGGAACGGCACCGTGAGGCCGAGGCCCTGCAACTGCTCGTTACCGCCCGTCGCCTTGCCGGCCACGGCCTGCAGCACACCGACGACGAGACCGCCGACGAAGGCCATCGGCAGGTTGGTGAAGCGCGCGATGGTCGCGGCGCCGAAGGCCTGCACCACCAGCAGCGAGAGCACGTTGATGTCGAGCTGCGCCTGGTTCTGCGCGAACAGGATTCCCGAGACGGCCGCGAACGAGGAACCGATCATCCAGGAGGCACGGCGCACCCGGGCCGGGGCGGTACCGGACATCGAGAGCAGCTGCGGGTCATCGACCACACCGCGCATCGCGACGCCGAGGCGGGAGACCCGGAAGAAGACGAACAGGGCGACGGCCGCCACGGTGCCGGCCGCCAGCGTGATCAGGTCGTCGACGGAGACGGTGGCCTCGGCGATCGTGAACGCCTCGTCCTGGGACAGGAACGGGTTGAACACCAGCCCGATGTCGCCGAAGCCCAGGTCGAGCAGCGCGCGGATCGCGACCAGCAGGCCGACGGTGCCGACAATGCGGTTCGCCGTCGAGACCGGGGCGAGCACCACCGCGAGGCGTTCGAGCACCAACCCGGCGATCGGCCCGAAGACGAACACCACGATGAGGAACGCCAGCTGCCAGGGCATGCCCTGTTCCTGGCGCAGGCCGTAGAAGGCGTAGGCCGCCGCCGCGCACACCGCGCCGTGACCGACGTTGAACACACCCGAGGTCTTGTAGGTGAGCACCAGGCCCATCGCCGACAGGCCGTAGATGGCGCCGGTGATGATGCCGAAGACGATGAACGGCGTGTAGTCGTTCATGAGTTGCACACCCCGCAACGCCCATAGTTCGCCCTCTCCGCGGCCGGCACCGGGACGGCCTGCTTACCGCGCAGCAGCAGGCAGTCGGGGCGATGCGCCCGGGTCATCTGACCCGTCGTCACCAGCTCACCGGTGGGCGCGGCGTCGGTCTCGACCGCGGTGGCCCGGCTGCGGGTGAGCCCGAGGGCGGTGCGCTGGTCCCGGCGCAGGTCGCGAAAGCCGTGCCGCACCCGCCGCAGGCCGATCAGCACCCAGAGCCCGCCGCCCAGGACGACCAGGCCGGTGCAGAAGATGCTGCCGATCAGCCAGCCGGTCTGGTCCCGCCAGACGACCTCGTCGGTGGCGCCGAACCAGCAGCCGATGATGCCGGCTACTCCCAGGAGGGCGAGTGCACCGCAGACCGCTAGGTCCCGGCGGCGCCACGGCGAGGGGTCGCTGCGGTAGTGCACCCGACGCACCGGTGCGTCCGGGGGCACAGCGGCCCTATCGGGGACCCTCGGAATCTCTTCCGTGTGGTCGATGGTCGCGGTCAACGCTCCTCAGCCGTCCCGCTTGCCGGACTGGTTGCCCGACTGCTTGCCCATGCCGGCCGTCTCGCTCGTCATGAACGCGCGCAGGTCCTCGCCCTGGGCGGCCAGTTCGCGCCACTCGTCCCGCAGGTCGGCGGAGAGCCAGAGCACCCCGGCGACGGTGAACAACACGATCGCGGCGAGACCGCCGGAGATGATGAACGGGATCTGCTCGGCGATGTACTCCGTGTCCGAGGTGCCGAGGTAGCCGAAGATCAGCGCGATCACGCCGACGACCGCGGCGATCACCGCGCCGGCCCGGTCCCACTGGACGCGCACGTACTTCATGAGGTTCATCGCGTCACCTTCATCGAGAGCGCACTCCCAGCCAGGAGACGCCGCCGACGCTGAGCAGCCCGATGAGGGCCAGCGCCGCAACGGCGAGGTACAGGTTGTCGACGCCGAGGCCGACCTTGACCCCGGCCAGCGAGATGCTCGGGCCACCGCCCGCACTGGCTACCGGGGACAGCGGCACGGTCGGGACCGCACCGGCGTCGACCAGGGTCGGCAGGCCGGCGGCATCGACAGTGCCGGGCTCGACAGTGCCGGGCGGGACGCCGTCGGTGGTGACCGGCGGGACCGACCCGATGCCGTCGGCGATGATCGGCGAGAGGTTCACCGTCGCCAGCGCGTACGCGGTGCTCTGCGTGACGACGCTGTCGCCGGTGAAGTACGGGTTCGGGGGCGGAGCCGGGAAGGTGTACTGGAAGATGTACGCCCCGGCGATGATGCCCGTCGTCGTTTCCTGCGGGGCCTGGAAGCGCATGGTCACCCCCTGCGCCTTGAGGGCGTCCAGGACCGGGCCGGCCGGGACCTGGTACTTCGCCGCGGTGCCGTCCTGAGGCACCGTCACGACGAAGTAGCCGTCCTGGATGCCGAGGTCGGGGCCGAAGAAGGTCTGGCCGCCGCTCGGGAACGGGAACACCGGTACCTCGGTGGGCGCCTGGTTCGGCACACCGGGGATCGGCACCGGAACCGGGATCGCGCCGGGGCTCTGCTTGGGGACCGTGAAGGTCAGGCCCGGGAAGGAGATCCGGCCGATCGAGCTCGAGGAGGTCTTGGTCAGCTTGCCGGTGGCACCGTTGGCCACCACCGTCGCGAGGCTGCGGACGTCGGAGAGCGTGCCGTACGGCCCGACCTTGACGCTGTCGGCTCCGGTCGACGCGGTCGAGGTGACGTCACCCTGACGGTTCTCATCGACGCGGGCGCTCGCGCTGGCGCCGGAGCCGGGCTGGCCCGCGACCGAGCTGGCCTCGGTGGTGAAGTCGCCGCTCTCGGCGTGCAAGGCCACGCCGGGGTAGGAGACATTCTGCGGCGGTGACCCCTTCGTGCTGGAGGCGATGAACGGGTACGCCGGCGCGGTGAAGCCGAACAGGCCGGCGCCGATCCCGGGGAGGCCGGGGACGGTGTCGCCGGCGTAGGGCAGCTGGGCGCTCGCGTCGCCGATTCCGACGCTGTCCTGCCGCGCGCTCGCGGCGGGCCCGCCGCCCTCGATGTCGATGCCGGTGGGGATCGACTGGTTCGCGATGTTGAGCGTGAAGGTCTCGGTGCGGGCCGTCGCGTCGTAGCTGGCCTCGGCCCCCGCCGAGCCGGCCGGCAGCACGACCAAGCCACCCGCGCCGGCCAGAGCGGCCGCCGCGAGGGGGATGGAGAAGCGCCGAAGAGTCATACAGACCTTCCGTGGGGGACGGACGGTGATCGGTCCGGTGATCCAGATCACCAATTAGTCAAGTACGCGACCTTTGTAGCACAGACCATACAAACCGGACAGGGACTCGATCAGAGCTATGCACCGTCGTGATCCGTCAGTGATGGAGGCACCACGGACGGGTCCTGGGGGGCCGGTTTCCGGCGCCAGGAGGCCGGCGATGCTGCCTCCGAGACAAGCTCGGTACCTGACGCGGTGTCAGCCCGGGCCGCTTTTCAATCAAGGGATGTCAGAGCCAGGCCCGCGTCACGGATCCGGTGGTCGAAGGACTCCAACCAGGTCACGCCCGAGACCAGTTCACGGTCGTCGCCGAGACGGCGGGTGACGCCGAACTGCGCGTGGTAGCCGTTCCAGCGGGAGGCAGAGAACTCCGCCATGTTGTTCTCGTCCTCGCCGCGAAACTCGTACGTGTGCCCGCCGACGTCGTACTGCGCGTGCCGGATGAAGCCGCCCTCGTTGAGCACGTACCGGCCCTGCACATCACTGCTGCCGGCGGTGAGGCGGTGGTCGTCGACCACCATCGCGGCGTTGAAGCCGTCCTTGCCGACGACGATCTTCCCGTACTCGATCGACCCGTCGGAGTAGACGTTGCCGAAGATGTTCCAGGAAAGCTGGATGTCGGTGAACATCTTTGTCTCCTTCCACTCCCGGCCCGGCCGCAGGTGCACGCGGTCGAAGTAGACGAGCCCGGAGGTGGGCCGGCCCAGCACCGTGCCGGTGACCCAGTACGGGATGCTCGTGAAGAAGAGGGGCTCCTCGGCGGAGGCGGCATAGAACTGCACGCCAAGGGTCTTGATGTCGCCCTCGAGGTGGCACAGGTCGCCTTGGTCCCAGACGAAGTGATCGCCGTCGAGCTCCAGCAGGTACGGCAGGTCGCCCTCGCGGCGCGCCGATTCGGGTAGACGCAGCATCACGGGGTCCGACCACTTGCGGTACTTGTCCTCGATGGTGCGCCGGACCTCACCGCGGTAGCTGCGGGTGGTCTCCGGCGCGATGTTCATCCCGCCGCGGCCATCGGTGCGCATGACGAAGGTGCCGGTCGAGACCGAGCCGACGAACTTCTGCTCCAGGCACGTGATCGCGCCGTCCTCGCCCACGAAGAAGCCGTAGATGTACTCGATCTGCTGCTCCAGACCGAAGTGCACGGCCCCCGGCTGCAACCTCGACAGGTCGTTGACGAAGCCGCTCACGACGGTGCGGTAATTGAAGTCCCCGTAGCCGTAGTCGTCCATGACTGGATAGTTTGTACCTTGACTATTCGTCGGGCAAGGCCCGGGGGGAGGCGGCGTGGATCTGGAGGGGCGCATCGCGCGGCTGGAGGCGGTCGAGGAGATCCGCCGACTCAAGGCCCGCTACTTCCGCTGCGTGGATCGACGCGAGTGGGACGAGTTCGCGACGCTGTTCACCGACGACTTCACCCCGGACTTCGGCGAGTCGACCTCCGGCCCGGTGGACAAGGCGACCTTCGTCGCCGCTGTCGCGAACCACTTCCGCACCGGGATCTCGGTCCACCACGGGCACGAGCCGGAGATCGACGTGCTCGACGCGGAGAACGCGACCGGCCTGTGGCCGATGTACGACCTGGTCGAGTCGCCCGCCGACAGCGGCTACCGCAACCACACCGGCTGGGGTCACTACGCCGAGACCTACCGCCGGGTGGACGGCCGCTGGCTGATCGCGAGCACCCGGCTGAGCCGGATCAAGTACGTCGAGCTCCCCAAAGCCGGGGCGTCCGAGGAAGCGAGCGCTATTACCCACGCCTCGTCGGACGCTACGCAGGGGGCGGGCCGCTGATGGCCACCGTCGGGTTGTGCCTGCCGCAACTGGGGCCGGCCGTGGACGCGGGGCTGGTGCGGGAGTTCGCGCAGACCGCGGAAGGCATGGGGTTCGACCACCTCTGGGTGCAGGACCACTTCCTCTACGCCCTGACCCAGGCCGGCGAGTACGGCGGCAGCGCGACCGCGCAGCCGGAGCGCTACCAGTCGGTGTGGGCGCCGACCGAACTGCTCGGCGCGGTCGCGGCCTGGACCTCGACCATCAGGCTCGGCACCTCGGTCCTCGTCGGCGGCAACCACTACCCGGTCCAGCTCGCGCAGCGCCTGGCCACCGTCGACCGGTTGGCCGGCGGCCGGCTGGACGCGATCGGCCTCTCAGTGGGCTGGTCGGTCGAGGAGCACCGCGCGATGGGCGTCGACCCGAGGACCCGCGGCAAGCGGATGGACGAGTTCGTCCCGGCCCTACGCGCGTGCTGGGGACCGGACCCGGTCGAGCACCACGGGCCGTTCTTCGACCTCGACCCGTGCCTGATGCAGCCCAAGCCGCTCTCGCCGTTCCGGCTGATGTCGGGCATGTGGTCCGAGGCCGGCCTGGCCCGCACCGCCGCGCAGTTCGACCTGTGGAACCCCGGCTCACTGCCGATCCCGACCGTGCAGCAGATGCTCGGCACCATCAATGCGCAGCGCGCCGCGGGCCGCGCCCCGGTGGAGGTCATCTACCGGGTTGCGCTGGAGTCCACCGCCGGCAAGCGGATGACCGTTGACGAGGTCGCCGCGCGCACCGCCGAGGTCCGCGACGCCGGGATGGAAGGCGTCATCGTCGAGACCAACTTCTGCTCCGAGATCGACTCCCCCGCAGCCTGGCTCGCCATGCTCGCGAGCCTCAAGCCCGTGCTCGACGCAGCTCATTCCTGACCCCATCAGCGCACTCTCAGGGTGGATTCGCCGTGCCGGCCCGCCGCCGTCGTGGCACCCTGAACTCATGATCGTCACGCGCCGGAACCTGGGTGCGGCATTGGCCGTGCTGGCGCTGGCGGCGTGCTCGTCGAACTCGTCCGACCTGGGGTCACCGGGGCCGGCGGAGACCGCCGGCGCGGTACCGGTGGGCAGCACGGACGAGCCGGACGAATCCGACAATTCTGATTCAGTGTCACGGATCGGGCCGGAGCCCCTCGGTTCCGTGGCGCCGGGCGGACGGCCGCCGCAGGTCGTCGTGGTCGCCTTCGACGGCGCCGGCGTCGCGGTCGAGGGCACGTACCCGATGTTCCAGTTCTGGCGCGATGTCAGCCGCGAGGCGAACGCGCGCTTCACCTACTTCCTGTCCGGGCCCTACCTGCTCACGCACGACAACATCGACCGCTACACCGCACCGCAGTTGGGCACGGCGACCCAGGCGATGCCGTTCCAGGTCTCCGGGGTGCTTCCGCTGCCGGGGCAGAGCGAGCGGGACGCGGTCCGCTACGAGCTCGGGCAACTGCGGGACGCGCACGCCGAGGGCAGCGAGATCGGCACCCACTTCAACGGGCACATCTGCGGGGACGAGAAGGGCTCGGTCGAGCGGTTCAGCGCCGCGGACTGGGAGGCCGAACTTGAGCAGTTCCGCTCGATGGTCGACAACGCCAACACCAACAACGACATCTCCCCGGCGGTCGAACTCGGCTTCACCAGCGACGACGTGGTGGGCGGGCGCACCCCGTGCCTACAGGGCAACTACAAGGCGCTGTACCCGGTACTGGAGGAGCACGGCTTCCTCTACGACACCAGCCCGACGCCCGACGCGTCCGAGCCGACGCTGTGGCCGCAGCGCGGCTGGTCCGAGACCGGCCCGACCTCGCTGTGGGTCTTCCCGCTCGCCTACGTCCCCTCGTACGGGACGCACAAGCGCATCCTCGCGATGGACTACAACCTCTGCTTCCAGCAGGAGGGCTGCAAGACCAAGACCGTGTACCCGACCGAGACCACCGACATCTGGGGCCAGCAGGCCTTGGACACCTACCGGCAGTACTTCCAGACCAACTACACCGGCCGCCGCGCGCCGGTGCTGATCGGCAACCACTTCTCGAACTGGCACAACGGCGCCTACACCGCGGCGCTCTCGGCGTTCGTGACCGAGACCTGCACCAAGCCCGAGGTCCGCTGCGTCAGCTACCGCGAGCTGGCCGAGTGGCTGAACACCACGCCGGCGGACCAGTTGGCCGCCTGGCGCCTTGGCGAGTTCGACAAATTTCCCGACCCGGACCCGCCCGCGTACGGCGACCCGGTCCCCGGCGCCGCCCGCCCGCAGGCCGTCACCAACTGACGGACCGTCGGCTGGGCCCTAGCCCTCCGGGTTAGGCCGTTGGTATGTTCCGCGCCATCCCACCGGCCCCCGGGCACTGGAGCGCGGCATGTTGCTGGCGACCTACCAACCTGACATCCGGTCGATCAACGATTCGCTGACCGCCTCCGCGCTGACCGCGGCGCTGCCGTTGGCGACGTTGTTCTTCATGCTCGGCGTGCTGCGGGTAACGGCCTGGATCTCGGGCCTGGTCGCGCTGGGGGTCGCCTGGGTCGTCGCGATCGGCGGCTTCGACATGCCCGTCGACCAGGCCGCAGCAGTGAGCACCTGGGGTGCGGGGTTCGGGTTCTTCCCGATCATGTGGATCGTCATCAGCGCGATCTGGGTCTACAACATGACCGTCGCGACCGGGCACTTCGACGTGCTCCGGCGATCCTTCGCGACGATCAGCGACGACATGCGGATCCAGGCGATCGTCATCGCCTTCTGCTTCGGCGCCCTGATGGAGGCGCTCGCCGGCTTCGGTACCCCGGTCGCGATCAGCGCGGTCATGCTGATCGCTCTGGGCTTCCAGCCGATGAAGGCGGCGACGCTCGCGCTGGTGGCGAACACCGCACCGGTCGCGTTCGGGGCGCTCGCGACGCCCGTCGTGACGCTGTCGAAAGTGACGGCCCCGGCCAACACGGACCCGGCGCTGGCCGACCACTTCACCGAGGACCACCTCGGCGCGCTCATCGGCCACCAGACCCCCGTGCTCGCCGTCTTCATCCCGCTGGTTCTCGTCGTGATCGTGGACGGCAAGCGCGGGCTGCGGCAGTGCTGGCTCCCGGCAGTGGTCGGTGGCATCGCCTTCGCGGTGGCGCAGTGGCTGACCTCGACCTACTTCTCCGTGCAACTCACCGACGTCGTCGCGGCGTTGGTCAGCGCCCTCGCGATCGTGGTGCTCCTGCGCGTGTGGCGCCCGGTGGAGACCTACAGCGATCTCGCAGAGGAGCCCGACGCCGAGACCGAGCGAACCATTAGGCGTGACACGCCTAATGGTTCGGGGCGGTCGCCGTTGAGTCGTCCTACCGGCGACGACGGCGGGGTCGCCGTGGTCACCGACACCCGGGCCGACATCGCGCGGGCCTACGCGCCCTACCTGGTGATCATCGCGATCTTCAGCATCTTCCAGATCGACGGGGTCAAGAAGGAGATGCTCTCCGAGCCCTGGACCTACCTGTTCCAGTGGCCCGGCCTCGACCTGGTCACCGCGAGCGGGAAGCCTCCGGCCGATTACACCTTCAACTGGTTCGCGGCCGCCGGGACGCTGACGATCATCGCGGGACTGATCACAATGCCGATCATCGGCATCAAGCCGACGGCGGCAGTTCAGGCCTACGTCAAGACCTACAAGCAGCTGTGGCCGGCCATCGTCACCGTGATGGCGGTGCTCGCGCTGGCCTACGTCATGAACAACTCCGGGCAGACCGGTGCGCTGGGCAACTGGCTCGCGGACTCCGGCGACGGCTTCGCGCTGATCTCGCCGATCCTCGGCTGGCTCGGCGTCGCGGTGACCGGGTCCGACACGTCCTCGAACTCGCTGTTCGGAGCATTGCAGGTGACGGCGGGTCAGGGCGCCGGGCTCGATCCGGCGTTGATGGCGGCGTCGAACTCCTCCGGCGGCGTGCTCGGCAAGATGATCTCGCCGCAGAACCTCGCGATCGCCGCGGGCGCGGTCGGGCTGACCGGTCGCGAGGGCGACATCTTCCGCAAGGTCGTGGGCTGGAGTCTGTTGCTCCTCGTCGGCATGTGCGTGCTGGTGTTCCTGCAGACCAACGTCCTGGAATGGATGCTGCCGTCGCCGTGACAGGCCCCGTGTCCGGTCGAAGGACTCAGGCCCCCGAGCCAGCTGACGGCGTTTCAGGATCTGCCAGTGGCTCAGGCCAGTGGAGCCCGCGGTACGGATCCGGATTCGTGCGGGCCCAGGCGTCGATCAGGTCAGCCAACGCCGCGGCCCTAGGGCGAGCGGTGAGCTTGGACTTCCGGACGCAGAACACGACAAACTCGGGGACTGCTGCGAAGTCCGCGACGTTCTCTGTCACGATCACACGTCCGTCGGCCAGTGCGGCCGCGATGATCTGAGTGTCCGGACGTGATCCGAGACCAAGATCGAACACGTGCAGGGCGTCGTGGCCACGCTCCCGCAGGAGCGGACACACAGCGGCCGGGAACATCTCGTCAATCAGGATCCGCACGGATCAGGAGCCCATCAGGTCGGCCCGTTCCATGGCTAGGCGTTCAGCCTTGTCCGCAGCTTCATCGTTCGCCCGAACCCGGGCGTCGATCGACTCGCGGTGGAGGGCGGCGAAGTCGATGGCCGTGCGGATGTGCCGGGGGTGGAGGTTGAACTGCTCGGCCAGATCAGCGACGCGTTCTTCGTCCGATCCGGTGGTGTAGCGGAGCGCCGAGATGATCTCCCAGATGTCCGCCCCGACGGCCAGGCCCGCGCGGCGTCCGCTCGGGCCGTCGCGGAAGACGATGCCCGGGTGCTGGGTCGTGGTGAGCCCCTCGTCGATGAGGCGTTCCAACAGCGCGCGCTCGGTGATGCCCTCGGCCCGAGCATGGGCCGCGAGTCGGTCCTTCAGGTCGGGATCCAGGCGGTACGAGGTGGCCCGGGATGCCGACATTGCTGCCTCCAACCCTGATGTACCGCGAGTGTAATACATCGTCACCTCGGGCGGCCTGGGTTTGTTGCGAGGCATCGCATCACCCGCAACCGACGGCGGGTCCCTAAAGTTCGCCGCGTGAGTTTCTCCGGCATCCCCACCGCGGCCCTCGACTTCTACGACGACCTCGAGGCCGATAACTCCAAGTCGTTCTGGACCGCCCACAAGGCGGTCTACGACGAGTCGGTGCGCGGGCCGATGGAGGCTCTGGCCGCCGCGGTGGCCAAGGACTTCGGTGAGGGCAAGTTGTTCCGCCCCTACCGCGACGTCCGCTTCGCCAAGGACAAGACGCCGTACAAGACCCACCAGGGCGTGTGGTTCGAGGAGTCGCGGGTCTACGTCCAGGTCTCCGCGGCCGGACTGTTCGTGGCGGCGGGCTACTGGCGTACCGAGACCGCGCAGGTCGAACGGCTGCGCCGGGCCGTCGCTCACGACCTGCACGGCCCGGCCCTGGAGAAGGCTGTCGCCGCGGTGACCAAGAAGGGCTTCCGGATCGGCGGTGACCAGCTGACCCGGGTGCCGAAGGGGTTCGACAAGGACCACCCCCGCGAGGGTCTGTTGCGGCACAAGACCCTGACCGCGGCCAAGGAACTCGGCTTCCCGGACTGGTTGTCCACCCCCAAGGCCAAGGCCGAGGTGGTCAAGGCGTGGAAGGCGATGAGTCCCCTCGTGGAGTGGCTGGACCAGCACGTCGGCCCGGCCTGAATCTCCACCGTTCCTTCACACTTCCCGCCGACGAGCGCCACACCCGCGGCCTACTGTCGTGAGCATGGGTCAGCGCAAGGTGCTCGTCGTCGATGACGACCCCACCATTGCCGACTCGGTGGCGGCCCGGCTGCGGGCGGAGGGTTTCGACGTCGTGACCGCCGCGGACGGGCCCGGCGCGGTCGATCGCGCCCGCCGGGACCGTCCGGATCTGGTCGTGCTCGACGTGATGCTGCCCGGCTTCGACGGCCTCGAGGTGTGCCGCCGGATCCAGGCCGACCGTCCGGTTCCGATCCTGATGCTCACCGCCCGCGCGGACGAGACCGACCTGCTCGTCGGGCTCGGCGTCGGGGCCGACGACTCCTG